>JBJMKX010000076.1:0-7041 GCA_045805605.1 Solirubrobacteraceae bacterium
AGCGGTGGAGCGCGCAAACTCGTGAACGCGATCGCGATGGGTGTCCACGTCCTCGACGTCCTCGTCCGGCCGGTCGAGGCGATCCCCGAGGGCCAGGGCGGCCAGCTCGTCGAGCAGATCCGGGCGAGCGCCGCGGGGACCGCAGGCGGCACGTCGCTGACGCTGGCCAAGCTCGGCGCGCGCACGCGTAGCGCCGGCGCGATCGGCTCCGATCCGCTCGGCGACCTGCTGGTGGAGCTGCTGCAGCGCGGCGGCGTCGAGACCGACCTGCTGCTGCGCCGCGACGACGTCCAGACCTCGGCCAGCGTGCTTCCGATCCGGCCCAACGGCGAGCGCCCGGCCTTCCACGTCGTCGGCGCCAACGCCACCTACGGGGCCGACGACGCCCCGCGCGAGGCGATCGAGCGGGCCGACCACCTCCACCTCGGCGCGCCCGAGTTCATGGGCGGCGAGGCGGCGGCGACCTTGCTCGGGCACGCCCGCGCGAGCGGCACGCGCACCTCGGCCGACGTGCTTGCCGGCGGCGACCCCGGCCTGTTCGAGTGGATCGCGCCGGCGTTGCCGCACGTCGACGTCTTCCTGCCCAACGACGAGCAGGTGCTCGGGTTCACCGGCGAGTCCGAGCTCGAGGCCGGCTGCCGCGCACTGCTGGATCGCGGGGTGGGGATGGTGGCGGCGACGTGCGGGGCCGACGGGGCGATGGTCGCCGAGGGCGACCGCGTCCTGCGGGTGCCCGCGTTCGACATCGACGTGGTCGACACCACCGGCTGCGGCGACGCGTTCTCGGCGGGTTTCGTGGTCGGGCTCGGGCTGGGCCGCGACCCGCGTGACGCCGCCGTGCTGGGATGCGCGGTCGCCGCGCTCGTGGCCGGCGGGCTGGGGTCCGACTACGGCGACTTCGACCTTGCCGCCGCCGACGCGTTTGCGGCGGCGACGCCCTTGCAAGGCTGAGAGGCGTCGCCCTCCAGGGCGGGAGCCCTGGGTCGTGCACGGTGGCGGCGCCGGCCGCGGAGGCGCCGAGGGCGAGCCCGGCGGCGGTCAGGAGGAGGAGAAGGGCAACGCGCACGCCCTCTCAACTGTCCCGGGGCCGCAGAATTACGGTAATGCGGCCCATGCGCCCGCTCGGTCGCGGCACCGACCACGTCGCCTATCTCGCCGAGGGCGACCTCGTGGTGCGGTGCGTCGAGGGCGGCGACCCGGCCGGCGTCGTGCGCGAGGCGGACGTGCTCGCGGCCGTGGCTGAGGTCTCGCCGCTGCCCGTGCCCAAGCCGGTGCGCGTCGACCCGGACGGAGGCTGCCTCGCCTACGAGCGATTGCCGGGCACGGGCGCTGCTCGAGGTGGCGCCCGCGGCGAGGGCCGCGCAGGCTTCGAGCGTTGAAGGCGCGGTACGTGGGCTGTTGCGGGCGCTTCACGCTGTCCCGCTGGGTCGAGCACGCGAACTCGTGGACATCGACGCCTTCCCCCCTGGGGAATGGCTCCGGGAGGCCACGCAGCACTACGCCCGCATATCGCATTCGATTCCCTCCGGCCATCGGCCGGCGGTCGAGGCCTTCCTCGAGGCAGCACCGCCGCCGGCGCCCGACGCGCTCGCTCTCACGCACAACGACCTCGGCATCGAGCACGTCTTCGTCGATCCCCAGACGCTGCAGGTGACCGGCGTCATCGACTGGGCCGACGCCGCGATCGCCGACCCCGCTCGCGACGTGGCGCTGCTGTACCGCGATCTCGGACCGGCAGCGCTGGACGCCTGCGCGCCGGGCGCCGACGAGGCGTTGCTGGGCCGCGCGCGATTCCACGCCCGCTGCGGCCTGCTCGAGGACCTCGCCTACGGCCTCGAGGACGACCACCGCCCGTATGTCGACAAGAGCCTGTTGGGCCTGGCGTGGCTCTTTCCGGCGTGAGGGCGCGATCGCCGCCGATCAGGTTTCGAGCGCCTGGCGAACGCGCCGGACCGTCTGCGCCTCGTCGCCGGTCACCTGCTCCCAGGTGAGGCGGATGACGCGGAAACCGGCCGCCTCGATCAACGCCTGCTTGCGCGCGTCCATGCGGCGCCGCCAGCGAGTGCCATGGAACTGATCGCCGTCGGCTTCGACGACGAGCGACGTGCCCGGGAAGTGGAAGTCGACTTCGAGCCATGACGGGAGCCCTGGGAGCGGCGTATTGGTCTTTGGACGGGGGAAGCGGTTGCGCGCCAGCAGGTCGTACGTCACCTCCTCGAACTCGCTGCGCGTTCGGACGGGGCCCTCGTCGACGATCGCCCGGAGTCTGGGGCCACCGCGTCGTTTGGGGGAGCGGTGCACCTGTTCTCGGAGCTCGTCGTTGCTGACGAGCCGTTGCACCTCGCCCTCGTGGACCACGCGACGGAGGTTGCGCTCGGTGAGCACTTGGGCCAGGTCGAGGACGGTGCGGGTGGGCGTGGTGACCGGAATGCCGTGGTGGCGCGTCACGTCGAACGGCGGCAGCGAGCGCGTGACGTGCAGGCGGATGCCGGGGCGGGGCTTGATGCTTCGCGTAACGGTGACGTCGACGCCGTCATCGCCGTGCGGCCGCATCAACCCCCACAGCGCCGCCGCCGAGACGTGGCTCAGCGCCGCTTCGGCGCCGACCGCGGCAACGGCGGCGACGAAGAGGCCATTCTCCGAGAGGTCGCGGTGCCCAACCGCGTAGACGCCGCGGTGGATGGGGTGGAGGCGGCCGATTTGGACCCGATGGTCCCTCGCCCGCGTCGAAACGCCGAGGGCCCGAAGCTGCCGCGCGGTAACGATGCCGTGCTGCCGCGAGGCGAGCCGCGCGAGGCGCGTATCGACGGGTGCTTGACTTTCACGACAACTATTGGGGTCAACGTCAAGCACCCCCCGAGGGTGGCACTCCAAACCGCGCCGAAATCGCGCGGTTTGTGGAGGAAGTGGAGCTGATGGGATTCGAACCCACGACCTTTCGGCTGCCAGCCGAACGCTCTCCCAACTGAGCTACAGCCCCGGGAAGGGCCCAGTCTAGCTCTGGCGAGTCCGCCCGATCCATTCCGACCTCAACGCTAGGATTACTCCGCAGTGATCTTCTCGACCAGAGCCGAGTACGGCGTGCGACTGATGGTCGAGCTCGGCCGGCAGCACACCGACGGGCCGACGCCGCTCAACGCCATCGCCGAGGCAGAGGGCCTCCCGCTGCCCTACCTCGAGCACGTCGTCGCCAAGCTGAAGAAGGCCGACCTCGTCGTCTCGACGCGGGGCGCCCATGGCGGCTACGCGCTCGCGCGCCCGGCCGGGGAGATCACCATGGACCAGGTCGTGATGGCGCTCGAGGGCACGATCGCCCCGATGGAGTGCTTCACCGACGAGGTGCGCCGCGTGCTGTGCTCGCACGAGTCCGACCACGGCCACGGCTGCGCCACCAAGCTTCTGTGGACCCGCGTGCAGGGCGGCATGGTCCGCGCCCTGCGGGAGACGTCGCTCGCCGACCTCGTCGAGTTCGGCACGAAGCGCCCCGCCGCGGTGCCCGCCTGACCCCCGACAACCGGAGAACGAACGCCTTGCCCGACCTCGAGATCCGCAACCTGCACGTCCGCGCCGCCGACAAGGAGATCCTCAAGGGCCTCGACCTCGAGGTCTCCAGGGGCGAGATCCACGCCATGATGGGCCCCAACGGCTCGGGGAAATCGACGCTCGCCAACGCGATCATGGGCCACCCCGGCTTCGAGGTGACCGAGGGGTCGATCACCTTCGACGGCGAGGACCTGACCGAGGCCGCGCCCGACGAACGCGCCCGCGCCGGCCTCTTCATGGCCTTCCAGTACCCCGTCGCGGTCCCCGGCGTCAGCGTCGCCAAGTACCTGCGGATGGTGGCCAACGCCCACCGCGAGGCGCGCGGCGAGGAGCCGATCTCGCTCAAGGAGTTTCGCCGGCTGACCGAGGAGGCGATGGACCTCGCCGAGATCCCCCGCGAATTCAGCAGCCGCTACCTGAACGACGGGTTCTCCGGCGGCGAGAAGAAGCGCATGGAGATCCTCCAGCTCGCGATGCAGCGACCCCAGGTCGCCGTGCTCGACGAGACCGACTCCGGCCTCGACATCGACGCCCTGCGCATCGTCGCCAACGGCGTCAACGCCGTCGCCGGCCCCGACATGGGCGTCCTGATCATCACCCACTACCAGCGCATCCTTCACCTCGTCCAGCCCGGCTTCGTCCACGTCCTCTACGACGGGCGCATCGTCAAGGAGGGCGGCCCCGAGCTCGTCTCCGAGCTCGAGGAGAAGGGCTACGGCTGGATCAAGGACGAGGTCGCGCAGGCCGCCTGATGGACGACCTCTACCGCGAGTACATCCTCGAGCACTACAAGCGCCCGCATCACTTCGGCGAGCTCTCGGACTACGACCTCGAGTTTCACGACTCCAACCCGCTCTGCGGCGACGAGCTCCGCGTCCAGATCAAGGTGGAGGCCGGCAAGGTCGCCGACCTGCGCTTCTCCGGCCACGGCTGCGCGATCAGCCAGGCGAGCGCGTCGATGGTCTCCGACGAGGTCATCGGCATGCCGATCGACGACCTCCTGCGCCTCGACAAGCAGTTCGTGCTCGACCTGCTCGGCATCGACATCTCCGCGACCCGCATCAAGTGCGCGCTGCTGAGCCTCAAGGTGCTCAAGTCGGCCGGCCTCGGCGCCTCTGCCGACTGGGAGGACGCAGGCGCGCAGGGCGATCCCGCCGAAGCCCGAGGAGGCCTCTGATGACCACCACGGTGACCACCGACACCGGGCCCGCCGCCGACACCCTTCCCCGCGCCGACCTGCGCGCGCGGCTGGCCCGCCGTGCGGTCGGCCACCGGACCGCGAGCGACTGGATCGACGTCGACGCCCCCGCCACCGGCGCCCCGCTCGGCCGCGTGCCCCGCGGCACCGAGGCCGACATCGAGGCCGCTGTGCAGGCCGCCCGCGCCGCCGGCGCCGGCTGGGCGCGCGTCCCGGTCAAGGAGCGCGCCGAGGTGCTGCTGCGCTTCCACGACCTGGTCCTCGACCGCCAGGACGAGGTCCTCGACCTGTTGCAGCTCGAGAACGGCAAGGTCCGCGTGCATGCCTTCGAGGAGGTCCTCGACGCCGCCGCGACCGCCCGCTACTACGCCCACGCGGGCCCCGAGCACCTCAAGGTCCGCCGCCGCCAGGGCGCGATGCCGCCGTTCACCCAGGCCTGGGAGCACCGCCACCCGCGCGGGGTCGTCGGCTTCATCGCGCCGTGGAACTACCCGCTCTCGCTCGGCATCGGCGACGCCCTGCCCGCACTGCTGGCCGGCAACGGCGCCGTCATCAAGCCCGACCAGCAGACGCCCTACTCGACGCTCTGGGCCGTCGACCTGCTCGAGGAGGCGGGGCTTCCCCGCGGTGTGGCCCAGGTGGTCACCGGCGCCGGCAGCGAGCTCGGCGGCCCGCTGATCGACCGCGTCGACTACGTGATGTTCACCGGCTCGACCGCCGTCGGCCGCACCGTGGCGGCCAGGGCGGGCGAGCGGCTGATCGAGTGCTCGATGGAGCTCGGCGGCAAGAACGCGATGATCGTGCTCGACGACGCGCCGCTCGGCCGCACCGTCGACGGCGCCTTGCGCGCCTGCTTCTCGAACGCCGGCCAGCTGTGCATCTCGATGGAGCGGATGTACGTGGTCGACGCGATCTACGACCGCTTCGTGCCCCGATTCGCCGAGGCAACCCGCAAGCTGGCGCTCGGCGGCGACCTCGGCTACGGCGCCGACATGGGCTGCCTGATCTCGCCGCGCCAGCTCGCGACCGTGGCTGAGCACGTCGACGATGCGCGGACGAAGGGCGCGTCGGTGCTGGCAGGGGGCCGCGCCCGCCCCGACCTCGGCCCCTCGTTCTACGAGCCGACCGTGCTCGAGGGCGTCACGCCGGAGATGACCGCCTACGCGACCGAGACCTTTGGACCGGTGGTCTCGCTCTACCGCGTCACCGGGGTCGAGGAGGCGATCGCCCGCGCCAACGAAAGCGACTACGGGCTGAACTTCTCGGTCTGGAGCGCCGACACCAAGCGCGCCCACCACCTCGCCACGCGTCTGCAGGCCGGCACGGTGGGGATCAACGAGGGCTACGCCTCCGGCTGGGGCTCGGTCGACGCGCCGATGGGCGGATTCAAGGACTCCGGCACGGGACGCCGCCACGGCGAGCACGGGATCGTCAAGTACACCGAGCCGCAGACCGTCTCGGTGCAGCGCGGCGTGCCGCTGTCGGTGCCGCCGGGCTTCCCCGCCGGGGTCTACGCCCGCGTGATGACCGCGGGCCTGAAGCTGCTCAAGCGGGCGCCGGGCATTAGGTAAAGCCGGCTCTCCCGCCAGCTAGACTGAAGGCATAAATCCGATCACCGCGATAGGAATACCCATCGAACGCGTCATGCCAGAGATCATCGACGTCTGCACCGTCTCCGAGCTGCCCCCCGGCGAGCGCAAGCTCGTCGAATGGGAGGACCTCGAGATCGGCGTCTTCAACTGCGCCGGCGAGCTGCTGGCCATCGAGGACCGCTGCTCGCACGATGACGGGTACCTCATCGAGGGCGAGGTCGATCAGGAGACTTGTACCGTGGAGTGTCCGCGGCACGGGTCGGTCTTCGACCTGCGTACCGGAAAGCCGCTGAACTTGCCCGCGTACGTCCCCATCGACACCTTCCCGGTGACGGTGCATGGCGGCGTGATCCGACTGGAGGTCGATTGACCCATGGCGACGCCTGAGACGATCGCCGAGCAGCAGGCGCTGGTCGGCATCAACGCTGATTACAAGACCAAGTTCGGCTTCCACGATCCCGAGACCGGCTACGCGTTCAAGGCCCCGAAGGGCCTTTCCGCCGAGCTGGTCGCCCAGATCTCCGAGTTCAAGAACGAGCCACAGTGGATGCGCGAGTTCCGCCTCAAGGCGCTCGAGCACTTCCTCTCGCGCCCCCAGCCGACCTGGGGCTCGCCCATGCTCGCCGAGGTCGACTACGACAACATCCACTACTTCGTCCGCGCCTCCGAGAAGGCCGGCCGCACGTGGGACGACGTCCCGGAGGACAT
>JBJMKX010000077.1:0-9265 GCA_045805605.1 Solirubrobacteraceae bacterium
GATCACGGCCGATGCTGAGGCGCGCGCCTGGCTAGGCGGTCGCCTTTGCGGCGCCGAAGCGCTCCTCCAGCAACTCGTCCAGGTAGGCCTCTGCGCCGTCCTCGTCCTTGTCGAGCGCATACATGAACTCGGAGGCGAGGATCTTCTTGGCACGGGTATACATCTGCTTCTCGCCGGTCGAGAGTCCCTTCTCCCACTCCCGGATCGCAAGGTTGCGAACCACCTCCGCGAGCTCGTAGACGTCACCCGTCTTGATCTTCTCGCGGTTGTGCTTGAAGCGGCGGTTCCAGTTCTTCGGCATCTCTGAGACATCGTCGGTGAGGACACCGATCACCTTCTTGACCTGCTCCTCATCGATCACGCGCCTGAGGCCCGCGACGCCGGCGTTCTCGCAGGGGACCATCACGGTCATGTTGTTGTGGAGGATGTTGATGGTCAGGTAGTCCCGCTTCTCGCCCATCAGGTCCTTCGTCTCCTTCTTCAGGACCACTCCCGCACCGTGGTGCGGATAGACGACGTTGTCGCCGACCTCAAAGTTGCAGACGGGCGCCTCGAGCTCGAGGTCGGCAACCGGCGCCCCGTCCAGAACCTCCTCTGCTGTTACCTCTGGAATTGGTCTCTCCTTTCGTCGAGACGGCCTGACGGGGCCGTCAACTCTGTAAGTAGCGGTCGACTGGGTCGACCTCGTGAAGTCTGCGTAGGCCCTCGCGGATGTCCTTGGCGCGCCCGGTGCCGACGCCCTCGACTGCCTCCAGGTCGTCGTCGCTGGCCGCAAGCACCTCCTCCAGCCCGCCGAACTCCCGGATGATCCGCTGCACCACCAGCTTCGGCAGGCGCGGGATCCGCCCCAGCACGCGATAGCCGCGGGGCGAAACCGGGAAGTCGAGGGTCGAGACCTTGCGGTCGTAGCCGAGCAGCTCGGCGAGCCGGCCGAAGTCGAGCAGGTCCTGGTGGGGCATCCGCGCGATCGATGCGAGGGTCGTGGAGAGGTTCTCCTCCGTGTCCTCGACGGAGTAGTCGCGGATCAGGGCGGACTTGTCGGCCGCCACGCCGACCATCGTCTCCTCGAGCTGCATCTCGATCAGGCGCCCCTCGGTGCCGAGCTCGACGATGTAGCGCTCGATCTCGACCGCCATGCGGGTCACCAGCTCGGCGCGCTGGATGACCGTGAGGACGTCATGGAGGGTGGCGCCGCCCTCGAACTCGAGCGCGGTCAGGCGCGTCGAGACCTGGTCGAGCCGGCTGCGGTACTTGTCGAGCGTGGCCAGGGCCTGGTTGGCCTTGGCCAGCACGACCGGGATGTCCTCGAGGATGTACTTGGCGCCGTCGACGTAGAGCGATACGACCTCTCGCCGCTGGGAGATCGCCACCACGAGGGCGTTGGTCTGCTTGGAGACGCGCTCGGCGGTGCGGTGGCGGGTGCCGGTCTCCATCGAGAGGATCGTGGGGTCCGGCATCAGCTGGACGTTGGCCCAGTTGATCTTGGTGGCGTTGGCGGTGAGGATGATCGCGCCGTCCATCTTCGCCACCTGGTAGAGCAAAGCCGGCGTGTAGTCGATGTCGAGCTTGATCCCGCCGCTGAACAGGAGCGAGAGCTCTTCGGGATCGCCGACCACGATCAGCCCGCCGGTGCGGGCATGGACGATGTTGTCGATCCCCTCACGGAGCGCCGTGCCGGGGGCGACCATCTCCAACGCCTTGACGAGCCGGGGCTCTTGGCGTGCATCGAGCTCAGTGAGCTCTTCCCCGGATCGCGAGGCCATCGGAAACTCATTTTAGCGGGGCGAAAGGTACGAAACCGGGGGTTGTCGCCGGGGTTGTCGCCGCTACTGTCGAGGCCATGACCACGACGGCCGCGAACGACCGGACCCGCTGGATCGCCCTCTACGTCCTCTGCCTCGGCATGCTCATGATCGTGCTCGACGGGACGGTGGTCACCGTCGCGCTGCCGACGATTCAGCACGAGCTCGACTTCACCCAGTCGGGGCTCGCCTGGGTGCTCAACGCCTACCTGATCGCCTTCGGCGGCCTGCTGCTTCTGGCCGGGCGCCTCGGCGACCTGATCTCGCACCGCGGCATGTTCCTCGCCGGTCTCGCGCTGTTCACCACGGCGTCGCTCGTCTGCGGGCTGGCGGTGACGCCCGCGATGCTCGTGATTGCCCGGTTCGTTCAGGGCGTGGGCGGGGCCATGACCTCGGCCGTGATCCTGGGGATGATCGTCACGATGTTCCCGGAGCGGCAGGAGCAGGCCAAGGCGATCGGCATCTATGCGTTCGTGGCCTCCGCGGGCGGCTCGATCGGCCTGATCCTCGGCGGCGTGATCGCCGAGGCGATCAGCTGGCACTGGATCTTCTTCGTCAACATCCCGATCGGCATCGCCACGGGGCTCGCGGCGGTGCGGCTGCTGCCGGCCGATCGCGGTCTGGGGTTCGGCGAGGGCGTCGACGTCCTCGGCGCCGTCCTGATCACCGCCGCGCTCATGCTCGGCGTCTACACGCTCGTCTCGCCGGCGTCGGAGAAGGGCTGGGGCGCGACCGAGACGCTGCTGCTCGGCGCCGGGGCGCTGGTGCTCCTGGCCGCGTTCATCGCCCGCGAGGCGACGGCGCGTCATCCGCTCATGCCGCTGCGGCTGTTCCGCTCGCGCAACGTCTCGGGGGCCAACCTCATCCAGGCGCTCACCGTCGCCGGCATGTTCGGAATGTTCTTCATGGGCTCGCTCTACCTGCAGCGCGTCCTGCACTACGACCCGCTCGAGATCGGGCTCGCCTTCCTGCCCACCACGATCGCCATGGGCCTGCTTTCAGCCCGCTACTCCGAGCGTCTCGTGATGCGCTTCGGCGCCCGCCGGACGCTGCTGGGCGGTCTGGCGCTGCTCGCGCTCGGCATGGCCTGGTTCACGCAGATCCCCGCGAACGGCAACTACTGGATCAACGTCCTGCCGGTGATGCTCCTCGTCGGTGCCGGCGCCGGCTCATCGTTCCCGGCGCTGATGAACATCGCCATGTCGGGGGCCACCCGGAGCGATGCGGGACTCGCGTCCGGACTCGTCAACACGACCATGCAGGTCGGCGGCGCCCTCGGGCTGTCGGTCCTGGCGACGCTCGCGACCACGCGGACGGCCGATCTGGCCCGGGCGGGCAACTCTCCGGCGGAGGCCTTCACCGGCGGCGTCCACGTGGCCTTCTACGTGGCGCTGGGCCTCGTGCTGGCCTCGCTGGCGGTCGCAGTCGTGGTCCTACGGGCCGCGGCCGAACCGGCCAAGGAGGGCGAACCGGTCTACGAGACCGGCTAGCGACCTCCGAGGACGACCGCGACCTTGGCCTCCGGCGGCAGTTGAGTGCCGGCTGGCGGCTTCTGGGCGACGACGCGGCCGCGCTTGCGTGCGGATGCCGACCGGCGGGTGACCCGGCCCAGCCGGCAGTTCTGGGCCTTGAGCGCGCGCCGAGCCTCGGCGACCCGCTGGCCGACGACCGCCGGCACGCCACAGCCCACGATGGTCGGCACGTCACCCGTGGCGAGCGTCGCACAGTCCACCCGGCAGGACACGACCGCGATGAGCTGGTCGACGCTGACTCGGGCATTCAGGACAGCGGTGTACGTCGCGCTCGCGCCCGCGGGAAACCCACTCAGGTCACAATCCGTCGACGGGGGCTTGGTCGCCATCGGCGTGCACGGGCGCCCGTCGGCCCCGCTCGCCGCGGTGTAGGTGCTCGGCGCCATGACGTCGGACTCATAGCGGAGCAGGAACAGGCTCAGCGCCGTTCCCGGCTCGAAGGCATCTGGGCCGGTATTGGTCACCGTCATCGTGACGGTGACGTCCTGCCCGAACGCAACCGGGTTGGGGGGCGACTGCGCGACGGTGAGCGAGGCCGCGCCCGACGCGGCCTCCGGCGCGAGCGCCAGGGCCGACGCCACCACCGCGATCGCCACCGCTTTGCGCATCTCTGCGCCGCGAGTCTACGCTTCACGCCGCAGCCGCCAGGCCAGGCGGCTGTGCCGCTGCTCGGTCTCCGTCGCCCGGGCGGCGCGGGCGATCATGTCGCCACTGCCGACGATCACGGTGGCCACCGATGCCCGGGTCATCGCCGTGTAGAGCATCTCGCGCCGGAGGAATCGCGCTCCCGCGGCCGGGTGGGCGACGACGACGGCGATCGGCAGCTCGATTCCCTGGCCCTTGTGGACTGAGCAGGCGTAGGCGAGCTGCAGGTGGTCGAGCTCCTCGCCGGGCAGCGTGACCAGGGCCTCCCCGGCGGCCACGAGCAGGCGCTCGCCGCCGTCGGCGACCTCGATCAACCGCAGCAGGGTCCCGTTCATCAACCCGAGGTCGTGCAGGTTGCGGCCGGTGAGCATCAGCTTGTCACCGATGCGGAAGCGGGCCGTCGCGGCCTCCCCATCGGGGTTGAGCGCCTCGCGCAGGTCGCGGTTGAGGGCGTCGATCCCGACCTCGCCCCGGTAGACGGGCGCGAAGACCTGGATGTCGGCGAGTGGGTCGACGCCGTAGTGGGCGGGCAGCCGCTCGGCCACGAGCGAGACGATCTCGTCCCGGGCGGCGCGTGGGTCGACGCGCTCGATCAGGAACAGGTCGCGCCGGCCGCCCTCGGGCGCGCGGAAGGCCGGCGCGCGGCCCGCGCGCACGGCGTGGGCGCCTTGGACGATCATGCTTCCGGCCGCCTGGCGGAAGATGTGCTCGAGCCGGGTCGTCGGCACGTCCGGGGTCGCGACGAGGTCCGCGAACGGCTTCCCCGCCCCCACGGGCGCGAGCTGGTCGGCGTCGCCGACGCAGACGACGTGCGTCTTCGGGCCGACCGCCCGCAGCAGGGTGACGATCAGCTCGAGTGTCGCCATCGAGGTCTCGTCGACGATCAGCAGGTCGCCGTCGAGGGGGTGGTCCTCGTCGTGGGTGGGGCCATGGCCCGGGATCCAGCCGAGCGCGGAGTGGACGGTGGACGCCGGCAGGCCGGTGGCCTCGCTCATGCGCACCGCGGCGCGCCCGGTCGGGGCGACGAGGATGATCGTCGCGTGCCGCCGGGCGGCGATGGCACAGATCGCGCGGATGCTGGCGGTCTTGCCGGTACCCGGTCCGCCGGTGACGATCGAGAGACGGTGCGCGCACGCGCGGCGCACGGCGTCCCACTGGGCCTCGGCGAGCTGCACGCCGGCGCCGAGCAGGCCATCAGGCGACGCGGGGACGCGCAGCCGGTCCGACGGCGGGCCGTCGAGCAGCGTCCGGACCTGATCGGCGAGCTCGGCCTCGAGCTCGGCCGTGGCGGCGCGGTAGATCCACTCGCCCTCCTCCACCACCACCTCGCCGTCTGCGGCCAGCTCCTCCACGAGGCCCTCGCCCGGCGCGGCGCCCAGCAACCCGCCGGCGCGCCGCAGGAGCTCGGCCTGCGGCAGGCAGGTGCTGCCGCTGCGCTCGGCCTCGCCGAGGACGTGCAGGAGCGCGGCCCGCGCGCGGGCCGGGTCGTCGCGGGCCACGCCGGCCGCCGCGGCGATCGCGTCGGCCGTCTGGAAGCCGACCCCGAACACGCTCGTGAGCGTGTAGGGCTCTTCTCGGACGATGCGGTACGCGCCGTCGCCATAGTGGGCGTGGATGCGGGCGGCGAGGTAGGCGAGGCCGTGGGGAGCCAGCAGCAGGTGCAGGGAGCGCACCGAGCGCAGCGCCTCCCACGACGCGACGGCCTCGGCGGCGCGCCGGCCGGACAGGCCGGCCGCCGCGAGGGCGTGGCCCGGATCGGCGTCGACGGCGTCGAGCACGCCCTCGCCGTAGGCGTCGAGGAGCCGCTGCGCACGGCGGGCGCCGACGTGGCGGACCCGCCGCAGGTAGGCGAGCAGCGCCTCCTCGTCGGAGGGCGCAAGCGGCGCGGCGCTGCGCACGCGCACCTGGGGCCCGTAGCGGGGATCGTCGACCCACTCCCCGGCGACGCGGGCCCGCTCGCGCTCCTCGAGGTGGGCGAGCGGCCCAACCAGCACCACCGCGTCGCCCCCAACCGTGCAGTCGAGCACGGCAAACCCGGTCTCGGTCGAGACGTAGCGCTGCCGGCGAACGGTGACGTCGTCGGTGAACGGCTCGCCGGGAAAGGCGTCGTCGCGCATGCCTACGGCGGCCCCGTCCGGACGAGGTACGCCGCGAAGAGCGTGTCGACGAGGCGCCAATCCCCTCCGCCGGGGAGCCGGGCGTAGGCGGACATCCCGCGGGCCACCTCACCGGCAGCCGCAAACGCGTGCCGCTGCATCCGCCCCAGTATCTCGCTGCGCCCTACGCAGCTTCCGACCGCGGCATGCGGTCCGGACGGGGCAGCGCGAGGCGCAGCGCCTCACGCAGCGTCGCCGCCTCGGTCGCGCCGCTGCCGGCGGGGCCGATGACGGGCCGCAGGCCGAACTTGCGAGCCTCGGCCGCCCGGCGGTCGGCGTGGGCGACGGTGCGCAGTTCGCCGGTGAGCCCGATCTCGCCGAAGCACGCGAGCGGCTCGCCGGCCAGCGTCGCGCCCCGGGCCGCGCCGGTCACGGCAAGGGCGACCGCGAGGTCGGCGCCCGGCTCGTCGATCCGCACGCCGCCCACGACGTTGACGAAGACGTCGCTGGTCCCCAGGCCCAGGCCCGCGTGACGGGCGAGCACCGCCAGGACCAGGGCCAGCCGGTTGCGGTCGATCCCGCTGACCACGCGGCGCGGCGGCACCAGCTCGGACTCCCCCACGAGCGCCTGCACCTCGACGAGCAGCGGCCGCGTGCCCTCCATGGCGGCCAGGACGACCGAGCCGGGCGCGCGCGTGGCGTCGGCCACGAATCGGGCCGAGGCGTCGAGCACCTCGACCAGTCCGGCGTCGCGCATCTCGAAGACGCCCGTCTCGTCCACTGAGCCGAAGCGGTTCTTGTGCGCCCGCACGGTGCGGTAGGTGCGCTCGCGCTCGCCCTCGAACTGCAGCACGCAGTCGACGAGGTGCTCGAGCACGCGCGGGCCGGCGAGCGCGCCCTCCTTGGTCACGTGGCCGACGAGGAGCACCGCCGTGCCCGAGGCCTTGGCCACGCGCATGATCGCGGCGGCGGCCTCGCGCACCTGCCCGACCGAGCCAGGCGCGCCGGACAGCTCGGCGGCGTGCAGCGTCTGCACCGAGTCGACCACACAGGCCTCGGGCCGTTCGGCCTCGAGGGTCGCGATCACCGCCTCGAGCGACGTCTCGGCCAGAACCGGGACGTCGAGCGCGGCGGGCGACAGCCGCTCCGCGCGCAGCCGTACCTGGGCGGGCGACTCCTCGGCCGAGACGTAGAGCACGCGGCGCCCGGCCGCGGCCAGGTTGGCCAAGGCCATCGTGGTCAGGGTCGACTTGCCGATGCCGGGCGCGCCGCCGATGAGCACGAGCGAGCCGGGGACGAGCCCGCCGCCGAGCACGCGGTCGAGCTCGCCGATGCCGGTGGCGAGGCGGCGCACGGCCACGGCGTCGACGTCGCGCAGGGCGCGCACGGCGCCGGCCCGCGCGCCCCTGGTCGGCCCGCGGGCGACCCGTTCCTCGGCGATGGTGTTCCAAGCTCCACAGCCGGGACACCGGCCCTGCCAGTTGGGCTCGGCGTGGCCGCACTCGGAGCACAGGAAGGAGGTGCGGGCGCGGGCCATCTCGATGAGCGTAGGCTCCGAGCAGGACACGTTCGCCCCCATGCTCACCGGCGCGCACGCCATCCTCTTCGCTCAGGACGCGAACGCCGCACGCGACTTCCTGCGCGACGTCCTCGGCTTCGAGTCCGTCGATGCCGGCGGCGGCTGGCTGATCTTCGCGCTGCCGCCCGCCGAGATGGCGGTCCACCCCACCGACGGCCCGCCGAAGCACGAGCTCTACCTCATGTGCGACGACATCGAGGCGACGCTGGCCGAGTTCGAGGGCAAGGGCGTCGAGATCGCCGCGCCGATCAGCGACGAGGGCTGGGGCCGGCTGGCGCGCATCGCGGTCCCGGGCGCGGGCGAGCTCGGGGTCTACGAGCCGCGCCACCCGACGGCGATCTAGCAGCCGTTGCGCTCCACAACGGCAATGGCGCGATGAAGGAGGTGTTCGGGTGGGCGGGTGGTGTTCGCAGTTGACCCCGCATAGCGACGCAAACTGCGAACACCCCCTCGGACCCCTCCTTCGTCGCCGCCGTTTCCGCGTTGAAGGGCTAGCCGCCGCCCCGCGACCCCCGATACCGCCGGATCAGCGCGTTCGTCGAGCTGTCGTGCTTCAGCTCGGGGTCCCCCTCGGCCTGCAGCTCGGGGATGATCGCCTTGGCCAGCACCTTGCCCAGCTCGACGCCCCACTGGTCGAAGCTGTCGATCCCCCAGATCGTGCCCTGCGTGAACACGCTGTGCTCGTAGAGGGCGACGAGCTTGCCCAGCGCCGCCGGCGTGAGCTCGTCGAGCATGAACGTGCTCGTCGGCCGGTTGCCGTCGAACTGGCGGTACGGCTCGCCGGGCGGCGCCTCCTGGCCGAACGCCAGCGCCTCGCACTGGGCGAAGACGTTCGCGGTGAGCAGGTCGTGGTGGTCGCCGAGCGGGTTCAGCGTCCTGCGAAATGCGATGAAGTCGCAAGGGATCAGCACGGTGCCCTGGTGGATGAGCTGGTAGAAGGAGTGCTGGCCGTTCGTGCCCGGCTCGCCCCAGTAGATGGCGCCGCTGTCGTAGTCGAGCCGGGCGCCGTCCAGCGTCACGTGCTTGCCGTTGGACTCCATCGTCAGCTGCTGCAGGTAGGCGGGAAAGCGCTTGAGGTACTGGTCGTAGGGCAGCACGGCGACGGTCTGCGCGCCGAAGAAGTCGCGGTACCAGACCGCGAGCAGCCCCATGAGCGCCGGCAGGTTGCGCTGAAGCGGCGCGGTGCGGAAGTGCTCGTCGATCGCGTGAAAGCCGGCGAGCATCTCGCCGAAGCCCTCAGGTCCGATGGCGAGCATGGTCGACAGGCCGATGGCCGAGTCCATCGAATAGCGCCCGCCGACCCAGTCCCAGAAGCCGAACATGTTGGCCGGGTCGATCCCGAATTCGCGCACGCCCTGCTCGTTGGTCGAGACCGCGACGAAGTGCTTGGCCACCGCCGCCTCGTCGCCGAGGCCACGCAGCGCCCACTCCCGGGCGGTGTGGGCATTGGTCATGGTCTCGAGCGTCGTAAACGTCTTCGATGAGACGATGAACAGCGTCTCGGCCGGGTCGAGGTCGCGCGTGGCCTCGGCGAAGTCGGTGCCGTCGACGTTGGAGACGAAGGAGAACGTCAAGGAACGTTGGCTGTAGTGCCGGAGTGCCTCGTAGGCC
>JBJMKX010000078.1:0-8717 GCA_045805605.1 Solirubrobacteraceae bacterium
TACCCGGTGATCGACGCCCGGCTGAACCGGCCCTCGCAGCGTGAGTTTGGCGAGGGCTGGGGGCTCAGCGCCGCGCAGCTGCGCCGCGTCTGGAAGGACTACCTGGGCGGCGCCGACGGCGGTCACCCGGATGCGTCGCCGCTGCGGGCGACCGATCTCGCGGGCGTCGCGCCCGCGTTCATCCTCACCGCGGAGGCCGACGTGCTGCGCGACGAGGGCGAGGCGTACGGGCACGCGCTGCGCGCCGCCGGCGTGCGATCCACGATCCGCCGGTACCCGGGCACCGTGCACGGCTTCTGGCGCTGGCTCGCCCGCGCCCAGGCGTCTCGGCGCGCGATCGGCGAGGTGGGCGCCGCCCTGCGCGCCGGGTTATCTTCATAAGTTCGATCGAGTTGGGTAAGTTGGTGCCATGACCCGCGAGCTCTCCTACCTCCGGCTGCTCGAGACCGAGGCGGTCTCGGTCATGCGAGAGGTTGCCGCCGAGTTCGAGCGCCCCGTTCTCCTGTTCAGCGGCGGCAAGGACTCGATCGTCCTCCTCCGCCTCGCCGAGAAGGCGTTCCGCCCCGGCCGCTTCCCGTTGCCGATCCTGCACGTCGACACCGGGCACACCTTCGCCGAGGTGATCGAGTTCCGCGACCGCCGCGTGCGCGAGCTCGGCGAGCGGCTGATCGTCGCCTCGGTGCAGGAGTCGATCGACCGCGGGCGCGTCGTCGAGGAGACCGGGCCGCGCGCGTCGCGCAACCGTTTGCAGACCGTGACCCTGCTCGACGCGATCGCCGAGCACGGCTTCGACGCCGCGTTCGGCGGCGCGCGCCGCGACGAGGAGCGCGCCCGCGCGAAGGAGCGCGTCATGTCGTTCCGCGACGAGCACGGGCAGTGGGACCCCAAGGCCCAGCGGCCCGAGCTGTGGAATCTCTACAACGGCCGGATCCGCCGCGGTGAGCACGTGCGCGTGTTCCCCCTCTCGAATTGGACCGAGCTGGATGTGTGGCGCTACATCGCCGTCGAGCAGCTCGAGGTGCCGTCGATCTACTTCGCCCATGCGCGCCAGGTGTTCCGGCGCGACGGGATGCTCTATGCGGTCTCGCCCTACGTGGAGCTGGTCGACGGCGAGCAGCCGTTCGAGGCCTCGGTCCGCTACCGCACGGTGGGCGACATGAGCTGCACCGGCGCGGTGGAGTCGTCCGCCCGCACGCTCGACACGGTGGTCGCCGAGATCGCCGCCACTCGGATCACCGAGCGGGGCGAGACGCGTGCCGACGACCGGGTCTCGGAGGCCGCGATGGAGGACCGCAAGCGGGAGGGCTACTTCTGATGGCCGTGCAGCCCGGGACGAACGGCGGCCCGGACGGCGGAGGCCAGCTGCTGGTCGACAAGCACGACGACCTCCTGCGCCTGGCCACGGCCGGGTCGGTGGACGACGGCAAGTCGACGCTGATCGGGCGGCTGCTGTACGACTCGAAGGCCATCTTCGCCGACCAGCTCGAGCACATCGAGGAGGTCTCGCGCCGGCGCGGCGACGGCTACGTCGACCTCGCGCTCCTCACCGATGGCCTGCGGGCCGAGCGCGAGCAGGGCATCACGATCGACGTCGCCTACCGCTTCTTTGCCACCCCACGCCGGACGTTCATCATCGCCGACACCCCCGGCCACGAGCGCTACACGCGCAACATGGTCACGGGAGCCTCGACCGCGGACCTCTCGATCGTGCTCGTCGACGCGCGCAAGGGCGTCGTCGAGCAATCGCGCCGGCATGCGTTCATCGCCTCGCTGCTGCGCATCCCCCACCTCGTGGTCTGCGTCAACAAGATGGACCTCGTCGACTACAGCCACAAGCGCTTCCAGCAGATCGAGGACGAGGTCCGCGCCTTCGCCGCCCGCCTCGAGGTCGCCGACGTCACGCTGATCCCGATCAGCGCGCTCAAGGGCGACAACGTCGTCGACCGCTCGACGAACATGCCCTGGTATGAGGGCCCGCCACTGCTCTACCACCTCGAGCACGTGCACGTGGCCGCGGACCGCAACCTCGTCGACGTCCGCTTCCCCGTCCAGTACGTGATTCGCCCGCGCGACGCCGCCCACCACGACTACCGCGGCTACGCCGGCCAGGTCGCCGGCGGCGTGCTGCGCGCCGGCGACGAGGTGGTGGTGCTGCCGGCGGGCACGCGCAGCCGCATCGCGGCCATCGACGGGCCCGAGGGAGAGGTTGGGGAGGCATTCCCCCCGATGTCGGTGACCGTGCGGCTCGAGCACGAGGTCGACGTCTCGCGCGGCGACGTCATGGCGCGCGTGCACAACCGGCCCGCCGTGACGACCGCGCTCGAGGCGCACATGTGCTGGATGACCGAGCGCCCGCTGCAGGAAGGCAACCGCTACCTGGTCAAGCACACGACGCGCACCGTCCGTGCCCGCGTCGCCGAGGTCGTCCACCGGATCGAGATCAACGGCGCGTCACGCCACCACGACGCCACCGAGCTGCACCTCAATGACATCGGCAAGGTCGGCCTGTCGCTCGCCTCCCCGCTGATGGTCGACACCTACGCCCGCAACCGCATCACCGGCTCGTTCATCCTCGTCGACGAGGCCACGAACGAGACGGTCGGGGCAGGAATGGTGGCGGCCGTCGGCCGCGGCGCTCCGCCGGTCGAGCTCGAGCCGCGGCGCTCGCCCGACGTCGTGTGGGACGAGGGCAAGCTCAACCGCGAGCGGCGCTGGGCGGCCCTCGGGGTGCAGGGCGCGACGGTGTGGTTCACCGGCCTGCCGTCGTCGGGGAAGTCCACGATCGCGGCGGCGGTCGAGGCGCGCCTGGTCGTGGCGGGCGTCCCCGCCTACCGGATCGACGGCGACAACCTGCGCCACGGCCTCTCCGGCGACCTGGGCTTCGACGCCGATGCTCGCGCCGAGAACGTCCGCCGGGCGGCGGAGGTCGCGAAGCTGATGGCGGACAGCGGCACGGTCGCGCTCGTCTCGCTCGTCTCGCCCTACGCGGTCGACCGCGACCGCGCCCGCGCCATCCACGCCGGCGACGACCTGGCCTTCGTCGAGGTGTTCGTGGACACGCCGATCGAGGAGTGCGAGCGTCGCGATCCCAAGCGCCTGTACGCGAAGGCCCGCGCCGGCGAGATCAGCGGCTTCACCGGCGTCGATGACCCGTACGAGCCGCCGCGCAGGCCGGATGTCCGGGTGACCAGCGAGACCGTCGACGAGGCGGTCGAGAAGGTCCTGGCGGCGCTGGGCCGGAGCTAGGCAGCGGCGTCGGCGAGCTCGCGGGCGAGAACGGCGCGGTGGACCGGCCGGGCGGCCTCATAGCGCTCGCGACCGGCCGCGGTGAGCTTGGCGTAGATGCCGCGGCGGTCCGTCGGGCACATCGCGCGCTCGACCAGCCCGTCGGCCTCGAGGCGCCCGACCACCCGCGAGAGCGCGCTCTGGCTGAGGTGGACCGACCCCGACAGGTCCTGCATCCGGCATTCGTTCGCGTCGGCCTCGGACAGCCGCTCGAGCACCTCGAATTCGCTTACGCCCAGCGCGTGGTCGCGCAGGGCATGCTCGAGTGCGCTCGTTACGCGGGCGTAGCGGACCAGGACGTCGTGCCAGGCATCGACGAGCGTCGTGTCCTGTGGAGTCGTGGCCATGGCGCCAATTCTAGCGCCGTCTGCAACTTATGCTCGAGCAACCCATTCTTGAGAAATATTTGATCACGCATATAATGCCGCCGCATGAGCGAGAACGACTCTTCTTTTGCCACGGCGTCGACCCACTGGGACGCCCGCCTCTGGGGTGCACTGATCGTGCTCTGCGGCGTCGTCTTTCTCGACGCCCTCGACGTGTCGATGGTCGGTGTAGCCCTGCCCTCGATCCGCGCCGACCTCGGGCTGAGCACATCCGAGCTGCAGTGGGTCGTGTCCGGCTACGTGCTCGCATATGGCGGGCTCCTGCTGCTCGGAGGCCGAACCGCCGACCTGCTGGGCCGCAAGCGCACGCTGCTGATCGCACTGGGCGGTTTCGTCGTCGCGTCCGCTCTCGGCGGGCTGGCCGACGACGGCACCGTGCTGGTGCTCGCACGCTTCGTCAAGGGCCTGAGCGCGGCGTTCACCGCGCCCGCCGCCCTGTCGATCATCACGACGACGTTCCCGGAGGGCCCGGCGCGCAACCGAGCGCTGAGCATCTTCACGACGGTCGGCGCAAGCGGCTTCTCCCTCGGCCTGGTGCTGGGCGGGGCGCTGACCGAGATCGGGTGGCGCTGGACCTTCCTGCTCGCGGCGCCGGTCGCGCTGGTGCTGCTGTTCCTGATTCCGCGGCTCATCCCGGCCGACCGCGGCGTGGCGGGCGGCCGGCGCGCCTACGACGTGCCCGGCGCGGTGACCGTCAGCGCGGCGATGCTGCTGCTCGTGCACACCGTGGTCGAGGCGCCGCTCGAAGGCTGGGGCTCGCTGGCCACCGTCGGCGGCTTCGTCGGTGCGGCGGTCCTGATGGCGGTGTTCGTCGCCATCGAGCTGCGCTCGAGCCACCCCCTCGTGCGCCTGGGCATCTTCCGCTCGCGCTCGCTGGTGCGCGCCAACGTGCTGGCGATGGCGATGTTCGGGTCCTACCTCGGCTTCCAGTTCATCGGCACGCTGTACATGCAGTCGCTGCTGGGCTGGTCGCCGATCGTCACGGCGCTCGCGTTCCTGCCCGCGGGCCTGATCGTGGTCTTCGGCTCGACCCGCGTCGGTGGACTGGTGGACCGGTTCGGCACGCCGCGGCTGGTAGCGGTCGGCTTCGGGCTGTTCGCTATCGGCTACGCGCTGTTCCTGCGCATCGACGAGACGCCGGTCTATGCGGCCGTGATCCTGCCGACGATCGTGCTGATCGGCAGCGGGTTCGCACTCGTCTTCCCGTCGCTGAACATCCAGGCGACCGCGGGCGTGGCCGACAACGAGCAGGGCCTCGCCGGGGGGCTCGTCAACACGTCGATCCAGCTCGGCGGTGCGATCGGCCTGGCCATCGTCACCGCGGTGGTGACGAGCACCACCGACAAGGCCGCGAGCCCCGCCGCCGTGCTCGACGGCTTCAAGCCCGGGCTCGCGGTGGCGGCCGGGATCGCGGTGGCCGGCTTCGGCCTCGCGCTCTCGGGCCTGCGCTGGCGGCGCGCACGGGAGGCGGTCCCAGCCGAGGGGTAGCGTTCAGTCCGGGCCGGGTAGCGATCCCGGCCGCAAGAACGGCTTGCGACGAAGAGGGTGGCCCTGGCGCGCTGCACCTCCCTGGCACCACTCAGGGATTCCTTTGGAACTTTGTGCACCCTATAGGGGCCACAACTTTCCAAAGACTTGCTTGAGCGGTCCGACCCGCCTCCTTCGTCGCCGCCGTTCACGCGGCCACGCACCCCAGGGCCGCCGGCCGCTGCGCGCCAGGCAGCCCGGGACCCGTACGCAAAGAGATGCCGCCCGGCCCAAACATCGGCATGTGCGAGGCGCCAAACGCGGTCGCCCGGCGGCCGCGCCCGCGGCCACCGGCTCGACCGCTCTAGGATCCTCGCCGCATGTTCGACAAGGTCCTTGTCGCCAACCGCGGCGAGATCGCGATCCGCGTCATGCGCACGCTCGAGGAGATGGGCATCGCATCGGTCGCGGTCTACTCCGAGCTCGACCGCGACGCGCTGCACGTCAAGCGCGCCGACGAGGCCTACCTGCTCGGCCCCGGGCCCGCGCCGGAGAGCTACCTGCGGATCGACAAGCTCATCGAGGTCGCCAAGCAGGCCGGTGCGCAGGCCGTCCACCCCGGCTACGGCTTCCTGGCCGAGAACGCCGCCTTCGCGCGCGCCTGCGACGAGGCGGGGATCGTCTTCATCGGGCCGCCTGCCGACGCCATCGAGGCGATGGGCTCCAAGACCCGCGCGCGCGAGCTCATGCGCGATGCGGGCGTGCCGATCGTGCCCGGGACCACCGAGCCGGTGGAGAGCATCCAGGATGCCCGCGGTGTGATAGAGGCCGACATCGGTTACCCCGTCGCCATCAAGGCAGCCGGCGGGGGCGGCGGCAAGGGGTTTCGCGTCGCGCTCGAGGACTCCGAGCTCAAGTCCGCCTTCGAGGGCGCCGCGCGCGAGGGCGAGAAGTTCTTCGGCGACCCCACCGTCTACCTCGAGCGCTACCTGCCCGACCCGCGCCACGTCGAGGTGCAGGTCCTCGCCGACCGCCACGGCAACGTCATCCATCTCGGCGAGCGCGACTGCTCGGTCCAGCGCCGCCACCAGAAGCTGATCGAGGAGTCGCCGGCCCCAGCGGTGGACGAGGAGCTGCGCGAGCGCATCGGGAAGATCGCCACCGACGCCGCCCGCGCCGTCGACTACGTCGGCGCCGGCACGGTCGAAGGGCTGCTGGCCGACGGCGACTACTTCTTCCTCGAGATGAACACGCGCGTGCAGGTCGAGCACTGCGTCACCGAGATGACGACCGGCATCGACATCGTCCGCGAGGGCATCCGCGCCGCCGCCGGGGAGGCGCTTACCGTCGGCCAGGAGGACATCGTCCTGAGCGGGCACGCGATCGAGTGCCGCATCAACGCCGAGGACGCCGCCAAGAACTTCGCCCCCGCTCCGGGTCGGATCGAGTCCTACCTCGAGCCGGCGGGCCCGGGCGTACGCGTGGACTCCGGCGTGCTCGACGGCTCGGAGATCACGCCGATGTACGACCCGATGGTGTCCAAGCTGATCGTCTGGGACGTCGACCGCGAGCATGCGACCCGGCGGATGCTGCGGGCCCTGCACGAGTACGAGATCGAGGGCCTGACCACGCTGATTCCCTTCCACAAGGCGCTCCTGGCCACCGACCAGTGGGCGCGCGGCGAGACCTGCCGCGACCTCGTCGACGACCGCAACTGGCTCAAGGCGCTCGCCCAGCCCAAGCCGAAGCGCAAGGACGACGAGCAGCCAGCCGGGAGCGTCGAGCAGGCCTACACGGTGGAGGTCTCGGGCCGGCGGTTCGACGTCAAGGTCATCGGCCCGCCGCCGGTCGCCAACGGCTCCGGACCGGTCCCGGAGGCCGCCCCGGCGGCGCGCAAGCCGGCCCGGCGAGGTCAGCGCGCGGCCGGCGGCGGCGGAGGCGGCGGGAACACCCTCTCCTCGCCGCTGCAGGGCACGGTGCTGCGGGTGGCGGTCGAGAAGGGGGCGACGGTGGAGGAGGGCGCCCTCATCGCCGTGATCGAGGCGATGAAGATGGAGAACGAGATCACCGCGCCGTCGTCCGGGACGGTCGAGGAGCTCGGCGTGTCCGAGGGCGGCTCGATCGCCACCGGCGACACGATCGCCGTCATCAAGTAGTTGCCGTCCGCGCTCGTCGTGGGCGCAGGGGTGTTCGGCGCCTCGCTGGCCGATCGGCTGGTCGCGCGCGGCTGGGAGGTGACGCTGGTCGAGCAGTTCGCCGCCGCTGACGAGCGCTCGGAGTCGGGCGCGGAGACGCGCATGCTGCGCTACTCCCACGGCGCCGACGGCTTCTACGCGGAGCTCGCCTGGCGCGCGCGCGAGCTGTGGGCGGAGCTGGGGGTGCTCGAGGAGGTCGGCGTGGTCTGGCTCGCGCGCCGCGAGGGCGGCTGGGAGAGCGACAGCGAGCGGGTGCTGCGCTCGCTGTCGATCCCGGTCGAGCGGCTCGAGCCGGCGGCCGCGGCGCGGCTGTACCCGAGCCTGAGCGTCGGCGATCTGGCCTTCGCGCTGCTCGAGCCGGCGGCGGGGGTCCTGCGAGCGGCCGACGGGGTGCGCGCGCTGGTCGAGCGGGCGCGCGCGGGCGGGCTGCGCATCGAGCAGGGCGAGGCCCGCCCGGCAGGCCAAGCGGTGGCGCTTGGCGACCGGCTGCTCGAGGCCGATCACGTGGTCTGGGCCTGCGGAGCGTGGCTGGCGCGGCTGTTCGGCTCGCTGCTGCGGCTCCGGGTCACGCGCCAGGACGTGGTGCTCTTCGACGCCGGGCCGGAGTGGGCCGGAGCGCCGGGGTGGCTCGACTTCGACGCGAGCGTCTACGGCCACGCGCTGATCGAGCCCTACGGGCTGAAGGTCGCCTCCGACCGGGAGGGCGCGGAGGTCGAGCCGGGCCTGCGCCCGCCGGCGGCGCCCGACGCCAGCCTGACGGCGGCCCGCGACTACGTGGCGATGCGCTTCCCCGCGCTCGCCGGCGCGGCCGTGCGCTCGTCGCCCGCGTGCCACTACTCGCTGACCGCCGACGCCAACTTCGTGTTCGCCCGCCACCCCGAGCACGAGCGCGTCTGGCTGCTGGGCGGCGGCTCGGGGCACGGCTACAAGCACGGGCCTGCGCTGGCGCAGCACGTGGCCGAAGCGCTGGCCGGCGAGGCGCAGCCCGAGCCGCGCTTCGCGCTCGGCGAGCGCACGCCCTCGCGCGCGCTGCGAACAGCCGGCTCCTAGCGCGCGATACTGCGTATCCAGTGTCCAAGGAGAGGGTGGAGATCGTGCGCCAGGGCATCGAGGCCTGGAATCGCCACGACTTCGAGCTCGGGGCCAGCCACCTGGCGCCCGACGTCGAATGGCTGCCCGCGAGCCCCGCCGCCGTCGAGCGCGCCCTCTACCGCGGCCACGAGGAGATCGCGCGCGGCTTCGACGCGATCTGGGAAACGTGGGACAGCTTCGAGTTCCGCGAGCTGGAGATCCGCGACCTCGGTGACTCGGTGCTCTGGCTCGGGAGGGTGCACGCGCGCGGCGGCGCCAGCCAGATCGAGCTGGACCAGGAGTTCGCCAACCA
>JBJMKX010000079.1:0-17023 GCA_045805605.1 Solirubrobacteraceae bacterium
TGAGTCGCTCAGAGGAGCCCACTCAGGCCTAGAGCACCATTTCGCCGAGCCCTACCATGAAGGCTCGATGGCGACCGTTCCCGAGCTCGATCCGCCGGCCGTCCAGGAGCTCGGCTCGCGCCTGTCCGCCAACCTCGCGCGGGCGGTCAAGGCGCCGGAGGGCGCCGTCCGTGACGTCCTGATCGCCCTCTTCGCCGAAGGCCACGTGCTGATCGAGGACTACCCGGGGGTGGGCAAGACCGCGCTGGCGCGGGCGCTCGCCCGCTCGGTCGACGCCGAATACGCACGCGTCCAGTGCACCGCCGACCTACTGCCCGCGGACGTGGTCGGCACGAACGTCTTCAACCAGCGCGAGGGCCGCTTCGAGTTCCGTCCGGGCCCGGTGTTCGCGAACGTCGTGCTCGTCGACGAGATCAACCGCGCCTCGCCCAAGACGCAGTCCGGGCTGCTCGAATGCATGCAGGAGCAGCGGGTCACCGTGGACGTGCACACGCACGAGCTCGCCCGCCCGTTCATCGTTCTCGCGACGCAGAACCCGATGGAGTACGCGGGCACGTATCCGTTACCCGAGTCTCAAGTGGACAGGTTCATGGTGCGGCTGTCGATGGGCTACCCGACCGCTGGCGCCGAGGCGGGGATCCTCGCCGCCCACGAGACCGGCGACCGCGTGCTGGAGCTCGAGCCAGTGGTCGACACCGCAGAGGTGCTCGCGCTGCAGGACGCCGCGGCCCGCGTGCGCGCGGCCCCGGCGCTGCGCGACTACATCGTCGCCCTGCTCGGGCACACGCGGGCGGACCCGCGCGTGGAGCTCGGCGCCTCCCCGCGCGCGGGCGTGATGCTGCTGCGGGCGGCGAAGGCACGGGCGCTGCTCGAGGGTCGCGACCACGCCCTGCCCGACGACGTCCAGGCGCTGGCGCAGCCGGTGCTCGCCCACCGGATCGTGCTGGCGCCGGAGGCGGCCGAGGCATCGGGCGGCGCTGTCGTCGCCGACGCGATATCGAGGACGCCCGCGTTGTGAGGGGCGCGGCGGCGACCGCCCTGCTCGGCGCCGGGTTCCTCGTCGCCGCGGGGCTGCTCGACGCCGAGCCGTTCTATGTGCCGGGGGTGGCGTTCGTCGTGCTGGGGGCCGCATGCGCGGTGTGGGTGGTCGTCGCGGCACAGGGCGTGCGCGTGGAGCGCGCCCTCGCCGCCCGCCGCGTGGTCGAGGACCAGCCGCTCGGCGCGCGCCTGGTCGTGCGCGCGGGCGCCCTCCCCTTCCCGGCGGGCGAGGCGGTCGAGCCGCTCCTCGACGCGCCCGTGCCGCTGCCGAGCGGGCGCCAGCGCTTCGCCTTTCGCGTCCAGGCCTCGTTCGCGCGCCGCGGCCGGCGGGAGCTCGCGCCGGCGCGCGTGGTGATCCGCGATCCGCTCGGCCTGGCCGCGCGCGAGGCCGCGGTCGGCGCGCCCGAGGACGTGCTCGTGCTGCCGCGCACCGAGGCGGTGCGCGCCCCCGGCGCCGGCCCCGAGGGCGCACGCGCGGGCGCCCGCCCCCTGCTGGCCGAGGCGGCCGAGACCGAGATCGACGGGCTGCGCTCCTACCGCGAGGGCACGCCGGCGACGCGCATCCACTGGCCCGCTCTGGCGCGGCGGCGGGGGCTGCTCGAGCGCCGCCTGCAGGCCGAGGCCGACAGCCGCCCGCTCGTCGTGCTCGACGCGCGCGGGACCGAAGAGGACCTCGACCGGGCGGTGCGCGCGGCGGCGTCGCTGGCCCTCCAACTGGCCGCCGACGGCGGCTGCTCGGTGCTGCTCCCCGGTGACCGTCGTCCGGCCGAGCTCGACCCCGGCCTGGCCGGGTGGCCGGACGTGCATGCCCGGCTCGCGCTCGTGGAGGCCACGACGCGTCCGCCCGGGCTCACCGCCGCCGGAAGCCGCAGCGGGCCGGTGGTGTACGTGGCGGCGCGGCCGCTCGCCGCGTCGCCGCGCGGCCTCGAGCGAGTGCCGCCAGGGTCGGTGCTCGTGGTGCCGGGGGAGCCGGCCGGTACGCCGGGGCCGGAGCGGTTCGTGGTGGCCGGGTGCCACGGGTACGAAATTGGGCGTCGGGCGTTGGGCGTTGGGAGGTCCGCGGCATGACTGCCACCGCGCTCCCCGCGGGCACCGCCGTCCCGCGCACTTCCGCGGTCGCCGTCCGGCTCTGCTGCGTCACCGCGCTCGCACTGTTCGGCGCGCTGCAGTGGGCCACGCTGGCCCGGCCGTCGGTCGCCGGCCCAATGGTGGCGTCGGTCGCGCTCGCCGCGGTTGCCGCCGTCGTGATCGCTCATGCCCGCAGGCGTCTGGTCGTCGTCGCCATCTCGCTCGCGCTCGTCCCGCTCGGGCTCCTGGTCGCGGGCGCGAGTGTCGGCGACCTCCTTCCCGCGGGCTGGGGGGGCCTGATCGCGACCATCCGAGACGGCCTGGCAGCGCTGCCCGTCATCCGCATCCCCTACGCGGGCGGAGACGAGGCGGTGCTGCTCGTCGTCCAGGCCGGCGGCATCCTGCTGATCGGCATCGCATTCGTGGCCGCCGCCGCTCTGCCGCGCCGCGGACGCCTCGTCGCCGTGGGCGCGCTGATCGTGCTCTACGCCGTCCCCGCCACCCAGACGAGCGCGAGCTCGCCCTACCTGCGCGGCGCCGTCTTCGCCGTGCTGATCGGCGCGGTCGTGTGGGGCGAGGGGCTGGCGCGGCGTGGTGGCGCGGTCGAGGCCCCGGTCGCGGCGCTCGTGCTCGGTCTGGGGGTGGTCGCCGGCATCGCGCTCGGCCCCGGCCTCGACAGCGCGCGGCCGTGGGTGAACTGGGACCGGCTCGTCGAATCGATTTCCACGGGCGACACCGAGCAGTTCTCCTGGGACCACCGCTACGGGCCGCTGGACTGGCCGCGCGACGGGCGGGTCGTACTGCGGGTCAAGGCACGCCAGAGCGCGTACTGGAAGGCGACCAACCTCGACGGCTTCGACGGCCTGCGCTGGGTCCACGGCGGACTGCGTTCGGACCAGGGCTTTAGGTCCCTGGGCGGCGCGGACGTCATCACCCGGCCCCAGTGGGAGCAGCGGATCCGCGTCCAGCTCGCCGGTATCCGCACCGACCAGGTCATCGGAGCGGGCAGCACGCTCGCCCTTGACCGGCTGCGCCTGACGCCGCTCTCGGTCGGCAGCCCCGGGACGTGGGCGGTAGTCGGCCAGCTGCACCGCGGCGACGCCTACACCGCGCGCGTATACGTGCCCCGACCCTCGCCCGACGAGCTGGCGCGCGCCGGCACCGCTTATCCGGACGTGATGGAGCTGTATCGCGGCGTGCACCTGCCGACCGCGAGTCGTGACCCGACCCGCGACACCGAGATGGTCTTCCGGCCGTTCGGGTCGCATCGCCCGCCGATCGCCCTCGGGCCCACGGCGACGATCGCGGAGGCCGGCAACCGCGTGCTGGCCGACTCCCCCTACGGCCGCGCGTACGCGCTGGCGCGGCGGCTCGCCGCCGGGGCGGGCACGCCGTACGAGTTCGCCCGCCGCGTCGAGACCTACCTCAACAGCGACCGCTACCGCTACGAGGAGAACGTGCCGCGTCGCGCGGTGCCGCTCGACGCCTTCCTGTTCCGCGACCGGCGCGGCTACTGCCAGCAGTTCTCGGGGGCGATGGCGCTGCTCCTGCGCATGGGCGGCGTGCCGGCGCGCGTGGCGGCGGGGTTCTCGCCCGGGTCGCTCGACCCGACGCGCGGCGAATACGTCGTGCGCGACGTCGACGCTCACTCGTGGGTCGAGGCGTACTTCCCGCACTACGGCTGGATCACGTTTGACCCGACGCCGGCGATCGCCCCTGCCCGGGCGCAGGCGTCGTTCGATCCCAGCGCCGCAGGGCGGCCGGGGCCGGCGGCCGACGGCGCGCTTGGCGACCGCCTCTCCGACCCCAAGGGCGGCGCTCGCGCGCTCGGCGCCCCCGACCATGCCTCCTTCCCGGTCGCGCCGGTGCTCGCGGTCCTGGCTGGGGCGGGGTTGCTCGTCGCGGTTGCGCTGATGGCCGCGAGCCGGCTGCGCCGGCGCCCGCCGCGCCCGGCCGACCCCCGCCTGGCCGAGCTCGAGCGGGCCCTGCGTCGCTCCGGCCGGCGGTCGGACGCGGGGACGACCCTGCGACGGCTCGAGCGGGCGTTCGAGGGCGAGCCCGACGCGGTCGGCTACCTGCGCGCGCTGCGCGAGGCTCGCTACGGCTTCGAGGCGACCCGGCCGACGCGCGCCCAGCGGCGCGGCCTCCGGCGCGCGCTGGCCGCCGGATGGGGGTACACGGGCGGCGTGCGCGCGCTCTGGGCGCTCCCGCCTTCCGTTTGGCGCCGCTCCTAGACTGAACGACGTGACGCAGGAGTCCGTCTACGAGCTCTACCGGCGGGGGACCGGCCTCCTCGAGGCCGGCGACCACCACGCCGCGATCGTGCCGCTCAGCCGCGCCCGCGACGCTGAGCCGGAGAAGACCTCGATCCGCGAGGCGCTCGGCCGCGCGCTCTTCCACGCGCGCCGATACGAGGCCGCCGCGGCCGAGTTCGAGGCCGTCGTCGACCGCGCCCCGACGAACGACTTCGCACTGTTCTGCCTCGGGCGCTCGCTGCAGCAGCTCGGCCGCCATGCCGAGGCGCGCAAGCCGCTGACCCTCGCCGCGTGCATGCGCCCGGAGCGCGGCGACTACAAGCTCTATCGGGATCGCTCCAGGCGGGCGGCCTGAGTGCGGACACCTGGCATTGTCCCCAGTCGCTCGCGTGCGTAGCACGCCACGGCCCTTGGCCCCTCGCCAGGTGGCGCCTCAGGCCGCCCGATAAGTGGCCGACGTCCCCGGCATCGGCCTCCCGGAGACCGGCGACAACCACGGTGCGTTTCCGCGGCTGACCGACGAGCAGCTCGACGTCCTGCGCGGTATCGGGACCCGGCGGACGGTGCAGCCCGGCGAAGTGCTCTTCCGCGAGGGCGACGACAGCTACGACTTCTTCGCGATCGAGGAGGGGTCGATCGCGATCGTCCAGGGCTACGGGGGCGAGAACCGGGTGATCGCCGTCCACGGCGCTCACCGGTTCACGGGCGAGCTGAATCTCCTCACCGGCACCGGCGTCTACCTCACCGCCGTCGTGCGCGAGCCGGGGACCCTGATCGAGATCGCGGCCGACGACCTGCGTGAGCTCGTGGCCGAGAACGAGGAGCTCAGCAACCTGATCATGCGCGCGTACCTGCAGCGGCGCGAAATCCTCATCGGCATGGGCACGGGGCTGAAGATCATCGGGTCGCGCTTCTCGCCCGACACCCGCCGCCTGCGCGAGTTCCTGACCCGCAACCGCCTGCCCTACCGGTGGCGCGACCTCGAGGACGACACCGAGGCCGAGGAGTTCCTGCGTGGCCTGGGCGTCACGCCGGCGGAGACCCCGGTGGTCATCTGGACCGGCGGCGATCTCAGCCGCAATCCCTCCAACGCCGAGGTCGCGGCGCGCATCGGCCTCTCCTCGGTCGGTCCGCCGCCGCCGCTCTGCGACCTCGTCGTGATCGGCGCCGGCCCGGCGGGCCTGTCCGCCGCGCTGTACGGCGCCTCGGAGGGGCTCGACACGCAGGCGGTCGACGAGGTGGCGCTCGGGGGACAGGCGAGCACGTCGTCGCGGATCGAGAACTACCTCGGCTTCCCGGCCGGGATCTCCGGCTCGGAGCTGGCCGAGCGCGCGGCGGTCCAGGCGCGCAAGTTCGGCGCCCGCCTGGTGGTGCCCGGCGTCGCCGTCGGGCTCGAGCAGGAGGACGGCCATTACGCGGTCGCGCTCGCCGGCGGCGAGGTGGTGCGGGGACGCACGCTGATCGTCGCGACCGGCGCCCAGTACAACAAGCTCGACGTTCCCGACCTCGAGCGCTTCGAGGGCGTCGGCGTCTACTACGCGGCCACGCCGGCCGAGGCGCGGATGTGCGAGGACGACCCCGTCCTGATCGTCGGGGGTGGCAACTCGGCCGGGCAGGCCGCGATATTCCTCTCCGGTACCACCGGCACGTGTCATCTGATGATCCGCGGCGGTGACCTGGGCAAGTCGATGTCGCGCTACCTCGTCGATCAGATCGAGCGCGACGAGCGCCTCGGTGTCATGCACCACACCGAGGTGCGCGAACTGCGCGGCGAGGACGGACTGGAGGCGGTAGTAGTAGGGGACACGCGCACGGGCGAGCGGCGCGAGCTTGGAGCCAAGGCGCTGTTCGTGTTCATCGGCGCCTCACCGCACACCGACTGGCTGCGCGGGCAGGTGGCGCTCGACGACAAGTGCTTCGTGCTCGCCGGGCGCGAGCTGCCCGAGGACGCGCTCGACGCCTACGACGGCGACCGGCCGCTGTTCCTGGAGACGAGCCGGCCTGGGATCTTCGCGGTCGGCGACGTCCACGCCGGCTCGATCAAGCGGGTCGCCTCGGCGGTGGGGGAGGGGTCGATGGCGGTCCGGCTGGTCCATCAACGCCTGGCGCGCTGAGCGCCGGCAGTCCGTCGAGGCTACGGCTGTTGTTCGCGCGCTGGTAGTCGGCCAGGGCCTCGACGCCCCCGACGCGCAGCTTCTTCTCCGCCCACGCGGGGGCGTGCGGGCGCAGGCCCTCGAAGCGGAGCAGCGGCACGCCGTAGCCGCACGAGTCGGCCACGCGGCCGACCTGCACGAGGACGATCGAGCGCCGCGACGCGGGCACCGCCGGGTCGTCGAACGCGCAGCGCGCGAGGAGGTCCTCGAACCGAGCGTCGTCGGGCAGCACCACCTCGCCACGCCCGTGCAGCCGCAGGATCCGCGGCGGCCCCTCGAAGGCACAGAGCATCACGACGATGCGGCCGTTCTCGCGGAGGTGGGCGATCGTCTCGGCGCCCGAGCCGATCACGTCGAGGTAGGCGACGGTCTGCTCGTCGAGCACGCGCAGCGACCCGATCGGCCCCTTGGGCGAGACGTTGACATGCCCGTCCCCCGCAAGCGGCGCCGTGCCGACGAAGAACACCGCCTGCCTGGCGATCCAGTCGCGCTGGTGCGCATCGATGCCGTCGTAGATCTTGCCCATGACTATGCCCGCTCCCTGGCCATCGTCGCCGTGCGGACGAGCAGCCCGAGGAAGCGGTCGAGCATAGCCTCGTTCACGGCGCCGACCGGAACCTCGCCCTTGACGTAGACCTCACCGGCGCCCGTGTGGGCGAAGCGCACCAGCGGCAACGAGCGGTTCCAGAACAGCAGCGCATGCTCGTCGAGGACCCCCGCGTCCACGACCTGCGCCTGGGCCTGCACCAGCCCGTCGCGCAGCGCGATTCCGACGTCCAGCGGCCACCCCGCGGCGTCTATCGTCAGCCCCCATTCGCCGTCGGCGAGGCGGCGCGTCTCGCCCTCCAGAGAGGCGAGGTAGCGGTCGACGATCTGGCCTGCGTCGGCACCCATTCCGGTGCTATCTTGACCACACAATTTCCGCGCGCCGGGCAGTTCTGGCCGGCCGTGCCGTTTCGGAAAGCGGGCGCGTGCCCGCTTTTGGTTTTAAAGGAGACCACGCAGATGATCCCCATCCAGGCCCAGATCGAGGCCCGGCTCGCCGAGGCCGATCCCGAGGTCGAGGTGCTGCTCGCCGAGATGGTGGGGGACTCGCTCGTCCGGCTCTACATCGACCATCCCGATGGCGTGACGCTCGCGCTGTGCGAGCGGGTCACCGGGCACCTGGGATCGGTGCGCGAGCACTACGCGCTCGAGGTCTCCTCACCGGGCGCCGAGCGTCCGCTCACCAAGCCCGACCACTTCCGCCGCTTCCTCGGTCGGCGCGCCCGCGTGCGCACCCGCGATCCGCATCAGGGGCGCCGCTCGTTCACGGGCGAGCTCGTCGGCGCCTCCGAGGACGAGCTGACCCTCGCGGCCGACGACGGGGTGGTCACCATCCCGTACACCGAGATCCAGCGTTCCAACCTCCTGGGGGACTAGGCGCATGTCACGAGAGATCCTGGAAGCCACCCGCGCACTCGCCGCGGAGAAGGGCATCCCCGCCGACAAGCTGTTCGTCGCCCTCGAGGACGCGCTGCTCTCCGCATACAAGAAGCAGCCGGGCTCGGCCAAGTACGCGCGCGTGGAGATCGACCACGACACCGGCGACTTCAAGGTCTTCGAGCTCATCATCCCCGAGCGGCTCGAGGCCCAGCTCATCGTCGAGACGATCGACGAGGAGACCACCGTCGATCCCGAGACGGGCGAGATGCGCGAGCCCGAGGAGCCCGAGATCGACCCGGTCAAGTTCGAGCAGTACCGCGACCAGATCGACGAGCGCGACGTCACCCCCGACGACTTCGGCCGCATCGCCGCCCAGACCGCCAAGCAGGTGATTCTCCAGCGCATCCGCGAGGCGGAGCGCGACATGATGTTCGAGGAGTACCAGGACCGCGTCGGCGAGCTGATCACCGGCATCGTCCAGCAGTCCGACTCCCGCTACACCCTCGTCCAGCTGCGCGAGCGCGTCGAGGCGCTGCTGCCCAAGTCCGAGCAGGTCGACGGCGAGCGCTACGACCATTCCCAGCGGGTCAAGGCGGTCATCAAGGAGGTGTCGGCCTCGACCAAGGGGCCGTCGATCATCGTCTCGCGCCGCGACCCCGAGCTGATCAAGAAGCTGTTCGAGCTCGAAGTCCCCGAGGTCGCCGACGGCCTGGTCGAGATCACCGACGTGGCGCGCGAGCCGGGCTACCGCTCGAAGATCGCCGTTGTCTCGCATGCCTCGGGGGTCGACCCGGTGGGCGCCTGCGTCGGCCCGCGCGGCTCGCGCGTGCGCATGGTCGTCTCCGAGCTGCGCGGCGAGAAGATCGACATCATCCCCTACAACGACGAGCCGGCTCGCTTCGTGGCCAAGGCGCTCTCGCCCGCGCGCGTGCGCGAGGTACTCGTCGACGACGACAACCGCCAGGCCACCGTGGTCGTCCCCGACGACCAGCTCTCGCTGGCGATCGGGCGCGAGGGCCAGAACGCGCGCCTCGCCGCCCGCCTGACCGGCTGGCGGATCGACATCCGCTCCGAGACCGAGTTCTCCGAGGAGGAGGCCCAGCAGGGCTACGAGGAGGAGGAGTCCTCGGGTCGCTGCGCCGCCGTCCTCGCCAACGGCCGGCGCTGCCCGAACGCCTCTCTTCCCGGGTCGCGGTACTGCGGCCTGGATTCGCATCAGGCGCTGGCCAACATCGACACCGATCGGGTGGCCGACCTGGCGCGGATCGGCGAGCAGCCGCCGCCCGAGCAGGAGGCGGCGCTGGAGGAGATCGCCGACGAGCTGGCGGCGGAGCAGGGCGAGCCGCCCACCGATGGGGCCGCCGAGGAGGGCGCCGAGCCGGGCGAGGAGGAGGCCGAGCTCGACGACGAGGCCGTCGGCGTCGAGGCGGAGCCCGAGCGGGTCGTCGAGCAGCAGCCGGCCGAGGCGGCGCCCGGCGAAGCCGCCGAGGAACCGCGATCCTGACGGCACCTAGAATGGACCGCTGATGCCGAAGAAGCGGGTCCACGAAATCGCCAAGGAACGGGGCATGTCGTCCAAGGTCCTGCTCGCCAAGCTGCAGGAGGCCGGACTGGACGTGAAGGCCGCGGCCTCCGCGGTCGACGAGCAGGCCGTCCTGCGTGTGCTCAACGACGGCGGTGGCAACGGCGCCCCTCAGGCCTCGGCGCCTGCGCCGGAGGAGACGCCACGGCCCACCGCCGAGCCGGACGGCAACCCGCCGCAGCCCCAGCAGCAGGGCGGGGGCAACCAGCCCCAGCGCCAGCGCCCCACCCGCTCGGGCCTGCAAGGAGAGCGCGCGCCCGGCGCCGGCAGCGGCCGCCGGCGCGTGATCATCGACTCCCAGGCGTCTCGCCGGCAGCAGGGCGGGCCGGCGCCCGCGCCCAATCGTCCCCCGCGCCGTCGCGGCGGACGCCGCCGGCGCGGCACCTACCAGGAGCCCGCGCCGCGGGTCGCGCCGACCGACCCCTCCAAGGTGCTGCTCAGCATCCCGTCGGGATCGACGGTCAAGGACGTCGCCGAGCACCTCGGCGTGCCCGTGCCCGAGGTGATCAAGAAGCTGATGACCCTGGGCGAGATGGCCACGCTCACGAAGACGCTCTCCGACGACGCCATCCACGTCCTCGCCGACGAGTTCAACAAGACGGTCGAGGTCACCCACGCCGCCGACGAGGTGGTGGAGGAGCCGACCTTCGACGACGCCGAGGAGGACCTGGTCGAGCGCCCGCCGGTGGTGACGATCATGGGCCACGTCGACCACGGCAAGACCTCGCTGCTCGACGCGGTGCGCGAGACCGAGGTGGCCGCGGGCGAGGCGGGCGGCATCACCCAGCACATCGGCGCCTACCAGGTTCACCACGGCGATCGGGTCGTCACCTTCCTCGACACGCCCGGCCACGAAGCGTTCACGGCCATGCGCGCCCGCGGCGCCGACGTCACCGACCTCGCGGTCATTGTGGTCGCCGCCGACGACGGCGTGAAGCCGCAGACCCAGGAGGCCGTCGATCACGCGCAGGCCGCCGACGTGCCCATGGTGGTCGCGGTCAACAAGATCGACAAGGAGGGCGCGCAGCCCGACCGCGTGCGCGGCGAGATGGCCCAGCTCGGCCTCAACCCGGCCGAGTGGGGCGGCGACACGGAGTTCGTCGACGTCTCGGCCAAGACCAAGCAGGGCCTCGAGGACCTGCTCGACACGATCCTCGTCGTCACCGAGCTCGAGGAGCTCAAGTCCAACCCGGACACCGAGGCCTCGGGCGCGGTCATCGAGTCCAAGCTCGACCCGGGCCGCGGGCCCGTGGTCACCATCCTCATCGGCCGCGGCACGCTGCACGTCGGCGACGCCATCGTCGCCGGCGCCCACTGGGGGCGCGTGCGGGCGATGACCGACTTCACCGGCGACCGCATCAAGGACGCCGGGCCGGGCATGCCGGTCGAGGTCCTGGGCTTCGACGGCGTCCCCGAGGCCGGCGAGCACGTGCGCGTGGTCGAGAACGAGCGCCGCGCGCGCCAGCTCGCGACCGAGCGCGCCCAGCGGCTGAAGACCGAGGCGCTGGCCCGCCGCTCGGGCACCAAGGTCTCGCTCGAGGACGTGCTCGCGCTCTCGCGCGAGGGCCGCGTCAAGGAGCTCAACCTCGTGGTCAAGGCCGACGTGTCCGGCTCGCTCGAAGCGGTCGAGGACGAGATCGCCCGCCTGCCGCAGTCCGAGGTGTCGGTCAACGTGATCCACCGCGGGGTGGGCGGGATCAACGAGTCCGACGTCATGCTCGCGTCGGCCTCCAACGGCATCATCCTCGGCTTCAATGTCCGCCCGAGCGCCGACGCGCGCGCCGCGGCCGAGCGTGAGGGCGTCGAGATCCGCACCTACGCGGTCATCTACCGGGCCATCGACGACCTCAAGGCCGCGATGGAGGGCATGCTCGAGCCCGAGGAGGTCGAGACCACCCTGGGCGAGGCGCAGGTGCTGCAGACCTTCCGGGCCTCGCGCGTGGGCCTTATCGCCGGCTGCCAGGTCACCGAGGGCCGGGTGACGCGCGGCGCCCGCGCGCGCGTCGTGCGCGACGGCACCGTCGTCTACACGGGCGAGATCGCCTCGTTGCGCCGCTTCAAGGACGACGTGCGCGAGGTCATCGACGGCCAGGAGTGCGGCATCGTGCTCAAGGACTTCCAGGACGTCAAGGAGGGCGACGTCCTCGAGGTGTTCGAGACGCGCAAGGTCGAGCGCGAGCTTTCGTAGGGTGGTCGGGCAAGGCCCGACCCCGACTGGCTTCGTCGGCGTCCTCCTCGTCCACCTGCACTTCCCCGACGCGGCCAGCCTGAAGGGCAAGCGCCGCGAGCTACAGTCGGTCAAGGCGCAACTGCGCACGCGCATGGGACTGTCGGTCGCCGAGGTCGACCACCAGGACACCTGGCAACGCGCGACGCTGGCCGTGGCGATGGTCAGCGGCTCGGCCGGCCGCCTGCAGGCCGATGCGGACCGCGTCTGCCGCTGGCTCGACGCGCGGTTTCCGCAAGGCGTTCACGTTGACCGGCTTCTTACCTCGGTAGCGGACCTGGGAGGCTAGGATGGCCCGCGGCCGCATGCGTCGCGTGAACGAAGCCGTCCGCGCGGTTCTCAGCGACGCCATAACGAGGGATCTCAAGGACCCACGCATCGGTTTCGTGACCGTCACCGCCGTCGACACCAACCCGGACCTCCGCCATGCCATGGTGTATGTGAGCGTGCTTGGCGACGCCGAGCCGTCGCTGCACGGACTGCGGTCTGCGCACGGGTTCCTCCAGCGCCGCGTCGCCCAGGAGCTGCGCCTCAAGCACACGCCCACCCTCGAGTTCGCCTACGACGACACCGCCGAGCGGGCCGACCGCATCAACCGCCTGACGTGAGCGAGAACGGCAGCAAGCCGAGCCGGGACCAGGTCCTGGAAGAGATCCGGTCCGCCGACCGGTTCATCCTCGTCACGCACGAGAACCCCGACGGGGACGCACTCGGCTCGCTGGTCGCGATGCAGGAGATCCTGCGTGCGCTCGACAAGGACTCGGTCATGTTCATGGCCGCCGAGGAGTTCCCGCTGCCCTACGAGTACCGGTTCTTCGTGCTCGACGGCCTGGTCTCGGTCGTCCCCGACGACGTGGCCGACCGCACGATCGTGTTCCTCGACTGCGGCCACCTCGACCGCAACCCCGCCCACGAGCTCAAGCGCGACGGGGCCCACATCCTCAACCTCGACCACCACCACGACAACACGCTGTTCGGCACCGTCAACCACGTGGTGCCGGAGGCGTCGTGCACGGCCGAGGTCGTGTGGGACCTCATGAAGGCGCTCGGCGTCAGGCCGACGCTCCCCGTCGCCGAGGCCCTCTACGTCGGCCTCGTCACCGACACCGGCAAGTTCATGTACGAGAACACCGGCACGCGCGCCCACGTCATGGCGGCGGAGCTGATCGCGACCGGGGTCGACGTGCACGAGATCTACAAGCGCCTGTACGAAGGGATTCCGTACGGCAAGCTCGAGCTGCTGGCGCGCGGGCTGTCCAACGTCGAGCGCTACGACGACGGGCGGCTGACGCTCTCGCACCTCTCGGCCGACGACTTCCGCGAGACCGGCGCCGAGGAGAACTACTCCGAGGGCGTCATCGACCACCTGCGCTCGGTCGAGGGCACCGCGGTGGCGGCGCTGGTTCGCGACCGGCTGGGGCGGGGCACCGCCGGGCTGCGCAAGGTCTCGCTGCGCGCGTCCGACGACCGCGTGGACGTGTCGCGCATCGCCCGGGTCCAGGGCGGCGGCGGGCACCGGCAGGCGGCCGGCTTCTCGACCGCGATGAGCTGGGACGAGCTGGTGGCGTTCCTGCGCTCGGAGGTTGCGGAGCAGCTGGGCGCGGTCCAGCACTGACCGCTTCGTCGAGTGTCGACTGAGTCAGGCTCACGCTGACGGAGTCGACACTCGGCTGCCAAATGGACGGCGTGATCCTTGTCGACAAGCGCGCGGGGGAGACTTCGCACGACGTCGTCGCCGCGGTGCGGCGCCGGCTCGGGCGGCGCCGGGTCGGCCATGCCGGCACGCTCGACCCGTTCGCAACCGGGCTGCTGCTCGTGCTCGTGGGCCGGGCCACGCGCGTCCAGCGCTTCCTGCTCGAGCTGCCCAAGACCTACGTCGTGTGCGCGCGGCTCGGCGCGATCTCGACCACGGGGGATCCCGAGGGCGACATCGTCGAGACCGGCCGCGTCCCCGACCCCGAGGCGCCGCTGCCGACGGGCCGCATCCGCCAGCGGCCGCCGGCCTACAGCGCGGTCAAGGTCGCGGGCGAGCGCGCCTACCGCCGCGTGCGCCGCGGGGAGGCGGTGCAGCTGGCCGAGCGCGAGGTCGTCGTGCATCGCTTCGAGCGGCTGGCGCACGACCGCTTCGAGATCGAGTGCTCCAGCGGCACGTATGTTCGCTCGCTGATCGCCGACCTCGGCGACGCGTATTGCCTCGAGCTGCGCCGCACGCGCATCGGCCCCTTCGCCGTGCAGGGCGCCGACCCCGAGCGCATCGTCCCGCTGAACGAGGCGCTGGCCTTCCTGCCGGCGATCACGCTCGATGCCGACGCCGGGCGACGCGCGGGCCACGGACAGGCCGTGTCCGGCCAAGCGAGCGGGGTGGTCCGCCTGGTCGACGACGACGGACTCATCGCGCTCGCCGAGCCGCGAGACGGCGGCCTACTGAAGCCGATCGTAGGCTTCCGCGCGTGAAGGTCACCCGGCTCGACGAGGCAGAGGCGCGCCCGCGCAAGGTCGCGGTGGGGGAGTTCGACGGCGTGCACCTCGGGCATCGCGAGGTCATCCGCGGCTCGGACACCGTGCTGACCTTCGAGCCCCATCCGCTGCAGGTCATCCGCCCAGAGGCCGCGCCCAAGCTGCTGACCTCGCTCGATCGCAAGGTCGAGCTGCTCGAGGGGCTTGGGGTGGAGGAGCTCGTGCTGATCGAGTTCGACCGCGCGTTCGCCCAGCGCAGCGCGCAGGAGTTCGTCGACGGCGTCCTTGCGGGGACGCTGCAGGCGACCCGCGTCTCGGTGGGCGAGAACTTCCGCTTCGGGCACAAGGCGGCGGGTGACCCGGCCCTCCTGGCCGAGCAGGATGCGTTCGAGACCCGCGTGACCCCGCTGGTCGAGGTCGATCAGGAGATCGTGTCCTCGACGCTCATCCGCCACCTCATCCAGCTCGGCGACGTCGAGCGCGCGAACCGCCTTCTCGGCGATCCCTTCCAGCTGCGCGGCACCGTGGTCGAGGGCGACCGGCGCGGGCGCACCCTTGGCTACCCGACCGCCAACCTCGTGCCCGACGAGGCGCTCGTCTACCCCGGCCACGGCGTCTATGCCGCCTACGCCGACGGCAAGCCCGCCGCCGTCAGCGTCGGCGTTCGGCCCACCTTCGGCACCGGTCGCGGCGTGCTGGTGGAGGCGTTCCTGATCGACTTCGAGGGCGACCTGTACGGCACCGAGCTGCAGCTGGACTTCGTCCGCCGGCTGCGCGGCGAGCGGGCGTTCCCGACCGTCGACGCGCTCGTCGAGCAGATGGGCAAGGACGTCGCCGAGGCTGCTAGCGTGACCAGCCGCTGATGACCGTGACCGCGGAACGCAAGCAGGAGCTCGTCGCCAAATTCGGCAAGGGCGACTCGGACACCGGCTCGGCCGAGGTCCAGATCGCCGTGCTCACCGACCGGATCAACCTGCTCACCCAGCACCTGCGCACGCACAGCAAGGACCACCACTCGCGGCGCGGGCTGCTGATGATGGTGGGCAAGCGCCGCCGCCTCCTCAACTACCTCCAGCGCAAGGACCTCGAGGGCTATCGGGCGCTGATCCGCGAGCTCGGCCTCCGCCGGTGAACCCGGCCCCCGAGTTCTCCCTCACGACGGAGGACCGGGGCGAGTTCACGCGCTCCGACCTGCTCGGGCACACGACGCTCCTGGTCTTCTATCCGTTCGCGTTCTCGCCCGTCTGCACCGACCAGCTCAACCTCTACCAGGAGGTGCTGGACGAGTTCGAGCAGCGCGAGGTGCGCCTGTTCGGCGTCTCGTGCGACTCGCTCTACACCCAGAAGGCGTTCACCGAGCACCTCGGCGTCACCATCCCGCAGCTCTCGGACTGGGAGCCCAAGGGCGCCACGTGCCGGGCGTTTGACGTCTACCACCCGGCCGGGTTTCCGCAGCGCGCGCTCGTCCTCACCGATCCCGACGCCGACATCGCGTGGCGCCACCAGGAGCCGACGGTCAGCTCCTTCCCGGGCGCGAACCTGATCTTCGACGCCCTTGCGGGAGCTCGGTAGCGCGCCGCTTCCGCCGCTGCGGCCCGGCGACCACGTGCGCGGGCCGGTCGACGCGCCGCTCGTCGTCGTCTACGCCGACTTCGAGTGCCCGTACTGCGCCGTCGTGCACGAGCACCTGCGCGACCGGCCGCTGCGCGTCGCGTTCCGGCACTTCCCCGTGCGTTCCAAGCACCCGCGGGCGTGGGCGGCGGCGTGCGCGGCCGAAGCGGCCGGGCGGCAGGGCGCGTTCTGGCCGATGCACGACGCGCTCTTCGCCGACCAGGGGCGGCTGGAGGACCCCCACCTGTGGGGGCGGGCGGAGCGGCTCGGGCTCGACCTCGACCGCTTCGAGGCGGACCGCCGCGCCCCCGACGTGGCCGAGCGGGTCAAGGACGTCTTCACCGGCGGGATTCGCGCCGGGGTGACAACGACGCCCGCGGCCTTCGTCGACGGCGAGCCGGTCGACGCCCGGTCGACGGAGGGGCTCGCCGCGCTTGACGCTCTACCATGAGGCGACTTCACAAGAATGATGAAGACGCAAGGCCCGCTCAACCGGAGCGGGCAGGAAAGGAACACATGGCAGAAGTGACCCGGGTCTCGACGGAGATCGCCGGAATGGAGATCTCGTTCGAGACCGGACGGCTGGCGAAGCAGGCCAGCGGTGCGGTCGTGGTCCAGGCGGGAGAGACGATGGTGCTGTGCACCGCCACCGCCGGCAACGTCCGCGACGTGGACTTCCTCCCCCTCACCGTCGACGTCGAGGAGCGGATGTACGCCGCGGGCCGGATCCCCGGCTCGTTCTTCCGGCGGGAGGGCCGGCCCTCCGAGGACGCGATCCTCACCTGCCGGCTCATCGACCGGCCGCTGCGCCCGACCTTCGTCAAGGGCCTGCGCAACGAGGTCCAGGTCGTCGTCACCGTGCTCGCCCTGCACCCGGACGACCTCTACGACGTCGTCGCCATCAACGGCGCCTCGATGTCCACTCAGCTGGCCGGTCTGCCGTTCTCGGGTCCGATCGGCGGTGTCCGCGTGTCCCTGATAGACGGCACCTGGGTCGCTTTCCCGACAGTCGAGCAGGGCGAAAAGGCCGTGTTCGACATGGTGGTCGCGGGCCGCGTACTCGAGGATGGTGACGTCGCGATCATGATGGTCGAGGCCGAGGCCACCGACAACGTCATCGATCTCGTCGCCGGCGGCGCAGGCGCCCCCACCGAGGCCGTGGTGGCCGAGGGCCTGGAGGCCGCCAAGCCGTTCATCGCCGCGCTGT
>JBJMKX010000080.1:0-6596 GCA_045805605.1 Solirubrobacteraceae bacterium
GGCCGCCGTTGACGTTCGGAGCCGCCGCCGCCGTTGACGCTCGGAGCCGCCGACGCGTTGAAGTTCGGAGCCGCCGGCGCCGTGGAACTTCGGAGCCGGCGCGCTACGCCCCCGGCAGCGAGGACCCGGCGAAGCCGAAGAACCAGATCCCGAAGCACACGACCGCGATGCCGACGGAGACGATCATCACCGTGTCGAGCACGCCCCGCGGGCGCGTGGAGCCGCGCTCGCCCCGCATCGAGCGCAGCCACGGCGCCTGCTGCGGGCGGTCGTCGCCCGTCCGCGTGTAGGCCTGGTGGACGCGGTCGAGGTAGCCGAGCAGCTTGGCCATGATCGCCATCCCGATCGGCAGCCCGATGAAGACGAGCAGGTACGGGCCGAGCGTCGGGGCCGAGGTGTCGGCCAGGCGCGAGGCGGCGTAGACGAGCCCGAGCGGGACGCCGAGCCACATGAGGATGCTGCCGATCCCCATCAACAGCACGAGGAAGACGGCAGGAGGCGACCAGATGCTGCGCATCACGCCGCCCTTCGTACCCCGGGAGCTAGCCGGCGACGCGCTCGAGCACGTCGGCGGGCACGTCGAAGTTGGCGTGCACCGCGTCCACGTCGTCGAGGTCCTCGAGCGCGTCGATCAGCCTCATCAGCTTCGTCGCGCCCGCCTCGTCGAGCGGGACGAGCGTCTTGGGGCGCTGGGACACCTCGGCGTTCTCGATCTCGATGCCGGCCTCGTCGAGCGCGGCGCGCACGGCGGCCAGCGCGCTCGGCTCCGTGATGACCTCGAAGACGTCGTCGTCCATCGCGATGTCCTCCGCGCCCGCGTCGATCGCGACCATCAGGTCGTCCTCGGAGTAGCGCTCGGCGTCGACCACGACCACGCCCTGCTTGTCGAAGAGGTAGGCGACCGACCCCGGCTCGCCGAGGTTGCCGCTGTGCTTGCCGAACGCGTGGCGGACGTCGGAGCCCGTGCGGTTGCGGTTGTCGGTCGTCGCCTCCACGAGCAGCGCCACGCCGCCGGGGCCGTAGCCCTCGTACATCACCGACTCCAGCGCGTCCGCGTCGCCGCCCCCGCCCGTGCCCTTGGCGATCGCGCGCTCGATGTTGTCCTTGGGCATCGAGGCGTCCTTGGCCTTCTGGACGGCGAGCGCGAGCGCGGAGTTGGAGTCGGGGTCGCCTCCGCCCTCCTTGGCGGCGACGGTGATTCCGCGCGCGAGCTTGGTGAAGAGCTTGCCGCGGCGGGCATCGACGACCGCCTTGCGGTGCTTGATCCCCGCCCATTTGGAGTGCCCGGCCATGCGTTCATCGTAGTCTCGCCTAGGGCGGCGCCCCGGTCTCGAGAGGGCGAAGGGTTCCGGCCCCGATCTCAACGGGTCAACGCCTCGGGATGGCTCCGGTACCAGTCCACGGTCCGCACCAGCCCTTCCCGCATGTCGACGGTGGGAGCCCACCCGGTCAGCTCGCGCAGCTTCGTGCCGTCCACGAACTGGCGATCGATCTCGCCGGCCGGCGTGGCGGTGCCGCGAATGTCGGGCTCGAGCTGGGTGCCCGCCGCCTCGCACACGAGCTTGACGACCTCGCGCACCGACCACGGCCGGCCGCTGCCGGCGTTGAACGCCTCGCCGCGGGCGCGCGCGCCGTTGTCGTCGTCGAGCGCGCGGGCAATCGCGAGGTACGCCTGCACGGCGTCCTCGACGTAGAGGTAGTCGCGCTCCGCGGTGGCGTCCGAGCGAATGACCGGCCGGCGCCCTGCGAGCGCCGCGGACACCGCCTCGGGGATCAGGCGCGAGGCGTGGACGTCGCCGCCGCCGTAGAGGTTGGCAAAGCGCGTGATCGCGACCGGCAGCCCGAACGTGTGCCAGTACGAGCGGGCGATGAGATCGGCCGCCGCCTTCGAGGCGTCGTACGGGTAGCGCGGTTGCAGGGCGAAGTCCTCGCGGTAGGGCAGCTCGGCGTGCGGCCCGTAGGCCTTGTCGGATGCGGCGACGACCACGCGCTGCACGCCGCCGTCGACCCGGCAGGCCTCGAGCAGCAGCCAGGTCCCGCGCACGTTGGTCTCGAACGTCGAGATCGGCGAGCGGTTGGCGGTGCCGACGATGGCCTGGGCGGCCAGATGGAAGACGGTGTCGACCTCGTACTCGGTCAGCACGCGGCCGAGCAGTTCGTAGTGGGTGATGTCGCCGTGCACGACGGCGCAGCGCGTCTCGGTGCCCTCGATCTGCAACGCCGAGAGCGGCACCTCGTCGCGCTTGAGCACGACCACACGGACGCCCGCGTCGAGCAGCGCCTTGCACAGCCAGCCGCCCAGCAGCCCGTAGGCGCCGGTGACGAACGCGCTTCTCATGCCCAGAGCTTCCAGGGCGCGGAGCCGTCGCTCCAGAGGTCGTTGAGCTGGACGGCGTCCTTGTAGGTGTCCATGCATTCCCAGAAGCCGGTGTGCCGGTAGGCGCGCAGGTGTCCGTCGGCGGCAAGGCCTTCGAGCGGCTCGCGCTCGAGCACGCTGGAGCGATCGAGGTAGTCGAAGACGCCCGGCTCGAAGCAGAAGAAGCCGCCGTTGATCCAGTGGTCGGAGCGGGGCTTCTCGTGAAAGCCCGAAACCACCCCGTCGCCGTCGAGCTCGGTGATGCCGAACTGCAGCAACGGCCGGACGACGGTCATCGTGGCCAGACCGCCGTGCGCGCGGTGGAACTCCCACAGCTCCCCGAGGTCGACGTCGGCGACGCCGTCGCCGTAGGTGGCGAAGAAGGGAGCCCGGCCGAGGCGGTCCTCCAGCAGCTTGATACGACCGCCTGTCGGCGTGTCGAGGCCGGTGTCGACGCACTGGATGTCGATGCCCTCGGGCCAGTCGTGCGAGCGCACGAACTCCTCCATGAGGTCGTGCCTGTAGCCGGTGGCGAGCACGAAGTCGCGCACCCCCTGCACGGCGTAGATCTGGACGACGTGCCAGACGATCGGCTCGCCCCCGATCTCGACGAGCGGCTTGGGGATCGATTGCGTGCGCTCCTGCAGGCGCGTTCCGCGGCCGCCGCACAGGATCACCACCGGTATCTGCGGTGCAACCGCCGCCATCCCGCGGGCATCATGGCAACATCACCGCCGTGGTGGAGCTGCTCGAACGCGCGCGGGAGCAGACCTGGTACCGCGCGCTCGAGCTACCGCGCGGGGAGGTCGCGCCGGGCACCACGCAACGCCGGAGGACCTCGACGGCTTTCGACTCGTCTTCTGCGGCTCGGTGATCATCCGGTTCGCCTTCGGCGCGAGCTGGGCTTGAATCCACGCCATGGCCCTCATGGCCAAGCGGTTGGGGCTGGCGACCCTCAGCGCGGTGATCGCGGTGAACATCTGGACCGGCTGCCCGCTGTTCGCGGTCTGGGTCGGGTCTCGGGCGGTGGGCAGCAGTGGCCTGAGCATGGGCGCGGTCTTCCTGGTCGTCGCCGTTCTGGCGGCGGGCGAGATCGCGCTGACGCTTGCGCTGACCTGGCTGAGCGCGCGCTACGACGAGCTCACCGGCCGCCCGCCCGCCGCGCGGCGCACCTCACCCTGGCTGCGCAGCATGCGCGGCGAGCGCGAGGACTTCGCCAAGCGGCGCCAGGGCGCCAGCCCGGTCGAGCGGATCGTCGTCGTCAGCGTCGTGCTCTGTGTCGGGGCGTTCGAGGTCTGGTTCTTCTTCTTCGCCGGCTCGAGCATCGGCCACAGCTAGGGCCGGATCGCGACGATTCGGTCGTCACCGCGGTGCGGCGACCCGCGCCCGTCGGTGTTCGACGTGGCGATCCACAGCGTGCCGTCGGGCGCGCGGGCGACCGTGCGCAGGCGCCCCCAGCGACCGTCGTACAGGCGCTTGGGCCTGGAGACCCGGGTCCCCTTGATCGTCATCCGCCACAGGCTCTCGCCCCCGAGGGACGCGACGAACAGGCGGTTGCCGACGACGGCGTCGCCGCTCGGCGAGGCCTCGCTCGTCGAGAACGTCGCTACCGGGTTCGTGAAGCGGCCGCCGCGGGTGTCGCCGCGACCCTCGACGTTCGGCCAGCCGTAGTTGCGGCCCTTGCGGATGAGGTTGACCTCGTCGAACCGGTTCTGACCCAGCTCGCTGGACCACAGCCGCCCGCGCCGGTCCCACGCCAGGCCCTGGACGTTGCGATGCCCATACGTCCACACGAGCGACCCCGGGAACGGATTGTCGCCGGGGACGCCGCCGTCCGGGTTCATGCGCAGGATCTTGCCGTTGAGCGACCCGAGGTCCTGGGCGAGCGAGCCGTTGCCGGTCTCTCCCGTCCCCGCGTAGAGCTTGCCGTCGGGCCCGAAGGCGATCCTCCCGCCATCGTGGATGGAGCCGGCGGCGATGCCGGTGATGAGCGGCTCGACGTCGCCGCCGAGCCTGAAGCGCACGATCCGGTTGTCGCGGGCGGTCGTGTAGTACGCGTAGACGAGGCCGTCGCGGGCGTAGTCGGGCGAGAGCGCGATGCCGAGCAGCCCGCCCTCGCCGGCCTCGGTGTCGACGTCGGGCAGGTGCATGACGGTCTGCGCGGTCCCGCCGCGGGCGGGGATCCGCTTGATGTCCCCGGTTGTGCGCTCGGAGACGAGCGCGTCGCCGTTGGGCTCGAAGGCCAGGCCCCACGGCACGTGCAGGCCCGTGGCGATCGTCTTGGCCCCGTCGGCGGTCGCGCCGCCGCACGCGGTCAGCAGCACGGTGCAGGCGAGCAGGGCGGCGGCGGCGCGCACTACCGCAAGAACGCCATCACCGCCGCGTGAGTTTCGCTCGGGCGCTCCAGTTGTGGCACGTGGCCACAATCGAGCTCGACGTGGCGCGCGCCCGGCGCCGCCTCGCTGACGTGGCGGGCGAACGCGAGTGGCACCAGCCGGTCCTGCCGCCCCCACACGAACAGCGCGTCCGGCTCGAGCGTCTTCAGGCGCGGCCAGAAGCCCTGGTCGCCCTCGGGCTCCTCCAGGTAGATCTGGCGCGCGGCGGCGTAGAAGGCGGCGCGTCCGCGCGGCATCGTGTACACGCGCAGGAACTCGTCGACGCCGGCGGCGGCCCAGCCGTCCTGGCCGCCCGGGATGACGTTGCGCACGATGCCCTCGACGACGGGGCGCGGCGCCATCTGCAGCAGCCCGAGCTCGGGGCGCACGAGCCGCAGCAGCGGCGCCCACGGCCGGTCGCGCCGCCAGGCCAGCGACGGAGCCAGCAGCGCCAGCCGGCGTACCCGGCCGGGATGCCGGAGGCCGAGCTCGAGCGCCACCCGTCCGCCGAGACTGTTGCCCACTACGTGCGCGCGCTCGATGCCGAGTGCGTCGAGGAACGCGACGACGGAGTCGGCGAAGAAGCGCGCGTCATAGGGCGCGCCGAGCGGCTTGTCGGAGTCGCCCGCCCCAGGCAGGTCGACCGAGACGGCGTGAAAGCCGCGGGGCGCGAGCGCGGCCACCGTGGGCAGCATCGAGACCTTCGTGCCGCCGAGCCCGTGCACCATTACCACCGGCGTCCCCACGCCCGCCTGCAGGTAGGAAAGGCCCGCGACCCGGCGGAACTCGAGCCGGCCGGGCTCGGTGGCGCCGCTGGTGGCGGCGAGGAAGCCGACACCGGCGTGCAGGTTGTGCCGGACGTGCAGCCGCCGGCGGCGGAACGCGTCCATGCCGCCTCGCAGACCGGTGGCGATGCGGCGCCAGGTGGGCGCGTCGGCGGTCAGGACCGCGTCGGGTCGCTCGTCGGCGGCGTCCTCCAGCCGGGCGGCGCCGCCTTCGATGACCGCGTCCCAGGCGCCTTCGTCCGCGACCGCCAGGCGGATCCGGAACCGGGCCCCGCTCTCCTCGAAGACGGCGGGGTCGTACCGCCCGACGAGCTCGCGCAGTGACTCCGGCGCCCCTGGCATGGCGATGCCAGGGTATCCGGAGCGTTGGGCTTCCAAGCGAGCAGCTCCCACCGCGCGCCGCGACGGCGAGCGCCGCGTCCTCTCCGGCCATGCGCGCCTCGCCGAAGCTGCCGGAACCCTAGTCGGCGAATGCGGCCACGAGCGCCGGCAGGCTCCCGGTTTCGCTCACGCCGACCTGGGGCTGGAAGGCGGTGGCGAGGAAGAACGGATGGTCGGGCAGCTCGATGGCCTCGACGCCGGCGTCGGGGGCGGTCGCGGCGACCATCACCCCGGCGGCCTGCAGCGCGCGGGCCCCCTGCGCGCTGAGGCCGTAGCCGCACCAGTGGAAGCCCTCGAAGGGCTCGGTGCCGCAGATCGCCGCAAGCTTCGTGCCGGGGACTGGCGTGACCGTCCGGGTCTCGCCGTAGAGCGTGCAGGCCAGCGGCTCGACGACGGGATCGGGCGCCTCGGGGTCACTCTCGGCATGCGCGGCCGACGCGAGCCCCGCCCGGTCGCGGGCGAGGGCGAGGCAGGCGTACTGAAAGCCGCCGCAGGTGCCCAGGAAGCGCGTGCCGGTCGCGACGCAGTGGCGGATGGCTCCGAACGCCGTCGCCTCGTCGCGGTAGGGCGTGCCGGGCAGCAGCCAGACGCCGTCGACGCCGTGAAGGTCGCGCGCGGCCGGGTCGTCGGTGGCCACCCAGTCCGCGTCGGGCAGGAGGGCAAGCGCGGCGTCGAGCTCCCGATGGGTCAGGAACTGCG
>JBJMKX010000081.1:0-18621 GCA_045805605.1 Solirubrobacteraceae bacterium
ACGAGGTTGTTCCCGAGGAAGACGGCCTCCCGGGAGAGCAGCGAGTCGAGCTTGTTCTCGCTGCGCAGCGTCTCGCGCCGCGACACGACCAGGGCGATGGAGCCGGCGATCATCACCGCGATGAGCGAGACGAACGGGACGCCGAGCGTCGAGGCGCCGAAGGCGTGGATCGAGTCCAGGATGCCCGAGCGCACGAGGAAGGTCCCGAGCACCGCGAGGATCCCGGTGGCCAGCACGAGCGAGGCGTTCCACACCTTCAGCATCCCGCGCTTCTCCTGGATCATCACGGAGTGCAGGAACGCGGTGCCCGTCAGCCAGGGCAGCAGCGACGCGTTCTCCACGGGATCCCACGCCCAGTAGCCGCCCCAGCCCAACTCCGCGTACGACCACCGCGCGCCGAGCAGGATGCCCACGCCCAGGAAGAACCAGGCGGCGAGCGCGAACCGCCGCGTCGCGGCGATCCACTCGGCGTCCACCCGCCGCACCACCAGCGCGCCCACGGCGAAGGCGAACGGCACGGCGAAGAGCGTGTACCCCGAGTACAGCATCGGGGGGTGGATCATCATGCTCGGGTGGCGCAGCAGCGGCTGGAGCCCGGTGCCATCCGCGGGCACGGGGTTGAGCGGTTGAAATGGGTTGGCCAGGAAGACCACGAGCGCGCCGAAGAAGGTGGCGAAGCCGAGCAGCACCGCGGTGGCGTACGGCGCAAGCTCGCGCAGCCGGTTGCGCGTGAGGAAGAGCACCAGGCTCGACCACAGCGACAGGAGCCACACCCAGAGCAGCAGCGAGCCCTCCTGCGACGACCACATGGCCGCCGCCTTGTAGAACAGCGGCGTGGCCACGCTCGAATGTGTGGCCACGACCGAGAACGAGAAGTCCGAGCGCAGGAAGGCCGCCTCGAGTACGCAGAAGGCGATCGTGAGAACGGCCGCGAGCGCGTAGACCGATCGCCGCCCGACGGCGATCCAGTCGCGGCGGCGCGCGCGCGCGCCGTACAGCGACGCAAGCGCTCCCACCGGCGCGATGACCAGCGCCAGGACAAGGCAGGCGCGCCCCAGCGTCATCACGTCAGGTCCCCTTGCGGGCGCTGAACTTGGAGGGACACTTGGTGACCAGCGAGTCCCGCTCTCCGACGAAGGCGCCGTCCTCGCGGCGCACGGTGACGATCACCTCCCGGCCGGCGCGAAACGGATCCGGGACCTCGCCGGTGTACCGGACCGCCACCGACGCCCGCCCGACGCGATCGCGGACGCGGAAGGCAAGCTCGTCGCCGCGCATCCGGTAGCCGGGCAGCACCTTGCCGGTCAACTGATAGGAGTGGCCGGCGGCAGCGGAGGCGAGCAGCTGGCTCGGGGTACGGGCGTCGCTGGCCGCGCTGAAGCTCGTGTAAACGAGGCTGGCGGCGAGGAGGAGCGCGACGCAGAGCGCGACGCCCAGCCGGATGCTCCGCTTCCTGCCCGGATCGACCTGGCGCCTACCTCTCCTTGACATTAGATACGGCAAAATGTATATAAATCCTGTTTCGGCTGTCAAACGCCGAAAATCGGGAGCAAGGAGCGGAAATGACAGGCTCGGTCAGGAGAGGGCTTCGGTTTTTGCTCGCAGCTGCGGTGCTGATGGTTTCGGGCGCCCTGCTGTTCAACGTGAGCGCCGTCTCCAAGCCGACGGCCCCCAAGCCGGGCGTGTCCGCCGCAGACCAGCAGCTGTTCCGGCAGGGTCAGCGCACGTTTCGCTTCGACACCTTCGGCGACGAGAAATTCTGGAGCGGGGCCCTGCAGCTCGACCGAGCCATTGCCGGCGCGAAGAACGGCGGCGTAGGCCCTGGCCTCTCGCCCAAGGCGGCGCTGGCCGCCGGGCTGAAGGTCGACGCAACGGCGATCCCCAAGGCGGTAGCGACGGCCATCAAGCAGGGGAAGGTCAACCTCAACGACCCGAAGACCACCCTCGCGCTGCTCAAGCTCAACGCGGTCGTCGGCGTGAAGGGCAACTTCACCCGCGGCGGCTCGCTGCGCTCGGTCGGCCTGACCTGCGCCGTCTGCCACTCGACGGTGGACAACTCCTTCGCCCCCGGCATCGGCAAGCGGCGCGACGGGTGGCCGAACCGCGACCTCAACGTCGGTGGGGTCATCTCGCTCGCGCCGAACCTCAAGCCGGTCGAGGACGTGCTCGGCGTCGACGAGGCGACGGTCAAGAAGGTGCTCGCGAGCTGGGGGCCCGGCAAGTTCGACGCCGAGCTGTTCATGGACGGCAAGGCCTTCCGCCCCGACGGCGGGTCGGCCGCGACGCTGATCCCACCCGCCTTCGGGCTGCAGGGCGTCAACCTCCACACCTTCACCGGCTGGGGGTCGATTCCGTACTGGAACGCGTTCGTGGCCACGCTGGAGATGCACGGACAGGGCAACTTCACCGACGCCCGGCTCGATGACGCAAACCAGTTCCCCATCGCCGCCAAGAACGGCTTCGGGCACGTGCGTGTGGCGCACGACCTGGTCACGCCGAAGCTGCCGGGGCTCCACTACTACCAGCTGAGCCTGCAGCCGCCCAAACCCCCGAAGGGCAGCTTCAACGCGGCGGCCGCGCGACGGGGCAAGGCGATCTTCGACGGCCAGGGCAAGTGCGCGGGGTGCCACTCCCCGACGAACTTCACCGAGGGCGGGTGGAACCTTCACCAGCCGGCGGAGATCTGCACCGACTCGTTCCAGGCGGATCGGTCGCCAACCCACATGTACCGGACCACGCCCCTGCGCGGCCTCTTCGCCCACGCCAAAGGCGGCTTCTACCACGACGGGCGCTTCCCCACCCTTGGGGCAGTGGTGGCGCACTACAACGACTGCATGAACCTGGGCCTGTCGCCGGGCCAGGAAAGCGACCTGGTCCAGTACCTGAAATCCCTGTGAGGCACGACCGGTGCGCGGCAAGTCATTACGAAACCTGACACTGGCATCCGCGGCAGCGCTCGCGGCCGCCTACGCGCTCGTCTTCCTCGTCACTCCGCTGGACGCCGACCAGGGTCTGATCCAGAAGATCTTCTATGTGCATGTGCCGCTCGCGATCGTGTCGCTGGGCGGGTTCGTGCTCGGCGCGATCGCGGGGTTGAGATACCTGCGCACCGGCGACCCGACGTGGGACCTGCGCTCGTACGTGTCTATCCACATCTCCCTGGTGTTCGCGGTCGCCACGCTCGTGACCGGGTCGATCTGGGCGCGCGCCGCATGGGGCCACTGGTGGGTCTGGAACGAGCCTACGCTCGTCTCGTTCCTGATCATCTTCCTTCTCTACTGCACCTACCAGCCACTGCGGTTCGCGATCGAGGACGCGGCGCGCCAGGCGCGCATCGCGGCGGTCTTCGCCGTCATCGCCGGCGCCTTTGTGCCGCTCAACTTCATCGCGGTGCGGCTCGCGCAGCCATTCAGCCACCCGCGCGTGCTATCGGCCACCGGCGGCAACATGCCCGGCTCGATGCGCGTCGCGTTCCTGGTGGCGCTCGCCGCGATCGCGCTGGTGTACGTCACGCTCTGGCGCCTCGAAATCGCGTCCAAGCTGGCGTCGCTTGAGATCAGGCGTCTGCGGCGGCGACTGGAGACGGCGCGCGGCCCCGAGCCGACGCCCACCCCGCAGGAAGTCGAGCGCGACCTGGCGGAGGTGGCCTGATGCCCCTGCTGGAAGCCGTGAAGTACGTCGCCGGCGCCTATCTCGTGTTCGGTGTACTCGTCGTCGCCTACCTGGGCATCATGGCCGCCAAGGCCACGCGGATGCGAGAGGAGATTGCGTCGCTGAGCGAGCTGCTCGAGGCGCGCGACCGGTGATGTCGCCGTCTCCCCGGCTGGTCGTGCTCGGGCTCTCGCACCGCACGGCCCCGGTCGGACAGCGCGAGAAGGCGGCCCTGCACCGCGACGCAGCGCAGAGCCTCGTGCGCTCGCTGGTCGCTCACCCCGAGGTGGCCGAGTGCGCGACCCTGTCGACCTGCAATCGCACCGAGGTCTACACGGTGTGCGAGGACGCCGAGGCCGGCGCAGCGGCGACCGCGCGGGAGCTCGTGGCCTCCACTCGGATCTCCGCCGCGGAGCTGCGCTGCGCGCACTACGCGCGCTACGACGACAATGCGGCCCGCCACCTCTTCCGCGTGGCCGCAGGCCTTGACTCGATGGTGCTCGGCGAGAGCGAGGTCCAGGGCCAGGTACGAAGCGCAGCCGAGCGGGCCGAGGGCGAGGGCACGGTCGGCGCGCTGCTGCGCGGGCTGTTCCGGCACGCGCTCGCCGCCGGGCGCCGTGTGCGACGCGAGACGGGCATCGGCCGCGGCGCCACGTCGCTGTCGTCGGTGGCGGTGGACATCGCCCTGCGAGCCCACCCGGATCTCAGCCGCTGCCGCGTCCTGGTGATCGGCGCCGGTCGCATGGCCGCTGCAACCGGCAGCGCATTGCAGCGCCACGGTGCCTCCGCGGTCGCCGTCGCGAACCGCAGCCCATCGGCGGCGCGCGCTCTTGCCGCACAGCTCGACGGGCGGGCCGCCGGGATTGACATGCTCGAGGAGGAGCTGGCGCAGGCCGACATCGTGGTGTCCTCCACCGAGGCGCCGCACGTGATCGTCCACCGCGAACAGGTGGCGCGCGCGCTGGCCTCGCGCCCCGAGCGGCCGCTCGCGCTGATCGACCTCGCGGTGCCGCGCGACATCGACGCGCATGTGTCGACCCTGCGCGGTGCGCTGCTCTACGACATCGACGACCTCGAGCGCGCGATCGAACAGGGCCTCGGCGGGCGCCGGCGCGACGTGTCGCGCGCGGAGCGGATCGTGGAGGGCGAGCTGGCCCGCTTCCGCGCCTGGCGGAGCGCCCTGGCGGTGACCCCGACCGTCGCGTCGCTGCACGCCCACGCGGAGCAGATCCGCCGCGCAGAGCTCGCGCGCGCGACGCGCGGGCTCGACGCCGCGCAGCTCCGGTCACTCGACGCGCTGACCCGGTCACTGGTCACCAAGCTCCTCCACGAGCCCACGCTGCGCCTGCGCGAGACCGGCTCGCTTCAGCACGCCGAGTCGATCCGCCACCTCTTCGCCCTCGACGACGACGGTGGCGACGTCGTCGAGCTCCGAATTGCTGGCTGACTCGACCGCCTCGCAGCGCCGGACATGAGTCGCCACCCTCGCCGAGCCGATGAGGCCAGCGTGAGGGCGCGACGGTTGAGGCGGTCCTCGATCGCGCCCACGGTCGGGGGTGTGCCAGGTGCTGATCGACGGCGCGGCCGCCGCGCTCACTTGCCGTTGACGAGCGTGGAGCGCCACACCCCCTCCAGGCCAGGCGTGATAGGTTCAATGTCCGCTTCGTTGCGCCCGCAACGGTCGCCCCTTGTCGCCCCCACCCACGTATGCCGGTCGTCCCCGCCCGCGAGATCATGGACCGCGCGTTCGCCGAGCGCTACGGCGTCGCCGCGATCAACATCGTCGACGACCTCAGCCTCGAAGCCGTGCTCGCTGCGGCGACGGAGCTCGATTCGCCGCTCATCGTCCAGACCTCGCTCAAGACGGTGAAGTCGGTGGGCGCGGGCCCGCTCTACGCGATGTGGCGCGCACGCGCCGACGAGGTCCCCGTCCCGGTGACCCTGCATCTCGACCACTGCCCGGACCGCGAGTGGATCTCCACCTGTTTGCGCACGGGCTGGAACTCGGTCCTGTTCGACGGCTCCGAGCTCGACGTCGCCGAGAACACGCGCCAGACCATCGAGGTGGTCGCGGAGGCCGACACCTACGGCGCGCAGGTCGAGGGCGAGATCGAGAGCGTCCTCGGCGTCGAGGACGGTGTTGGCTCGGACGAGGCGGGAGACGTGCACCCGGTCGAGGTCTCGGCGGAGTTCATCGAGGCCACTGGCGTGTACTCGTTCGCACCCGCGATCGGGACCGCCCACGGCCTGTACGCGAGCTCGCCGAGGCTCATGCCCGAGCGCGTCACCGAGATCGTCAACTTGCATCCGATCCCTATGGTGCTGCACGGCGGCACCGGCCTCATCGAAGAGCAGTTCGCGGATCTCATCGCGCGAGGGTGCGCGAAGGTGAACATCTCGACCGCGCTCAAGATCGTTTTCGTCGACTCCCACCGCGAGTACCTCGACGCCAACCCCGGCAAGCACGACCCGCCCAAGCTCCTCGCGCACGTCCGTGAGGCGGTCAAGGCGATGGCCGAGCGCCATATCCGGATCTTCGGCTCGGCCGGGCGGGCTTCGACCACCACGTCGGCGGCCTCCTAGCGTCTTTGCCCGCGCTGATCTTCGACTGCGACGGCGTGCTTGCCGACACCGAGCGCGACGGTCACCGACCCGCGTTCAACCAGACCTTCGCCGAGGCCGGGCTGGACGTGCAGTGGTCGGTGGAGGAGTACGGCGAGAAGCTCAAGATCGGTGGCGGCAAGGAGCGCATGGCCTCGCTGTTCACCGACGACTTCGTCCGCTGCAACGACCTCCCCGCCGACCGCGAGGGCCAGAAGGAGGTCCTGGCCGACTGGCACAAGCGCAAGACCGCGCTCTACAAGGAGGCCGTGCGCGCCGGCCAGCTTCCCGGCCGCCCCGGCATCGCGCGCATCGTCGACGAGGCGCTCGATGCCGGGTGGCAGCTCGCCGTGGCCTCGACTTCGGCCGAGGAATCCGTCCGCGCGGTCCTCGAGCACGTCGTCGGCCAGGAGGTCGCCGCGCACTTCGCCGTGTTCGCGGGCGACGTCGTCCCAGCCAAGAAGCCGGACCCGGCGATCTATGTGCTGGCCATCGAGCAGCTCGGGGTGGCGTCAGACGAGGCGATCGTCGTCGAGGACTCGCACAACGGCCTGCTCGCCGCGGCCGGCGCGGGCCTGCGGTGCGTGGTGACCGTGAGCAGCTACACGGCCGACGAGGACATGAGCGAGGCCCTGCTCGTGGTCACGAGCCTCGGGGATCCGGACGAGCCGGCGCACGTCATGGCCAATCGCAGCGCGGCGCGGCCGGGCGAGCAGGTCACCCTCGCCGACCTCGAAGCCTGTCTGCGTGAACCCCTTCCCCACGAGGAGGCTGTATGAGCGACACGGCGCTGAGCCGGGGAGAGCTGGTCGTCAGGACCATCGCCCAGACCGCGGTCGACAACGAGACGTACTTCTGCCAGCTCGACGCTGTCGTCGGCGACGGCGACTTCGGCTACTCGCTCGCGCGCGGGTTCGAGATCGTGCTGAGCGACTGGGACGACCTGGGCTACGACGACATCGGCGGCCTGCTCAAGAAGACCGCGCTGGTCCTCTCCAAGCGCATCGGCGGCACCTCGGGGCCGATCTGGGGCACCGCGTTCCTGCGCGCGGGCGTGACGCTCACCCCGACGCCGGAGCCCACCAGCGCGGAGGTGATCGCCGGCCTGCGCGCCGCGATCGACGGAATCAAGCAGCGCGGCCAGACCGACCTCGGGGACAAGACGCTCCTCGACGCCCTGGCCCCGGCCGTCGACGAGCTGGAGAAGGCGCTCGACGAGGGCGCGCCGGACGCGCTCCCGCGCGCCGCCGCGGTGGCGAAGGAGGCCGCCGAGAACACCAAGGGGATGCTGGCCCAGCGTGGGCGGGCGAGCTACACGGGCGAGCGCAGCCGTGAATCGGTCGACGCGGGGGCGGTCGGCATCGCGGTGATGTTCGAGAACGTGAGCAAGGCTTGGCAGGAAGCCGGGCTCGAGCGGGCCTGACGACGCCGCGCGGTTGGCCGAAAAAGCACGCGAGAGGAGAGAGACGTGAAGAAGTTCGTCAATGACCCGCAGCAGTTCGTGCCCGAGATGCTCAAGGGTGTGGAGCTTGCCAACCCGGGCAAGCTGCGCTACGTCCCCGAGTACAACCTGATCATGCGCGCCGACGCGCCCCGCGACGACAAGGTGTCGATCGTGCAGGGCTCGGGCTCGGGGCACGAGCCGGCCCACGTCATGGCCGTCGGGCCGGGCATGCTCGACGCGGCATGCCCTGGCGACGTCTTCTCGGCGCCGCCGTCGGACTACGTCTATGAGACGACGAAGCTGATGGCCTCGCCCAAGGGCGTCCTGCACCTGATCAACAACTACACCGGCGACCGCATGTCGTTCGACATGGGCAAGGAGCTCGCCGAGGCCGAGGGCGTCAAGATCGGCACGATCATCGTCGACGACGACGTGGCGGTGAAGGACTCGACCTACACCGTCGGCCGCCGCGGGGTCGCAGGCAACTTCTTCGTCATCAAGGCCGTCGGGGCCGCCTCCGAGGACGGCGCGTCGCTCGAGGAGCTCATCGAGCTCGGCAACAAGGTCAACTCGGTGACGCGGACGATGGGCATGGCCCTGACGTCGTGCACCCCGCCGGCCAAGGGCGCCCCGCTGTTCGAGCTCGGCGACGACGAGATGGAGATGGGCGTCGGCATCCATGGCGAGCCGGGCCGCCGGCGCGAGAAGCTCTCCTCGGCGAACGACATCGTGGACGAGCTCCTGGAGGCGGTGCGGGCCGACCTGCCCTATGAGTCCGGCGACGAGGTGGCGCTGATGATCAACGGCCTCGGCGGGACCCCGATCTCCGAGCTCTACCTCCTCTACGGCCGCGCTGCTGAGCAGCTCGCGGACAAGGGCATCAACGTGACGCGCAGCTACGTCGGCGAGTACTGCACTTCGCTCGACATGGCGGGCGCCTCGGTGACGCTCGTCAAGCTCGACGATGAGCTCAACAAGCTCTTCGACGCGCCCGCAGACGTCGCGGTGCGCATCTTCTGAACGCCGACCGGTGGCAAGGCCGCGCAGGGAGGGCGCGGCCACTCCGGTGCGACGATCCCGAGAGTGCCTGACGAGCACGCGCTGGTTCTGCTGCACGCGCTCGGAATGTCACCGCCCGTGCGGGACGGCGCCGTGCCGCTGCCTCGGGGAGTGCCGTCCGCACTGCCTGGTGCACGCCTCGGCCGCCCTCGGGCACCCCGCTCGGCCTTCGCCACCGGCCCGCTCAGCCACCCGCCTGAGCGCGTTCGATGAGCCGCGGCTTCATGACCTTTCCCATCGGATTGCGCGGCAACTCGTCCAGGAAGCGGATCTCGCGCGGACGCTTGTGCGGGGTGAGCAGCCGCGAGACGTGGTCGATGAGCTCCCTCGGCTCGGGCGAGCCGCCCTGGGCTGGTACGACCCAGGCGACGATCCGCTCGCCGAGGTCGGGGTCCGGCTCGCCGGTGACCGCCACCTCGGCAACTGCCTCGTGCTCGAGCAGCGCCCCCTCGATCTCGCCGGCGCCGATCTTGAAGCCGCCGCTCTTGATGAGATCCGTGGCTCTCCGGCCGACGATGCGCACGTACCCGTCGGGCGCCAGCGTGGCGAGGTCGCCGGTGTGGAACCAACCGTCGCGGACCGCCTCCGCGGTGGCGTCTGGGCGGTTCAGGTACTCGAGAAAGAGGTTCGGCCCTCGCACGGCGATCTCGCCGATGGTCTCGTCGTCGGTCGCCTCGAGCGTGTTTCCGTCGTCGTCGACGAGTCGCAGGTCGACACCCTGGAGCGGGGGGCCCACATAGCCGGGCCGTCGCTCGCCGGCGGCTCGGATCGAGGTGTTCATGAGGGTTTCGGTCATCCCGTAGCGCTCGACGATCTGTTGACCGGTGAGGCGCTCGATTCGCTTGTGCTCGATGGCCGGAAGCGCGGCGGACCCCGAGACCAACAGGCGCGCCCGCGCAAGGCCCTGGGCGACCCGACGATCCTTCTCCGCCTCTTGACCCAGGCGGTGGTACATGGTCGGCACGGCGAACAACACGGTCGCGTCGTCCTCGAACGCGGCGGCCACCGCCTCGGATGAGAAGCGCCCCAGGTGCCACGCCGTGCCACCGCGCCGGACGGGGCCCAGGATGCCAAGGATCAGCCCGTGGACGTGGAAGAGGGGCAGAGCATGCGCGACCACATCCGCCTCGGTCCACTCCCACGCCGACGCGAGCGCATCGAGATTCGAGGCGATTGCCCGCCGGGGCAGCACCGCACCCTTGGGCGGTCCGGTGGTGCCCGAGGTGTAGACCACGATCGCCGGCGCCTCGTCGTCGGCTTCGGGCGGAAGCTCGGCCCCGCCCGCGTCGAGTTCGACTTCTGCCCGCGGCAGGGCGGCCAAGCTCTCCGGCAGGTCGGTGCCGGGCGCGCTCAGCAAGAGGGCCGGCGAGCTGTCGGACACGATGTGCTCCAGTTCTCGTTCCCCCGCTGTCGGGGTGATGGGCACCACCGGCACCCCGGCCATCAGGGCGCCGATCACACCGACGCAGGTCTCCGGCACCGGCGTCGCCCACACCGCCACACGCTCCGCGCCCTCCACCTGCGCCGCTACGGCGGCGCTCGCGTCGCGCAGCTCGCGGTAGGTCAGCGTGCGCTCCGGGAACCGCATCGCCGGCTTGTCGCTCGGATCGTCGAAAGCTGGAAACAGCACTGTCCTCATCCCTCCTCGCGCCGTCGGGCGCCGCAGTCCACGCCCCGTCCGGACGTCTAGGCGGAAGCGCCTCCCGCAGCGAGCCGGTCACGCACCCGCTTCGCGCCCTCGACGAGGGCACGGAGCTTTGCGAGGGCCGCCTCTCGCGGGAGGTACTTCATACCGCAGTCCGGTCCGACCTGCACGCGGTCGGCCGGGACGAACTCCAGAGCGCCATCGATGCGGCGCGCGACCTCGTCCGCGGTCTCCGGCGTGGGGTCCGAAAGATCGAGGACCCCCAGGATGATCGTCTTCGACCCGATGTCGCGAAGGACCGAGAGGTCCAGCTTGGGCTGGGCCGACTCGACCGCGACCTGGTCGACGGAGCAGTCGTTCAGCTCGGCGAGGAAGGAGTAGCCAGACGGTCGGTCGCGGACGATGTGGGCATAGCCGAAGCAGGTGTGCAACGCCGTTGTGCCGTCGACGGCTTCGACGGCACGGTCGATCGCGGGGACGGCGTACTCGCGCGCCTGCGCGGGACGCGCCTGAAGCCACGGCTCGTCGATCTGCACGACGTCGGCGCCGGCCGCGAAGAGGTCGCGCACCTCCTCGTTGACGGCCGCCGCCAGGTCGAAGGCCAGGCTGGCGGGGTCATCGTAGGCCTCGTTCTGCGCCTGCTGACTCATGGTGAAGGGTCCGGGGAGGGTGATCTTGATCGCCCGCTCGGTATTCGCGCGCAGGAAGCGGAGGTCGTCGACCTCGACCGGACGCGTGCGGCGTACAGGCCCCACCACGCGGGGCACGGCGTTTGCCTTGCCGGTGCGTCCTTCGACCATGGCCGGGTTGTCGATGTCCAGGCCCTCGAGCGCCGTCGCGAAGCGGTTGGAGTAGCTCTCGCGGCGGATCTCGCCGTCGGTGAGGATGTCGAGGCCGACCCGCTCGAGGTCGCGGATGGCCAGCGCCGTCGCGTCGTCCTGCGCTTGGGCCAGGTAGGGCTCGGGGACCCGCCAGAGCTCCTTCGCCCGAACGCGCGGCGGCAGAGTCTCGAGCAGGCGGTCTCGATCGATCAGCCAGTCAGGCTGCGGGTAGCTGCCGACGAGCGTCGTCGGGATGAGCGGCAGCATCGTCGAAGACGATAGACCGCGGTCCTACGCGGCCGTGGCGTCGAGTGCGAGCGGCTCGAACGCCCCCTCGTCGGTGGCCGCGCGTATGGAGGCGGCGAGGTCGCGATAGGGGACGCACCACAGCACCTCATCGTCCACGAGCCTGCGAATAGCGGCGAGCGCCCGGCTCATGACGTCGAAGCGCTCCTCGGGCTCCGCGAGGAACGGGTGGAACACCATGGACAGATGCGTGCCCTCCTCGACCGCGGCTCGCAGCCCGGCGTCGAGCGTCGCGCGGAACCGGCTCGGGGGCAGGACGTCGGCGGCGCCGTGGTCTCGCTCTCGGAGCCGGCCGAAGCGCGGGAGGTAGTGGTAGGCGTCGAGCATCCCCCACTGGAACGGGAGGATCGCGATCCCCTGCCCCACGCCGAGGCCACGGCCCGCGGGCGAGCAGTACGCGAACCCGAGGTCGCGCAGCGCCGTCGCTGAGCCGCCCGTCAAGCGCCCTCCCGGCGGCCGGAAGCCCTGCGGCCGCAGGCCGAGCGCGCCCATCGCGCTGACGCCACGCCGCAGCAGCTCCGCCTCCCGGCTCGGGCTCAGCTCCGCCCACGGCTCGTGGCACCAGCCGTGGTAGGCCACCTCGTGCCCCGCCGCGTCGACCTCGACGAGCGTGCCCGGATACAGCTTGGTGTTGAGCCCTTCAACGAAGAACGTCGCGCGCAAGTCGATCTGCTCGAGCAGAGCCAGGACGCGCGGCAGCACGCGCGTGACCGAGAAGTGGCGCCCGATGGGCTCGTCAGCCGGCCACTCGCCGCGCTGCAGCTCCGTGACCTCGCCGAGGTTGTCGAACGAGATCGTCACCGCGGCCCGGCGCCGCTCCGGCCCCCACCCGCTCAACTGGACGGCGACTCCGCGGAGACGGGGTTCTCCAGCCTCCCGACGCGTTCGATCTCGACCGTGACGCGATCGCCGTCGCGCAACAGGATCTTCGGATCGCGCCGGTATCCGACGCCGCTGGGCGTCCCCGACAGGACGACGTCACCCGGCGCGAGCGGGATGAACTCCGAGATGGTCGCCACCAGGGTCGGCACGTCGAAGATGAACTGGCTGGTGTTCGCGGACTGCATCCGTTCGCCGTTGAGCTCCAGCGCGATGTGCAGTTGGTGCGGATCGCCGACCTCGTCGGGTGTCACCAGGAAGGGCCCGAGCGGCGTCGAAGCGGCCCAGTTCTTCCCCGGCAGCCACTGGGCCGTCCTGTACTGGTAGTCGCGCATCGAGATGTCGTTCGCCGCCGTGTACCCGGCCACGGCATCGAGCGCCGACGCGCCCGCGGCGCGGCGCACGGTGTGGCCGATGACGAAGGCGAGCTCGGCCTCGAAATCGACCGCCGCGGACTCCGGTGGGAGCAGGATCGGGTCGCCGGCCGCCACCAGCGTCTCGGCGAACTTGGTGAACAGCGCGGGGTAGTCCGGCACGTCGTACCCGCCCTCCTCCGCGTGCGCCCGGTAGTTCAGCCCGACGCAGACGATCTTGCCGGGGTGGGGGACGACCGGCAGGAGCCGCACCTCGGCCAGCGGGACGCGCTCGTCGGTCACCGGCGGGTCCGCCAGCACCTCCGAGGGGGTGTCGCGACCGAGCTCGACGACGTCGCGCAGCGGTCGCACCGTGTCATCCTCGACGAGCCCGGCGAGCCGCCGGTCGCCGAGCAGGCAGCTCGCGAAGCGCACCGCGCGGTCCTCAACCGCCGACTGGGCGCAGGCGGATGTCGAAGTCGCAAATGAAGAACGGGGCCTCGAGCCCGCGCTCCCGGAGCTCCGCTTCGTCCTCATGCCTCTCAGGGGACCTGACCAGCGGCTCCTTCACCGCTCCGATGGTGTCGTTCTCGAGGTAGGGGTCACCCGCGAAGAACACCTGTGTGACGAGCGGCTGGTGGCCGTCCGCGGTCACCTTGAAGTGGATGTGCGCCGGCCGCCACGGATGCTGGCCGATCGCGTCGAGGTACCTGCCCACGGGCCCGTCCGTTGGGACGGTGTACGGCTTCGGCATCATCGTCTGGAACTCGTAATCGCCGGACTCGGCGACGCCGAAGCGCCCGCGGAAGTTGAAGTCCGGCTGGCGCTCGTCCCAGATGTCGTACCCGCCGTTCGGCCCCGTCTGCCAGATGTCGAGGACAGCGTCGGGAAGCGGGGCCCCGTCGCTCGAGGTCACGCGTCCGCGGACGAAGAGCACCTCGCCCTCCTCGACGCCCTCGTAGTCCTCGTAGAGCTTGACCGGCGCCTCGCGCCAAGGCGGGTCAGGCCGGTAGAGCGGGCCCTCCACGTCGCTGGCCGTCGCCGACTCGTCCGCCGCGTGGGAGAGCGCGTCGACGAGCACCGACGTGCGCGTAACGTCCGAGAGCAGGACGAACTCGTCGTTCTTGCCCACCGCCGTCAGGAACTCGAGCACGGCGTACCACTCATCCTCGGTCACCTTGTGGCGCTCCAGCACCTCGTGGATCGCCGCTATGGCGTCCGGCACGACGCGCCCCAGCCGGTCCCGTCCGCCCACTTCGGTCGTTGTGCTCACAGCCTTCTCCTTCTCCGGCGCCGGCTCAGCGCCTCTTCCACTGAGCCGAGCCGGCGTCCCATTCGGTGTAGGTATAGGGATTGTCGAGGACTTTGGTCTCCGGAATGTCGGGATGCATACCGGAGATCCACTCCTCCTCGCCGAGCTGGCGCATGGCGAACTCAACGGTCTCCTCGACCGCGCGCCGCGCCGCGTGGAGGTCGACGGCCACCAGCCGATGCGCATGCTTCACGACGCGTCCGTTGACGAGCACCGTGTGGACATCGCCGCGCTGGGCCTGGAAGGCGACGTGCCCGTAGGGCTGCAGGATCGGAAACATCGCCGGCGACTCCTGGTTCTTGATGAGGACGATGTCCGCCTTCTTGCCGGGCTCGAGGCTCCCGACGATCGCGTCGAGACCGAGCGCCTTGCTGCCGCCGCGCGTCGCCCAGTCGACCACGTGCTCGGCGCGAAGGTGGTGGTTCGTGACCGTCTCCTGGCGGGCGTGAGCCTCCAGATGCTCTCGGGAGCGGTCCGCGCCAAGGGTGCTCCGCATGGCCGAGAAGAGGTCGCAGCTCCACCACGTGCTCGTGTCCATCGACAGCGACACGGGAATGCCGTGTTGGCGGAGCCGCCACGTCGGCGGGTAGCCCTGTCCGGCGCTCTGCTCGCTCTCGGTGGACACGGACGCCGAGCCGCCCGTGGCGGCGATGCGGTGGTAGGAGTCCTCGTCCAGCGTGGCGGCGTGCACGTAGATGGTCTCCGGCGTCATGAAGCCGTGCTCGTGCATCAGCCGGATGCCGTCGTCATTCGTCGCGCCCCAGACGCCGGCATGCGTCGTCACGGGGACGCCGAGCTCCCGCGCGACCTCGAAGGCGGCCTTCTCGGGGAACGCCGGGTCGCCCGTGACGTCGAACGCCATCTGGAACCCGAGCATGTCGCCGCCGCCGTCCAGGCGCCGCTGGACGAAGCTCCGGAAGTCGGGTGAGGTCGCCCACTCCCAGGGTCCCTGCTGGAGGTTGCCGTAGGCGAGGATGAACCGGCCCGGCACCGCCTCCAGGGCGTCCACGGCGGCGTCGGCATGGTCCACCGTCTGCAGGCCGTGCGACCAGTCCACGGTCGTCGTGACCCCGGCATCGAGCGATTCGATGGCCGACAGGAGGTTGCCCGCGTACACATCCTGTGGGCGGAAGATCTTTCCCCACTCCAGGTAGAACCACGTGAAGTACTGCGCGAGCGTCCAGTCCGCCCCATAGCCGCGGAGCGCCGTCTGCCACATGTGGCGGTGCGTGTCGATCATGCCTGGCATCACGATGCCCCCCGACGCATCGATCTCGAACGCCTCGTCGGGGGCCTCCAGGTCCGTCCCCACTGCGGCGATGCGCTCGTCGATCACGAGCACATCCGCGTCGTCGAGGATCTGGTGCCCGTCGTTCATGGTCAGCACCTTCCCTCGGCGCAAGACGAGCGGACGGCCGTGCTCGGGGGTAGGGGCATCGGGGCTCATGCGCGCTGCGCTCCTTCCGGTCGGGCTGTCGATGTGGTCGTGCAGGTCACGGGACCAGCACCATCTTCGCGCCGCCGGCCGCCCGCCGCTGGCGGTCCCACGCCGCTGCCACGTCGTCGAGGGCCAGGCGGTTCACATCGACCGTGATGTCGCCGTTTGCCGCGTGCTCGGTCAAGCGGAGGTATGCGTCCCGCTTTACCTCGATCGGCGGATGGGCCACCGAGAAACCGCGGATGTCGAGCGACGCCGATCTGATCAGTGGCGCCGGCAAGAGGATCTCCTCACCGGCCATGTTGCCGACCTCCACGTGGCGCGCGCGGCGCCCTGCGACCTTCATGGCCGCGACCGCCGGGACGCCCCACAGCATGTCGATCGTCACGTCGACGTCGCCGCGCGCGGCCTCCCGGAAGGAGGCGACGAGGTCGTCGGCGGTGTCGACCTCGACGATCGCATCGGCTCCGCGCTCCAGCAGTCGAGGCAGCCGGTCTCCCGCTCGGTCCGCCGCGACAACGCGCTCGGCGCCCAGCGTCTTCGCGACCTGCACCGCGACGCTGCCGGCGGCGCCCGTGGCACCGAGGATGAGGACGGTCTCGCCGCGCTGCAGCTCGGCGCGCCAGGCGAGCGACAGCCAGGCTGCCAGCCCGGTGTTCCCGAGCGCTGCGGCGACCACGTCGTCGACGCCCTCGGCAACGTCGAGGAGCGCGTCGCTCGGCACCAGCGTCCTTTCGGCCATCGAGCCGTAGGGCTGGACGGTCGCGTCGAAGTACACGCGCCGGCCGTCTTCGAGCCGGCCCACGCCGTCCGAGCCCACGACGCACGGCAGCGGGGGCGGTCCGGTGTAGAAGCTGCCAGACGCCTTGTGAAGGTCGAGGTGGTGCAGCCCCGAGGCCAGAACATGCACTGTGACGCAGCCGGGGAGGTCGCCGGGTTCGTCGAAGTCCTCCACCCGCGGGGTGGCTCCGTAATCGCGAAGGACGGCAGCGCGCAACGGCCGAATCTTCCATCCTCTCGCAACGTGGCGCCAGGCGGGGGCGTGAACCGTGGTCCGGGTTCGCGCCCTCTTAGCACGACGGCCTCGACCTCGGTTTCGAGACCCTTGTCCTAGAGACCGAATTGCCTCAGGCCTGATCCCCACCGACACCGCGTGTGCCGCCCTTCGCGCGCGAGCGCACGCCCAGTTTGCGGAACACGCGCGAAAGGACCGTCTCGATCGTCTTCTCGCTGAGGGACAGGCGCGTTGCGATCTCGCGGTTTGTTCGGCCGTCGGCGACCAGGCCGGCGACTTCGCGCTCGCGTGGCTCAGCGCACCGACACCGTGGTTGGCGCCAGCTCGCTCGCCGCCCCGGCCCACCCGCCGGCCCAGGCGGCGCTGCTCGCGCAGGGCGTCGTCGCGCAGGCGCGCGGCTCCCGATCTCGGGCTGCGCGCTCTCACGGTGAGCACCGGCCAGCGCCTGTCCCAGCCACCTCGCCGAAGGCGTGCTCCGCCTCGTCGGGCTCGCCCCGAGACGAAGCCGCAGAGGTCGCGCTGACCGGCGATCGCGGCCTCTTGGCCGGCGAGGCCACGCGGGCTGGCGAGTAAGCCGGAGGGGCAGCCATGGCCCGCCCTGAGCGGGCGCAAGCTCGGATTTCCGCTTCCCGTCCCCTTGCGTATATCGCGTCGATGGCGGCCACCCACATCGCCGCAGTCTGCGGGGACTCGACGGCGAGCGCTCACCGCCGCGCTGGTGAGCCCGGCCATTGCAGACCCCAAGCCGGCGCGCGAGTTGGCTGCCCTCATGTGGTCATGCGATCGGCTCAGGAGACGGATGGTGGCGATGCGGTTTGGCCGTATGTTGGATAGGTATTCGCGCGTTGATCGACAGGTCATCGGCCCTCGTCACGTAGCGTGCGTGCCCGCTGACGGCGCCGATCACGCCATGCCGGAGGCCGCCTCCGTGGCAGGTGCTTGGCTGCAGTGATTGCGGTTCGGTCGGTCATTGGATGGTCGCCACTCGGCCCCCGGTGAGGGTCACCCGCGCACGGAGTTCGGGATGCCGTCCGGACTCGCGGGAAACCGGCCCACGCCGGCACCTCTGAGAGCGATCGGACAATGACCGCGTGCTTCGGATCGGGCCGGCAGGGAGCGACCTCCTCGGGGCGTGCGCGAGCAACGAACTCGTCGCAGTGGCGACGACTTCCCGAGCACTAATCGTGCGCACGATTTGCCGCCTCAAGACGGCGATTGCGGGGACAGGCGATCAGCACGTCCGGCCGCCCCGGAAGTCAGCGATCAGCCGCCTGCTTGTGCCGCCTGCTGGTGCGATTTGATGGTGAGTTTTTACTCCATCACTCAAGCGGTTTACCCCATTCCCGAACGTCGATGGAGGTTCGTCAAAGGTCGACCAACTCGGCGCCTCAGCCGAGGGCTCGGGCAGTCCGCAGAATGCTTTTTGGGCGTTCCGGTTCTCACCAGGGCCGGGCGAGCGAGTTTCGGCTCCCCGGACGGGGGTAGACGCCGCGAAAGGGAAAGGCACGACGCCTGACCCTGACCCGTTCTTGGAGGTCGGTGCGTGCAGGACCCGGATAGGACGTTCGCTGATCGCGTGTTTTGGAGGAGCACGCCCCTTCGGCGATGGATTGTCCTGTGCTTGGCGGTAGTCGCCGCCGCCGGTCTGTTCGGCGTCCTTCCGGGTATTGCCCAGGCTCTGGACACGAGCTCCGTGCCGACCGGGACGACCGCTTCGGTCGACACCAGCGGCTCGACAAGCACCTCAGTCGATGTCGGCACTTCGAGCGGGACGACCAGCTCCACCAGCGCCTCGGTCGACACGAGTACGACGAGCGGCACGAGCAGCTCCACCAGCGGCTCGGTCGACACCACCGCGTCGACCGACACCAGCACCGGCTCGACCGACACCACCGCGTCGACCACCAGCGGGTCGACCGACACCAGCGCCTCCACCACCGGCTCGACCGACACCACCGCGTCGACCACCGGCTCGACCGACACCACCGCGTCGACCACCAGCGCGTCGACCGACACCACCGTCACCGGCAGCCTCGCCGGCTCGACCGACACCACCCTGACCGGCAGCCTCGCCGGCTCGACCGACACCACCCTGAC
>JBJMKX010000082.1:0-14649 GCA_045805605.1 Solirubrobacteraceae bacterium
CGCGGCATTCCGCCTCAGCGCACGTAGCGCCTCCTTGAGGAAGAAGACCCGCATCAGGTCGTGCTGCGAGTGTCCAGCGTGTCCGGGAAGCGAGCCTCGAAGTCGGCCGTGCCCGCGTCCGTGCGGTACTGGCCGCCCCGCTGGTCGCGCACGACCCGGCCCTTGTCCAACTCGACCACGCGGCGCCGCATCCGGTCCACCATGTCACTGTCGTGCGTCGCCACGATCACGGTCGTGCCGGTGCGGTTGATCCGGTAGAGCAGCTGCATGATCCCGATCGACGTCTCGGGGTCGAGGTTGCCGGTCGGCTCGTCGGCCAGCAGCAGCGGCGGGTGGTTGACGAACGCGCGCGCGATCGAAACGCGCTGCTGCTCGCCCCCCGAGAGCTGGTCGGGGAAGTTGTGCAGCTTCGTCGCCAGGCCGGTCAGGCGCAGGATGTCCGGCACCTTGGCGCGGATCTCCTTGCGCGAGTGCCCGGTGACCTGCAGCGCGTAGGCGACGTTGTCATAGACCGTGCGGTTGGGCAGGAGCTTGAAGTCCTGGAAGACCACGCCGAGGTTGCGGCGGTAGAAGGGGACGCCCTTCTCGGTGATCTCGGCGAGGTCGCGCCCGGCGACGCGGATCTTGCCCTGCGTCGGGTCGAGCTCCTTGATCAGCAAGCGAATGAGCGTCGACTTGCCCGACCCGGACGGGCCGACGAGGAACACGAAGTCGCCGTGGGCGATCGAGAACGTCGCCTGCTCGACGCCGATATCGCCCGAGTCGTACTCCTTGGCCACGCCGCGGAACTCGATGACCGGGCTGTCGGCCGGGGTCGGGGGAGCCGGGATCGGGCCGATCGGCGCCGGCTTGGGCGGGGGCGGAGGGGGTGTGGCCTTCTTGCGGCGGAACCCAAGCGGGGTCGACGAGATGCGGCGGGAGCGAGTCGGCGCAGCCATGGGCGTCAGTATTCGAGGCGGTCGGGCCTGAGCCTGCAAGTGGCCGTTCACGGCGCGCTCGGTACCGTTCGCACCCGATGCCCGAGATCGCTACCGAGACCCTCGACAACGGCCTTCCCGTCCACCGGGTCGCGCTGGAGGGCACCCGTGCCGTGACCCTGCTCGTCGCCTTCGATGCCGGCGCCCGTGCCGAGCGTCCCGAGGAGAACGGCATGGCGCACTTCCTCGAGCACCTCGTGTTCAAGGGCGGCGAGAAGTTCCCCACCTACCGCGACGTCAACGAGACCGCCGAGCGCCTCGGCGCCGTGCTCAACGCCTTCACCTCGCACGACCTCGTCGCCTTCCACATCACCGCCCGCGCCGAGCGGGCGCTCGAGGCGGCGGATCTGCTCACCGACTTCGTGGGCCGGCCGCAGATCGACGCCGACGAGCTCGATCGCGAGCGCGGTGTGGTCATCCAGGAGATCGCCCGCGCCCACGACCAGCCGTCGATGCTCGCGGAGCACCTCATCGACGAGGCGGCGTTCGGCGACCATCCGCTCGGGCGGCCGGTGCTCGGCCCGGAGGAGCACCTGCGCTCGTTCACGCGCGACGCCATCGTCGCCTTCCGCGAGCGGCGGTGGTCGGGCCGGCGCGCGGGCGCGTTCCTGGTCGGCAACCTCGACTCCCTGCCTCAGAACGGCGCCGTCGCGGACCTCTTCGGCCGCTTCCCCGCGCTGCCCGAGCCTCCCGCCTACGATCCCGCGCCGCCATTCGATCCACGCCTGAAGGTCGAGCGGCGCGATTCCAACCAGTCGCACCTGCGCATGAGCTACCGCCCCTCCGTAACCGTGAACGACCCGACTGCCCGCGCGGCGCTGACCATCTACTCGACCCTGCTCGGAGGATCGATGGGCTCGCGCCTGTTCGACGAGATCCGCGAGCAGCGCGGGCTGGCCTACTCGGTCTCCGCCTTCGACCACGCGTTGGCCGACGTCCCTGTGCTGCAGCTCTCGGCCGGCCTGGACTCGACGAAGTGCATCGAGGCCTACCGGCGCATGCGCGAGATCGTGACCGAGCTGCGCGACGACGGCCCCACCGAGGCCGAAGTGGAGCGCGCCCGCGCCTACGCCGCGGGGCGGCGGGTGCTGGCGTTCGAGAACACCGGCGCGGTGGCCCGCCACGCCGCCTACCAGGCGATCGTCTACGGCGAGGAGATCGACCCCGACGCCTCGATCGCGGCCCTGGACGCCGTCACCTACGACGAGGTCGTCGAGGTGGCGCGCGGCGTGGCCGACGAGCTGGCGATCGCCTGCGTCGGCCCGCACGACACCGACGAGTTCGAGTAGCGCCGTAGGTGCCACACTTCGCCGGGTGGGTCTGAACGAGCGGGAGCTGCAGCGGTACCTGCAGCGCGTGTCCGACCGCTGGCCGATCGAGCGAGCGCTGATCGGCGGAGCGCGCGTCGAAGACCTGCACGGCGCGCCGCCGCAGCGGGAGCGCGGGCCGGAGTTCGTGGTCGTGCTGGTCTCGGCCGGCTTCGACGGTGTCCCGTGGCTCGAGCGGGTGCACCAGGCCGGCTCGCTGTGGGACGCCTCGGAGATGGGTGATCGCGCCGAGGTCCACTGCTACACGCCGCCGGAGCTCGAGCGCAAGGTGGTCCAGTTGCCGCGGGTGCGCCGCGTCGCCGAGCGCGGCATGGCGCTGACGCTCGAGCCGGTCTAGGAGCCGACGCGTATGACGCCGCGTGAGGTTCTGCTCGCGCGCGTGTCACAGGGGGTGACGGATGAGCCCCCTTCTCTCCCATGCGATCCTGCGCGCGCAGACCGACGAGCGCCTGATCGAGCTCGCGCGCGAGCGCCACGAGCGCGCGTTCGAGGCGCTGGTCGAGCGTTACGGCAAGCCGCTGCACCGGCACGTCCGCAAGCTCCTGCCGGAGGCGCGCGCGGAGGACGCGGTGCAGCAGGCGTTCATCAACGCCTGGACGGCGCTGCAGCGGGGCGTCGAGGTGCGCGAGCCGCGGCCGTGGCTGTACCGCATCGCCCAGAACGCAGCGCTCAACGCGCTGCGGGTGCACGGCTACGAGTACGACGAGCTTCAGGAGTCGCTCCGGTCACACGCGGCGGGACCCGAGGAGGACCACGAGCGGCGATGGGTGATGCGGCGGACGCTGGCCGGGCTCGCGGCGCTGCCCGAGTCCCAGCGCGAGGCGCTCCTGCGCACGGCCGTCGAGGGCCGCTCCCAGGAGCAGGTGGCGGCTGAGCTCGGGCTGAGCGAGGGCGCGGTGCGCGGGCTCGTGTACCGGGCGCGGACGGCGCTGCGGGCCGCCGCCACCGCGCTCACCCCCTCCCCGTTGCTCGGCTGGGCGGTGGCCTTCGCGTCGGGCGGCGGACCGGCGAGCACCACCGAGCGGATCGCCGAGATCGCCGCGGGCGGCGGCACGGCGAGCGCCGGCGCGATGCTGGCCAAGGCCGGCGCGGTCGTGGCGGTCACGGGCGCACTGGCGGGAGGCACGGTGGCCGTCCGCGAGGAGGCGGGCGGCGGCGGTCGCGGCGGCCCGGCGGCGGCGAAGGCCGATGCGGTGTCCTCGCGCGCCCGCGCCGGCGCGGACCTGGCCGGCGGACCCGGCCTGGGTGGAGGCGCCGGCCCCGCCGGCGACCGGGGCGGGCACGGCCGCGGCGAGGGTCAGGGCCGCGGCCATGGGAGGGATCGCGGCCGCGGAAAGGGCGACAACCACGGGCGACACGGCAAGGGCGAAACCACCAAGCGCGGCGACGACAACGCCGAGAACGGCGCCGACGACCACGGCATTGGCGGCAGCTCGGGCTCCGGCTCGGGCGAGGACCGCTCGGGGGCCGGCGGGACCGGCGACCGCCACGCCACCAGCGGTTCGGAGTCGGGCTCGTCCGGGAGCGGGTCGGGCGACGACCATTCGGGGAGCGGATCCGGCGCGTCGGGGCCGGGGCCGGGGCCGGATTCGGGCTCCAGCGGCGGCGACTCGGTCTCCTCGGGCCCCGGCGACGGCGCCTCGGCGGGCGGCGGCGTCTCGGGCGGCGGCAACTCCGGTGAGGGCTCGTCCGAAAGCGGGTCGCTCACCACCACGACAACGACCACGTCAGCGGGAAGTGGGTCGGCGGGGAGCGGGTCGTCCGGAAGCGCGTCCTCGGGCAGCGGCACGTCTCAGAGCTCCGGCACCGGCTCATCCGGCAGCGGCTCCGACGCTCGCTAGCGTCGCCATCAGCGGCGCTGATGGCCGCTCCAAGCAACGTTCGTGGCGCGCGGCCGCCGTGCCTGGCACGCTCGCCGCATGATCCGCCTGTACCGCGCGCCCTACTCGACCAACGTCGAACGCGTCGCCATCGCGCTTGCTTACAAGGGACTCGAGGTCGAGTCGGTGGTGATCGACTACGCCGACCGCAGCCCGGTCGAGGCGGTCAGCGGCCAGGGGCTCGTGCCGGTCATCGTCGACGAGGGCGAGGTCGTGGTGGACTCGACCGCGATCCTGCGCCACCTCGACGAGCGCTATCCCGACCGGCCGCTGTTCCCGGCCGACGCGGCGAGACGGGCGGAGGCCGACGTCTTCCTCGAGTGGTTCAACGAGGTATGGAAGGACCCGCCGAACACGATCAACGTCCTGCTCGACGCGCCCGACCCCGATCGCGAGCGCATTGCGGCGCTGGGCGCGCGCATCACCGCGCGGGTCGAGGTCTTCGAGGGCCTGCTCAGCGGGCGCGATCATCTCCTCGGCGATGCGCTGTCGGCCGCCGACTGCGCCGCCTACCCCTTCCTCAAGTTCGCCGTCGGCGACCTGCCACCCGACGACGACGATCGCTTCCACGCGATCCTCGCCGAGTACCAGTCGGTCGACGGCCACCCGCGGCTCGCACGCTGGATCGAGCGGATGCAGGCGCTGCCGCAGGTCTGACGCGCCACCTTGCGTGAGGTCGTCGCGGGGCGCGTGTCCCAACGGGTGAACGCAAACCCCTGAGGAGGACCTCATGAGACGGATGCTCATCCTGGTCGCGGCGCTGGCCCTCGCGGCGCTCTCGGTGGCGGCGGTGGCAAGCGCCGACCGCGGCCACCGCGGCGACCGCAACCACGACGGCCTGCCCGACCGCTGGGAGCGCCGCCACCACCTGTCGCTCAAGGTCAACCAGGCCCACCGCGACCCCGATCGCGACAAGCTCGACAACCGCAACGAGTTCCGGCACGGGACCGACCCGAACAAGCGCGACACCGACGACGACGGCGTCCGCGACCGCGACGAGGTCAATCCCGCGGGCACGATCGCGTCGTTCGACAACGGCGTCTTGACCATCACCCTCCGCAACGGCCAGTCGGTCAGCGGGCGGGTCACCGCGGACACCAAGATCGAGTGCGAGAACGAGGACGAGATCAACGCGATGGCCGCCCGCGACGGCGGCGACGACAACTCGGGCCCCGGCTCGACCAGCAGCGGTCGCGAGGAGGAGAACGAGGTCGAGGTCGAGAACGAGAACGAGCTCGAGCACAGCGGCACGACGACGACGACCACGCCGTCGAGCAACAGCGGCCCCGGCTCGGCGAACAGCGGCCCCGGCGACGAGAACGAAGACAAGGCCCGCGCCTGCGGGGCGGACGCTCTCAAGCACGGCGTGACCGTCAAGGAGGCCGACGCGAAGCTGACCTCCAACGGGCTGGTGTTCGAGGAGATCGAGCTGGCTTGACCCGTTAGCCGATCGAGACCATGCGCTCGATCGGGATGCGTGCGCGGCGGGCGACGTCCTCGGGGACCTTGACCTCGGGGCGCCCGTCGCGCAGCGCGTCGCGCAGCTTCGGCAGCGTGATCATCTTCATGAACTTGCAGAAGGCGGCGCGGTTGGCGGGGATGAACTCGACCTCCGGGGCCGCCTGGCGCAGCGGGTGCAGCATTCCGGTCTCGGTTGCGACGATCGCCTGGCCGGCGTCCTGGTGCTGCTCGGCCCACTTGAGCATGCCGCCCGTGGACAGCATCTCGATGCCGTCGGGGTCGATGTCGCCGGCCGCGACGTACTCGAGCACCGAGGTCGTGCACCCACACTCAGGGTGAATGAGAAATTCCGCAGCCGGATGCTCGGCGCGCAGGTTGGTGATGTCGAGTGGGCGGATGCCGGCGTGGACGTGGCACTCCCCGTCCCACACGTGCATCGGCCGGCCGATCTGCTTCTCGACGTAGGCGCCGAGGAACATGTCGGGCCCAAAGAGGATCTCGGTGTCGGGGCCGTGCTCGCGATAGATGTGCTCGACCACGCGCACCGCGTTCGACGAGGTCACGCAGTAGTCGGTCTCCGCCTTGACCTCGGCCGTCGTGTTGACGTACATGACGACGATCGCGCCCGGATGGTCCGCCTTCCAGGCACGCAGCTGGTCGGCGGTGATCGAGTCCGCCAACGAGCAGCCCGCGTCGAGGTCGGGGAGCAGGACGGTTTTGTCCGGGGAGAGGATCGAAGCAGTCTCGGCCATGAAGTGCACGCCGCAGAAGGCGATGACATCCTCGCTGCACTCAGCCGCCTGACGCGAGAGCCCGAGCGAGTCGCCCACGTAGTCGGCGACCTCCTGGATCTCGGGCAGCTGGTAGTTGTGCGCGAGGATCACCGCGTTGCGCTCGCGGGCAAGCGCGCGGACCTCGTCCTTGAGCTTCGGAATCGCATCGAGGGTCAGGAAGGTGGTCTGCATCACAGGGGTTCCACGAGGAGGGAGACGTCGAGGGCGGGGGCGGAGTGCGTGAGCGCACCCAGCGATATCCAGTGTACGCCGGTGACGGCGTAGTCCCGGACGTTGGAGAGGGTGATGCCGCCGCTGGCCTCGAGCTCCGCGCGATTTCCGATGCGCTCCACCAGCGCCCGCAGCTCGTCCGGGCTCATGTTGTCCAGCAGCAGCCGGGTGACGCCCGCGGCAAGGGCTTCGTCGACCTCCGTGACGCTGCGGCACTCGACTTCGAGGCCGAGAGCGGGCGCCGCCGCGCGGGCGCAGCGCACGGCCGTGGCCACGCCGCCGGCGAGATCGATGTGGTTCTCCTTGATCAGCAGGTAGTCGTAGAGGCCGGTGCGGTGGTTGACCCCGCCGCCGGCGCGCACGGCGGCCTTCTCGAGCATCCGCAGGCCCGGGGTGGTCTTGCGCGTGTCGAGGATCCGCGCGCGCGTCCCTTCGACCGCTTGCACCGCCCGGGCGGTCTGGGTCGCCACCCCCGACAACCGGCCGAGCAGGTTGAGCGCCGTGCGCTCGCCGGTCAGCAGGGCCCGGGCGCGGCCGGTGACGTCGAGCACGGAACCGCTGTCGCGCCATACCCCCTCGTCGACCCGGCGCTCGAAGGCGGCGTCGCGGTCGAGCGCTCGGAACGTCGCCTCCGCGGCCTCGAGCCCGAAGATGACTCCGGGCGCCTTCTGGGTGATCCGGGCCACGGCGCGCGCCTCGGCGCCGACCGTGGCCTCGGTGGTCACGTCGCCGGGGCCCACGTCCTCGGCGAGCGCGGCCTGCACGACCTGTTCGAGCGTCACGCGTCGCGGAGCACGTAGACGGTCTGAAAGCCTGGGTCGCTCGCCCCGTGCAGGCGGGCACCCACCTCGACGAGCTCGCGCAGGTAGTCGATCACCTCCACGGTGATGCGGTCGCCCGGCAGCAGCGCCGGAATGCCGGGCGGGTAGCCGGCGATCGCCTCGCACGACACTCGCCCGACCGCTTCGGAGACCGGCACCACCTCGACGTCGCCCAAGAAGGCGTCGCGCGGCGAGACGACGGCGGTCGCGGTGGGCGCCGGCGCCTGCATCGCGGGCTCGCGCTCACCCGGCTTGGCGATGCGGCGCACGACGACCTCGAAGTCGTGCGCGAAGCGCTCGAGCGCGACCACCGGCTGGTCGAGTCCGAGCACGAGCACGATCACCGCGTGCGCCGCCAGCTCGACCTTGACGTCATAGGCGGCGACGAGCGCCGCGGCGACCTCATAGCCGGTGCAGCCGGTGCCGCGGACATCGATGACGATGCGCAGCGGGTCGCGCGCCGCTACGCCCGGCAACCCCATGACGTCGTCGCCGACGACCCGCACGCCCGGCACCGCGTCGATCGCGTCGACCGCCAGGCGCGCGGCGCGCAGCGTGCGCTCGAGCAGCGCCTCGCCGTGCACCGCGAGCTGCCGGCGCGCGGCGTCGAGCGAGCCAAGCAGCAACGAGCTCGGGCTCGTCGAGCGCACGAGCCGCACACCCCGGGCCAGCCGGTCGCGATCGACCCGTCCGTTGGGCGCCACGTGCAGCATCGCGCTCTGCGTGAGCGAGCCGACGATCTTGTGGGTCGAGGTCAGGACGGCGTCGGCTCCGAGCGCCACGGCGCTGGGCGGTACGCCGGGATGGAAGCCGAAATGCGGGCCCCACGCCTGGTCGACGACCAGCACGGCACCGGCGGAGTGCGCCACCTCGGCCAGCCCGGCGACGTCGGCGGCCATGCCGTAGTACGTCGGCGAGACGACGAAGGCCGCCCCTGCGCCGGGCGCCTGCGCAAGGGCCGCGCGCAGCGCGTCGGGGCTCACACCGTGGGCCATGCCGAGCCCGGTCTCGATCTCGGGTGAGACGAACGTGGGTACGCCGCCTGAGAGCACGAGCCCGTCGATGAGCGAGGCGTGGGAGTTGCGCTGGACAACCACCGGTTGCCTCGGCTCGGCGAGCGCGAGGCAGAGCGCGTGGTTGCCCTGGGTCGCGCCGTTGGTCAAGAACCACGTGCGGCCGGCGCCGTAGGCCTGGGCGGCGAGCTCCTCGGCGCGCTGGTACGGCGTGGGGCCCGGCCCGACGTCGATGCCCTCGACGTCCTGGGGGAGGTCGAGGGCGAATGCCTCGTCGCCGATAGCGTGGCGCAACCCGGGGTCGGCCCCTGGCCCCCCCTTGTGCCCGGGGACATGAAAGCGCGTCGAGCCGCGAAAGCCGACGGCGACCAGGGCGTCCAGGTACGGGGCGGAGGGCTGTTCGAGCTGGAGCGCGTCGGCGGTGGCGGCCAGGATCTCGGCGCCCTCGCCGGGATTGCGGGCGCCGCCGCTCACTTCCCGGCCTCCTGCAGCAGATAGGCCCGCACGAAGTCGTCGAGGCCGCCGTCGAGCACGCGCTTGGCGTCGCCGACCTCCACCCCGGTGCGCAGATCCTTGACCTGGGTGTAGGGGTGCAGCACGTAGGAGCGGATCTGCGAGCCGAAGTTCACGTCCTGCGCCTCGCCCTTCTCGCGCGCGATCTCCTCCGCCCGCTCGCGCTCGCGCTGCTCGAGCAGTCGCGACCGCAGCATGGCCATCGCCGTGGCCTTGTTCGCCGACTGCGAGCGCTCGTTCTGGCACTGCACGACGATGCCGCTGGGGCGATGGGTGATCCGCACCGCGGAGTCGGTCTTGTTGACGTGCTGGCCGCCGGCGCCCGACGCCCGGTAGGTGTCGACCTGCAGGTCCTCGTCGTCGATGTCGACGCCGCCGGCATCCTCGACGACCGGCGAGACCTCGACGCCGGCGAACGACGTCTGGCGGCGGTGAGCGGCGTCGAACGGGGAGAGGCGCACGAGCCGGTGCACGCCCTTCTCGGCGTTGAACATCCCGTAGGCGTTCTCGCCGCTCGCCCGGAAGGTGGCCGACTTGATGCCCGCCTCCTCCCCCGGGCTTGCCTCGAGCAGCGTCACCGCAAAGCCCCGTTGCTCGGCCCACCGCATGAGCATCCGCAGCACCATCTCGGCCCAGTCCTGGGCGTCGGTCCCGCCGGCGCCCGCGTTGACCGTCACCAGCGCGTCCCCGGTGTCGTAGCGCCCTGCGAACAGCCGCTCCTCCTCGAGCTCGCCCAAGCGTGCCTCGACGCCGTCGAGCTGCTCGGCGACCTCGCTCGCCAGCGACGAATCCTCGCCGGCGAGCTCGCTCAGCCCCTCGAGGTCGTCGACGTCGCGCTGCAGCGCTCGGAACTGCTCGAGCTTGCGGCTCGCGCGCGCGTGCTCGGCCGAGATCCTGGCCGCGCGCTCCTGGTCATCCCAGAAGCCGGGCGCGCCCATGGCCTCCTCCAGCTCGGCGACCTGCCGCTCCAGCCCCGCCGGGTCAAAGGTAGTCCGCGAGCAGCGTGAGCTGGTCGCGGATCGCCGCCAGGCGCTGCGGCGTCGGCTCCGAGGATGCGGCGGTGGCCATCTCGCGTCGGAGGGTAACGTGCCCGTCCCGGTGCTCGGCATCGACCTTCCCGCCCGGCTCATCCTGCGCGCGCTCGACGACCTGCACGCGATCGCTCAGGCCGCCCGGACACTGCCCGACGTCGAGGCGCGCCTTGCCCAGCGGATCGACGAGCTCGAATCCCGTGCCACCGAGGTCCTGGACGCTGTCTCGACCGCCGAGGCGACGCTGGGCGACGGCATCGCGGTCGGCCGGCCGCCGGCAGCACGAGTAGCCCGCTACCCTGGTCCGCCGTGGCCGAGCGAGCCCCCAAGCAGGGGGGCGAGGGCTTCTCGCTGCAGACCCTGGTGATCGCCGCAGTCGCCTCAGGCTTGGCGGCGGTCGTGACGTCCTACCTCTGGGACAAGGGGACGCTGATCAGCGCGGCGATGACGCCGGTGATCGTCACGGTCGTCAGCGAGATGCTCAAGCGCCCCGCCCAGACCGTCCGCCGTGCGGCGCGGACGGCGCGACCGACCGCATCTCCGCGCGAGAGCCTGCCCCTCCCCCACGGCGTTGGCGCCGGCTCGCCGGCCGAGGGGCCCGGCCCGACGCACGAGCTCCCGGCGGCGCCAGAGCCGTCGCCCGGGATGTCGGACATCCGCGTCTACCGCACCGAGACGCGGCGCCCACGCTTCGGCCGCATCCACTGGAAGATCGTGCTCGCGACCGCCGGGATCGCGTTCGTGATCGCCGTCGCTGCGTTGACCCTGCCCGAGCTGCTGTTCGGGTCGTCGGTGGGCGGCTCGAGGGAGACGACGTTCTTCGGCGGCTCCTCCCAGAGCCACAAGTCCGACAAGCAGAAGACGACCACCGACGAGCAGAAGACGTCGACCGAGGAGCCGAAGACGGTGACCGAGGAGAAGACGACCACCGTCCAGACCGAGACCGCGCCGGCGCAGACCACCCCGACGCAGACCGCGCCCTCGACCACGCCACAGCAGGCCGCCCCGCCGTCGACGACGCCTGCGCCGCAGCAGGGCACGGCCCCGCAGCAATCGCCCTCCGGGTAGTCACGGCTGCCCGGCGAGGCCCCAACGCAGCGCGGCGGCGATCTCGTACATCGGCCCGCTGACCCGGTAGCCGAGCCCGATCACGTTCGCGAACCCGTGCGCCCAGCCGGCGTGGCGACGCAGCGTCACCGGCACGCCGGCCGCCCGCAGGGCGCGCGCGTAGTCCTCGCCCTCGTCGCGCAGCGGGTCGAAGCCGGCGGTGGCGACGTAGGCGGGCGGCAGGCCGGCCAGGTCCTCGCGCAGCAGCGGCGAGGCGCGCGGGTCGCGGCTCGCCTCCTGGCTGGGCAGGTAGTGGGCGCGGTACCAGCGCATCTCGGCGGCGGTGAGGAAGAAGCCGGTGCCGAACAGCTCGTAGGTACGGCGCTCGCGCGAGTAGTCGCACACCGGGTAGATGAGGAACTGGTACGCCGGCGGCGGGTCGTCGCCGGCGGCGAGCTGGGCCACGACGGCGGCCAGGTTGCCGCCCGCGCTGTCGCCGCTCACGGCAACGCCCGCCGGCTCGGCGCCGATCTCGTCCGCGTGGGCGGTGGCGTACCGGAAGCCGGCGAGCGCGTCGTCGACCGCAGCCGGAAACGGGTGCTCGGGGGCCAGGCGATAGTCGACGGCGAGGAGGCGGATGCCGGTCTCGCGCCCGAGCCAGCGGCACACCGCGTCATGGGTGTCGAGGTCGCCCAGGACGTGCCCGCCGCCATGGAAGTAGACGATGAGCGGTCCCGGCGCCGTCGTGCCGTCGGGCACGTAGAGGCGGGCCGGGACGCCGCCGGCGTCCAGGTCGCGTACCTCGGGCAGCGGGATCGGACGCCCGCCGGCACGCGCCGCGTCGGCGGCCAGCGTCGCGCGCGCCTCGGCGACGTCGAGCTGGTCGTAGCCGGGCCCCCCGAACCGCTCCTGCAGCCGCAGCATGACCTGAACCTCGGTCTCGAGCTGGATTCCGTCGCGGAGGATGGGCCGCCCGGCCATGAGGCGCTGGATCCACCGAGGCAGGCCCATGATCGCCCGCCCAAGGGCGCGTTCCACGGCGGGCGGCAGCTCGGGCGGCATTGCGCCGCAAGCGTGTCACAGGGCCGCTTCGACAGCGTCGGCCGCCGCTTCGGGGCCGGGCGCGGCCAGCGTGCGGCCGAGCGCGGCTGCGCGCGCGGGCGCGTCGGACGCGAGAACCGTTTCGGCCTCGGCCCGGATCGCGTTGGCCGACGGCTGGTCGTCGCAGAGCATCCGGCCCGCGCCCAGCTCGGCCACGCGACGGGCGTTGACCGCCTGCTCGGCGGTCTGGGGCAGTACCAACAGCGGGGTGCCGGCGCACAGCGCCTCGGAGACGCTGTTCATACCGCCGTGGCTGACGAACAGGCGGGCGCGGCGCAGCAGCGCCGCTTGGTCGTCGACCCAAGGCACCGCCCGCACCCGCGGCGGCAGCGGCCCGATGGCACCCGGATCGGCGCGGCCGACCGCCATGACCACCTTGCCGTGCAGCGCCTGGCCGATGGCGCGGAACACCTCCGGCCGCTCGTTGAACAACGTGCCGAGGGCGGCGTAGGCGAGCGATCGGTGCGCCAAGCCCGGCGCGCCCGCCGGTGGGTACCCGACCCAGCGCACGTCGCCCTCGAACAGCTCGGGCCGCGGCTGGAAGTCGCGCGAGGTGAAGACCGCGGTCGGATGCTCGCCGCGGTGCACGAAATCGGCGGGGGCGTCAACGAGGAACGACGGATGCAACGCCACCGTCGCGGTGAAGCAGAAGCCACGCCGGTGCTGCACCGCCTCATAGCCCCACGTGCACATCGAGTCGTAGACGACGAGGTCGGGTTCGTCGGCCTGGAGCTCGTCGAGAACGGAGGGGAGCACGACCCGGCCGAGCGCGATGGTCTCCCGCGCGAGGCCTGGGAAGCTGCGGGGCGGGCGCATCACCTTCGACCCCACCGCATCGCCGTAGGAGACGACCTCGGCTCCCGCCGCGGCGACCGCGCCTCTGAGCGCGTCGGAGGTGAAGTAGCGCACCCGGTGGCCCCGGCGCACGAGCTCGCGCACGACGGGCAGCGTGGGGTTGACGTGCCCGGGCACGGGCACGTTGACGATGGCGATCGAGGCGCTCAGCGGGGCCGCGCTAGGCGCCGTGGCAGCGCTTGAACTTCTTCCCGGAGCCGCACCAGCACGGGTCGTTGCGGCCGAGCTGCTGATGCTCGTCGACCACGCGCTGCTGGACGACGGGCGCCGCCTCGAGCTCCTCCTCGGCCGCCGCGTCGGCCCCCGCGGCGCCGGCGGCGGCGCTCGCCGCGGCCATCGCGAAGTCGTTCGGCCGGCTCACGCCGCCCGAATAGGACACGTTGCCGCCCGTGGTCGAGGTCCCACCGGCGGGGCGCGACGGGATCGCGCCGTCGCCGTTCTCGCCCTCCACCTCGACCTCGACGTGGAAGATCATGCGCGCGAAGTCCGACCAGATGGTGTTCATCAGGTCCTGGAAGAGCGCGTACGCCTCGTTCTTGTAAGCGACGAGCGGGTCGATCTGGGCGAAGCCGCGCAGGTGGATGCCCTCGCGCAGGTAGTCCATGTCGTGCAGGTGCTCGCGCCAGCGGTCGTCGATGGTCTGGAGCAGCATGTAGCGCTCGAGAGCGCGCATCAGCTCGGCACCGAGTTCCTCCTCGCGCTCGTCGTAGGCGTCGACGACATCCTTCTTGAGGTCCTCGATCACCTCCTCGCGCACGAGCACGTTGCGGTCGAGATCCTCGAGCGCGATGCCCACCGGATACATCTGCTCGAGCTGAGTCCACATCCCGTCGAGGTCCCATTCGTCGGCGAACTCGCCGGCCAGGTACTCGCCGGCCATGCGCTCGATCACGTTGCCGATCTGATCGCGGGCGGTCTCGCCCATGTCCTCGCCCTCGAGGATGCGGTCACGGTACTCGTAGATGATCTCGCGCTGCTGGTTCATCACGTCGTCGTACTCGAGGACGCGCTTGCGCTGCAGGAAGTTCTGGTCCTCGACCTTCTTCTGCGCCCCCTCGATCTGCTTGGAGAGCATCTTGTGCTCGATCGGCAGCTCGTTGCCGTCGTCGTCGACCTGGGCGAGGAACTTGTTGTCGAGGATGCGGTAGATGCGGTCGCCGGCGAACAGGCGCACCAGATCGTCCTCGGCGGACAGGTAGAAGCGCGACTCGCCGGGGTCGCCCTGGCGGCCTGAGCGGCCGCGCAGCTGGTTGTCGATCCGGCGCGACTCGTGGCGCTCGGTCCCGAGGATGAACAGGCCGCCGGCCTCCATGACCTTCTCGCGATCCTCGGCGACCTTGGCCTCCATCTGCGGGAACAGCTCGTCCCAGGCCTTGTCCCACTCGGGCGTGCCCGGCTCCATGCCGCGCTTTGTCAGCTCCAGCTGAGTGAGGTGCTCCTCGTTGCCGCCGAGCTTGATGTCCACGCCGCGGCCGGCCATGTTGGTCGCGATCGTGACCGCGCCCGGGGCGCCGGCCTCGGCGATGATCTCGCCCTCGCGCTCGGCGTGCTCGGGCTTGGCGTTCAGCACCGTGTGCTTGATGCCGCGTCTGGTGAGCTTGTCCGACAGCAGCTCCGA
>JBJMKX010000083.1:0-15733 GCA_045805605.1 Solirubrobacteraceae bacterium
CCAAGACGAGTTCGACTTCCAGTACGGGGACCAGTTCGGCGAGCACATCGAGCACTTCGATCCCGACTTCTCCAAGGTCCTGGTCCGCTACAACCCCGATGGCGACGCCGCGATGAACGAGCGGCAGACGCAGCGGCTGCGACGGCTGTCGGACTGGCTGCACGAGCACGACCGCAGATTCCTCTTCGAGCTGCTCGTGCCCGCGACCGACGAGCAGCTCGAATCCGTCGGCGGCGACAGCGACCGCTACGACGCCGAGCTGCGGCCCGACCTGATGATCCGCGTGATCGCCGAGCTGCAGGACGCCGGCGTCGAGGCCGACGTATGGAAGATCGAGGGCGTCGACGACCGCTCCGACTGCGAGCGCATCGTTGCCCAAGCCCGCACCGGCGGGCGCGACGGCGTCGTCTGCGTGGTGCTCGGGCGCGGCGCCTCGTCCGAGCAGGTGGACGAGTGGCTGCGCGCCGGCGCGCCGGTCGACGGCTATGTCGGCTTCGCGATTGGCCGGTCGATCTGGTGGGACGCGCTCAAGGGCTTCATCGACGGCGGCCTCGAGCGCGAGAAGGCAGCGGACCAGATCGCCGACAACTACCTGCGCTTCGTGTCGGTCTACGAGGAGGCCACGGCAAAGGTCACCTAGCTTCGCGACAGACTGCACACAACCGTGCAAGGCATCGGGCTGGGCGCCTAGCGTCCGGCCCGATGTCGTGGAAGGCGGCGATCCTGTGGCTGGCGGTCCTGGCCGTGCTGGTCGTGGTGGGGTTCGGGCATGACTGGTTCGGCGGCGGTCCGGCGGCGGGCGGGCGGGCCTCCGGCGTGGTGACGCGCGTGGTCGACGGTGACACCCTCCACGTGCGGATCCGCGGCGACGACGAGGCCGTCCGCTACATCGGAGTCGACACGCCCGAGACCGTCAAGCCGGGCACGCCGGTGCAGTGCTTCGGCAAGGCGGCCAGCGCCTACAACCACCGGCTGGTGGAGGGCCAGCCGGTGCGCCTGCGCTTCGACGCCGAGCGCCGCGACCGCTACGGGCGCCTGCTCGCGTACGTCTATCGCGACCGCGACGGCCTGTTCGTCAACGCGGCCCTCGTCCGGGGCGGCTACGCGACGACGCTGACCATCGCGCCGAACACGACCCATGCGCGGCAGTTCTCCGCCCTCGAGCGCCGCGCGCGACGCGGCCGACGAGGCCTGTGGCGGGCGTGCCCGGCGGGGTAGGGCGCTTAGCGGTCGCCGCGGAGCCAGGCCAGGACGGCGGCCCGGCTGAAGCGCCACTCGCGGCCGACCTTGCGGCCGGGCAGGTCGCCGTCGCGGGCGAGCGCCCTGACCGTGTCGGCGTCGACTTGCAGCAGCTCGGCGGCCTGCTCGACGGTCAGCACCTCGGGGTCGGCCGGCGGGGCCACCTCGGCCCGGCCGATCGTCACGCGGTCATCGAGCAGCCGGACGACGGCGTCGGTCACGAGCTCCCGCTTGGACGTACCGCGCTCGAACGCGGCGCGGTCCAGGCGCTTGGCGGCATCCGCGGGCAGGCGAACGAAGAGCGGGGTGGTCGGGGGTGCAGCGGGTTTCGGCATATCGGAAATGATATCACGATATCGTCCGAATGCGAAGCGCGCCTCTCGCGCGATCTTCCGCCGGCCGCGCTTGAACGGCAGCGACGAAGTAGGGGGTAGCCTGGGGCCGCCTGGAGGGCGCCTTCGGAGACGCGCGGTCGATTGTGGTCGTCCTGCGACCCGAAGCGACCACTGATCGCGATGAGTGCTGAGTAATTGGTCGTCCTGCGACCGAAATGCAGCACCGATCGCCAGACCGGCTCGAACCCACCCTGTATCGCGCCGTTGCAGCGCGGCCGGCGGAAACCGGCGCGAAACGCGCGCTTCGCATGCCCCCCAAACGGCGCTGAGGGGCCCGCCGCGGCCCGCTTTATGTCCCCTCTCCCCTGGTAGCCTCCCGGCCGCGATGGCGACGCGGTTGCAACAGAGCCTGGCCGAGTTCGAGCAGGCGTTCGCCGAGGAGGCGGAGCTCGACCGCCGCCGGCGCGAGAGCCTGGCTCGGACCACCCACCTGCGCGCTCAGACGCGCGCGCGCAGGCGGGTCCACAAGCGCGGATCCGTCCGCTTCAGCGTCCTGGTCCTGTCGATCGTGCTCACCGCGGTCGTGGTCACGATCGCGATGTTCGAGACGCTGTACTACCTGCTGGGCTAGCGCGCTAGCTCTTGCTCAGATTGTCGAGGGCCTCGTCCACGCTCTCGCTAGGCGAGCCCGTTGCGGGAGCGCCAACCTGCTCCTGCTGGATCTCGAGGTAGACCTCGTTGCGGAACACCGGCACGTCCCTGGGAGCCTGGATGCCGATGCGGACCTTCTCGCCCATGATCGACAACACGGACACCTCAATGTCGTCGCCGATCATGATCGACTGATTGGACTTGCGTGTCAGGACCAACATGTGGATGCCTCCCTGCCGACTGCCTGCCGAATTGCCACTAAAGCACGTCGGGGTCCCCACTGCAAAACCCCAACGCGCGAAGGTTCGGCGGACATACCCAGGCCGGGGCGACCAACCGTGGCCGTAGGCGACGCCCAGTCCGTTGCTAGGCTCCCGCGCCGATGGCGCGCCGGTCGCTGCGACCACACCTCAACCAGATCCGCACGTGGGTGCGCCAGGGTCGGACGGACGCGTGGATCGCGCACCAGCTCGAGGTCACCGTCCAGCAGATCGAGGCGTTCAAGCGCGAGCAGGGGCTGTCCCCCGCCACCGACGACGACGGCGACGCCGCCCCCACCGGTCTCGACTACGACGACGAGATCGACCTGAGAGCCGAGGACGACGCCCTGATCGCCGCCGAGCTCGAGGCGGCCGAGGCCGAGGCCGACGAGTACGAGGAGGACGGCGACGAGGAAGAGGAGGCCGCGGACGAGGGCGACGGCGAGCCGCGTCGCCGGCGTGGGCGCCGGGGCGGCCGGCGCCGCCGTGGCGGGCGCACCACGCGCCCGGCCGGCCAAGCCCTCGAAGGCACATTCGACCACGGCGAAGAGGGCTACGGGCTCTGGCTCGACCCCGCCGTCGAGGACGACCCCGTCTACGCCGAGCACTGGGCCGGCCACCGGCCGGTGACGGTGACGATCACCGAGGAGCAGATCGTCATCCGCCGCGCCGGCGACGACGAGGACGAGGGGGACTAGCGGCGCACTTGTACGCCACCGCGGTCTTGCAGTGGGAGGATGGGCTGCGGCGGTTGCGACAGGCGCCGGACGAGCAGCGGATCGCGCTCGAGCTCGTCCACGACCGCATCGTCGAGGAGCTGCGCAAGCGGCTGGGCGGCAGGTTCACCGCCGAGGAGCTCGCCGACCTCTACAACCAGGGCACCGACTGGTGCCTGCAGATCGCGGTGCGTGCGATGCCCGAGGCGCCGTATGCGTGGGATCCCGCGATCGCCGACGCCGCGTTTGGCACGTACGTGCGCGAAGCGAGCGACTACGCGGGCGGCCGCCGCCGCGACACCTGACTTGCGTTGTCGGGGCCGTAGGTGTATATACACGCTATGCCGCGCGACGCCTCTGACGCCGAGCCTTCACCCTCCTCCGCCGCCCAGCCTTCCCCCACCGAGCTGCTCGATCTGGCCGAGTCATGCTCGTGCCTGGCCGCGCGCCGGATCGCCCGCGCGATGACCCGCGCCTACGACGAGGCGCTCGCGCCCAGCGGTGTCCGGATCACCGAGCTGACGATGCTGGTCGCCGGCGGCGTGGCCCCGGACGCTCCGCTCAGCCGCCTGGCCGAGGTCCTCTCGCTCGACCGCACGACGCTGACCCGGGACCTCAAACGCCTCGAGGACCGGGGCCTGCTGCACGTCGTCCCGGGCGAGGACCGGCGCTCGCGCGTCGTCCGGCTCACCGAGGAGGGGCGCGACGTGCTCGCCAACGCCTTCCCCCGCTGGCGGGCGGCGCAAGAGCGCCTCGGGGCAACGGCTGCAGTGACGTGGCGGGACGTCGCGGCAAAGGTGGCGGAGGCGACGGCGTGACCTCGCACCGCGCCACCCCGCCGCCCGTCTTGGCAGGCGCAATGCGTGTATCTACACGAATGGACGATGAGATGAGACGGATTGCCTTGAGTGCTCTGGTGGCGCTGGCCACCCTGCCCGCCACTGCGACGGCCGTCGCCGGCCCGCCGAAGGGCTTCGTGGAACGGCAGGTCCCCTTCGAGGGCCACCGGCTCCTGGTCCACGATTACCCCGGGCGCGGAGCCGCGCGCCGGCAGCCGCCGCTCGTGCTCATGCACGGGTTCCCGGACAGCGTGCGGCTCTACGACCAGCTGATCCCCAAGCTGCGGGGTCGGCGGATCGTCGCCTTCGACTTCCTCGGCTGGGGCGACTCGGACAAGCCGCGCGGCCACACCTACACGTTCGACGAGCAGGAGCGCGAGCTCGACGCGGTCGTGCGCGCCCTGCGCCTCGGCGGCATCGTCCCCGTCGCCCACGACGCGTCGGGGCCACCGGCCATCAACTGGTCGCTCGAGCATCGCGACCAGGTCGCCGGGCTCGTGCTGCTGAACACCTTCTACAGCGCGATGCCCACCACCAACGCGCCCGAGGCCATCCGGCTGTTCTCGGACCCGGCCTACAACGCCCTCACGGAGGCGATCGGCCAAAACGAGGAGGTCAACCGCTGGCTGTTCCACTGGCAGGTGGGGAAGTTCATGAGCAACCCGGTCACGCGCAAGCGGGTCCTGCGCGTGCTCTGGCGCCAGTTCCGCGCCGCCCAGCCGGCGTTCGCGAGCCTCAACCGCGACCTGGTCCCCGCCGTGGCCGCGGCCACCGCCCGCACCGGCGAGCTCAACGGGTTCGACCGTCCCGTGCGGATCGTGTTCGGCGCCCGCGACCCCTACCTCAACCCGGGCATGGCGCGGAGCTTCCACGAGCTCTTCCCCACCTCGGACCTGTTCCTGCTGCCCGCTCGCCACTACGTCCAGGTGGACGCGCCGGCGCGCGTGGCCGAGGTCATCCAGTCGATGCCGCTTGCCGGCGCCTAGTTGTCGGGCAGGCCCTTTATCAGGTAGGCGCGCTCGCCCGGGCGGACCATCCCCAGGGCGCGCGCCTCGTGCTCGAGGGTCGCCGGCTGCCTGAGGGCCCGCTTGCGGGCCATCAGCCGCTTGTTCTCGGCCTGCAGGCGGTCGAGCTGGCTGCGCTTCGCGTTGGCCGCCTGCCAGGTCTCGATGTAGTTCAGCGCGGGGTTGACGTAGAGCAACAGCACCACGCCGAGCAGGAGCAGCAGCGCAAAGCGGCCGACCCGGTCCCAGCGGACGGTCGCGGCGCGGCGGGTGGCCATGGTACGGGGGGAGCCCATGCCCTCGAGCGCTTCTTTCGCCGGGGCAAGTCTCCTTCCTGCTGCACGATTACGTGCGGAACACGGACCGCCCGGGGAACTGGGCGTCGTCGCCCAGCGCCTCCTCGATCCGCAGGAGCTGGTTGTACTTCGCCACCCGGTCCGAGCGCGACGGCGCCCCCGTCTTGATCTGCCCGCACCCGGTCGCGACGGCCAAGTCGGCGATCGTGACGTCCTCGGTCTCGCCCGAGCGGTGCGACATCACCGCCGTGTAACCGGCCTCACGCGCGGTCTGGATCGCGTCGAGCGTCTCGGTCAGCGTCCCGATCTGGTTGACCTTGATCAGGATCGAGTTGGCCACGCCGGACTCGATCCCGCGCCGCAGCCGCTCCTCGTTGGTCACGAACAGGTCGTCGCCCACGAGCTGGACGGCCTCCCCGACCCGGTCGGTCAGGGTCTTCCAGCCGCCCCAGTCCTCCTCGGCCATCCCGTCCTCGAGGGAGACCACCGGGTAGCGATCGCAGATGTCGGCCCAGTAGTCCGTCAGCTCCGACGCCGAGAGCGACCGGTCCTCGTACTCGAGCACGTAGGAGCCGTCGGCGAACAGCTCGCTGGTGGCCGGATCCAGCGCGATGGCAACGTCGCGGTCGGGCTCGTACCCGGCGGCGCGGATGCCCTCGACCAGCGCCTGCAGGGCCGCCTCGTTGGACTCGAGGTCGGGCGCGAAGCCGCCCTCGTCCCCGACCGCCGTTCGCAGGCCGCGGTCGTGCAGCGTGCGCTTGAGGGCGTGGAAGACCTCGGCCCCCATGCGCAGGCACTCGGAGAACGAGGCGGCACCGGCGGGGACGACCATGAACTCCTGGAAGTCGACCTCGTTGTGGGCATGGGCGCCGCCGTTGAGGACGTTCATCATCGGGACCGGCAGCACGCGGGCCGCCTCGCCGCCCAGATACCGCCACAGCGGCTGGCCCTCCTCGGCCGCCGCGGCATGAGCAGCGGCCAGCGACACCGCGAGGATCGCGTTGGCCCCCAGCCGCGACTTGTTCGGCGTGCCGTCGAGGTCGATCAGCGCCCGGTCGAGGCCCCGCTGGTCGAACGCGTCGCGTCCGTGCACCGCCGAGGCGATCTCCACGTTGACGTTGCGAACCGCTTTGCCGACGCCCTTGCCCGCCCACGCCTCGCCGCCGTCCCGCAGTTCGGTGGCCTCGAACTCGCCGGTCGACGCGCCGGACGGCACCGCGGCGCGACCGTATGCCCCGGAGCGCAGCGACAGCTCCGCCTCGACGGTGGGGTTGCCGCGCGAGTCGAGGACCTGGCGCGCATGGACGTGCTCGATCTGGCTCATTCGTCTCCGATCTGCTCTCTGAACCGGTCGGCCGCGGCGCGGAGGGCCAGCTCGGGATCGACCCGCAGCATCCTGGCCCGGTCGACGAGCGCGAAGAGCTCGTCGCCGATGGCCTGAAACGATGCCTCATCCGGCTGGGACTCGCCCGCCGCCGGCCACAGGCCCGCGGATGCGGCACGGCGCTGGAGCTTGCGCGCGTACAGCGGCGATGGGAGAACGTCGGGAACGTCGCCGAAGATGCCCGGCTCGCGCCCCTCCTCGCCGGCCTTGATGCGGTCCCAATTGCGCAGGACGGCGCCCGCGGACTCCGCCTCGGCGTCGCCGAACACGTGCGGGTGGCGGCGGATGAGCTTCTGGCGGCAGTGCTCGGCCACCGCGGCCAGGTCGCCCTCGCCGCGCTCCTCGAGCAGCAGCGACAGGAAATGCACCTGGAAGAGCACGTCGCCGAGCTCGTCGAGCAGCTTGGCGTCGTCGCCGCGCTGGGCGGCGTCGGCGAGCTCGTAGGCCTCCTCGACGGTGTGCGGGACGATCGAACGCTCGTCCTGCTGGCGGTCCCACGGGCAGTCGCGCCGCAGCCGGCGCGTCAGCTCGTCGAGGCGGCCGACGGCCGCGGCGATGTCGTCCGGGCTCACCCGCCGGTCGACGTCGGCGGAGCCGCCTGCTGCGGAGCCGCGCCGGCGCCGCCCTGGGGCGCCGCGCCCGCACCGCCCTGCGGAGCCGCGCCCGCACCGCCCTGCGGCGCCGCGCCCGCACCGCCCTGCGGGGTCGGCGTGGCACCCGGGGCCGTGGTGTTGGTCTTCTTCGGCTTGGGCGCGTTCGAGCAGTCCTGGGTGATGAAGCCCTTGCGGCAGTTCGTCCGGTCCTTCCACTTCTTCTGGAAGTCCTTGACGAAGTCGTTGAGCGCCTTCTGCGAGTTCTGGGAGGCGAGCAGCTGCTTGATGGTGTTCTTGGCCTGCGCGAGCGACTGCTGCGAGGGCGGGGTGATCTTCCCGACCTCGAAGACGTAGTAGCCGAACTGGGTCTTGACCGGCCCGAGGACCTTGTTCTTCGTCGCCTTGAAGGCCGCGTTCTCGAAGGTGCGGTCCTGCTGGCCCTTGGTGACCGCGAGCAGCTGGCCGCCGTTGTTCTTCGTCGACTGGTCGGTCGAGTACTTCTTCGCCACCGTCTTCCACGACTGGCCGGAGTCGAGCGCCTTCTTGGCCGCCCGGGCCTGGGACTGGGTCTTGGTCAGGACGATGCGCAGGTCGCGCCGCTCGGGCTGGGCGAAGCGCTTCTTGTTCTTGTTGTAGTAGCGCGTGATCTGCGCGTCGGTGACCTTGGACTTGCCCTTGGTCACCTTGTCGCGGATCTTGCTCGACATTGCGTCGAGCTTGACCCGGAAGAGGATGTCGGCCTGCGTCATGCCCGACTGCTTGAGGAACTTCTGGTAGTCGGACTCCTTGGGGAACGACTGCTTCTTGGTCTGGGCGAAGCGCTTGTTGACGTCCGCCTGCGAGATCTTGATCCCCTGGTCCTCCGCCTCGCCCTGGATCCACTGGGCCGAGATCAGGAACTGCATGACCTGGTCGCGCAGCCCGTCGAACTCCTGCTTGCACTGCGACTTCAGCTGGGCGTCCGTGGGCGGCTTCTGGCCCTTGGTCGGCTTGGGCTGGGACTTGCGCTTGGACGCCACGCACTTGGCGAAGGTGGGCGCGTCGGGGACGCTCGCGGCGCCGCCGGTCGGGTTCTGCGACCGGGCGGCCACGGTCATCCAGTGCCCGAACTGCTGGGTGGTGACCAGCGTGCCGTCGACGTTGGCGACGGCGTTGCCCGGCACGTTGTTCCCGCCGCACGCCGAGAGGACGAGCGCAATAATGAAAAAGGCGCCGAGCGCCAGGGACAGACGACCCATACGTTGCACGACGCGGGCAAGGGTAGCGAGCGACATAAACGGTCCCCACACGGTTTAGGAGGATTTAAGTGAGGAGGGCGTGCTGACGGTCTCCAGCAGGGCGTCGGCGGCGCGGACCACGGCCGGGAAGCGCCGGGACGCGTCGCCGGGGACCCGCACCAGCAGCTGCGAGCGGCCGAACTCGTAGACCGCCTCGGGGATGCGGGCGCGCAACGCCTTGGCCTGGGCGGAGTCGAGCTCGATCGGCGTCACCGCCAGCCGGTCGCCTCGGAACGACACCGTCCGCGCGCCCGCCTGACCGAGCTTGATCCGGGCCTTCTGGAGGGCGACGAGGTTCTCCAGCGGCTCGGGAAGCTCGCCGAAGCGGTCGGCCAGCTCCTCGCGCAGCAGCTCGAGCTCGGCGACGTCGCGGGCGGCGGCCACGCGGCGGTGGACGTCGACCTTGGCCTGCTCGTAGGGCACGTAGTCGGCCGGGACGTAGGCGTCGACGTTGACATCCAGGCGGACCGGCTCGACCTCGTCCTCCGGCGCCCCGTCGCTCATCCGCGCGCGCACCGCCTCGTCGAGCATCTGCAGGTACAGCTCGAAGCCGAGCGCCGCGACATGGCCCGACTGCTCGGGCCCGAGCAGGTTGCCGGCGCCGCGGATCTCGAGGTCGCGCATCGCGCTGCGCACGCCGGCGCCAAGCTCGGTGAAGTCCGACAGCGCGGCCAGGCGCTGCCCCGCCTCGGCCGTCAGGGCCCCTGCCGACGGATAGAGCAGGTAGGCGTAGGCGCGCTCGTGCGACCGACCGACGCGCCCGCGGATCTGATAGAGCTGGGCCAGCCCGAAGGCATCCGAGCGCTCGACGACGAGCGTGTTGGCCTGTGGAATGTCGAGCCCCGACTCGATGATCGACGTGCACACGAGCACGTCGGCGTCGCCGCGCAGGAAGCTCAGCATCCGCTGCTCGAGCGCCCGTTCGTCGAGCTGGCCGTGGGCGACCTCGAAGCGCACCTCCGGGAGCATGCCGCGCAGGCGCTCGGCGGTCTCGTCGATGGTCTCGACGCGGTTGTGGAGGAAGAAGGCCTGGCCCTTGCGGTCCACCTCGCGCTGAAGCGCCGTGCGCACGAGCTCCTCGTCGTATTCCCCCACCCAGGTGCGGATCGGGCGGCGGCCCTCGGGCGGCGTTTCGATCACCGAGATGTCGCGCAGCCCGGCCAGCGACATCTGCAGCGTGCGCGGGATCGGCGTGGCCGACAGGGCGATGACGTCGACGCGCAGCTTGAGCTGGCGCAGCAGTTCCTTCTGGCGCACGCCGAAGCGCTGCTCCTCGTCGACGATGAGCAGGCCGAGGTCCTTGGGCCGGATGTCGCGCGAGAGCAGGCGATGGGTGCCGATGAGGATGTCCACGCGGCCCTCGGCGAAGCCCTTGATCGCCTGGCGCTGCTCCTTCTGGGGCCGGAAGCGCGAGACGTGCTCCACCGTGAACGGGTAGTCGCGCAGGCGCTCGGCGAAGGTGCCGTAGTGCTGCTGGGCGAGGATGGTGGTCGGCACGAGCATCAGGACCTGCTTGCCGTTCTCGGCTGCGATGAAGGCGGCGCGCAGCGCCACCTCGGTCTTGCCGAAGCCGACGTCGCCGCAGATGAGCCGGTCCATCGGGCGCGGCGCCTCCATGTCGGCCTTGACCGCCTCGATGGTGTCGCGCTGGTCGGGGGTCTCGGTATAGGGGAAGGCCTGCTCGAACTGCTGCAGCCACTCGGACTCGACCTCGAAGGCGAAGCCGGTCCGGCGCTTGCGCTCGGCGTAGAGCTCGAGCAGCTCTCCGGCGAGCTCTTGGGCCGCCTTGCGAGCGCGCGCCTTCATGCGCTCCCAGGCGGCGCCGCCCAGCTTGCTCAGCGGGGGGGCGTCGCCGCCGGCGCCGACGTAGCGCGAGATCTTCGCCAGCTGGTCGACCGGCATGAAGACCTTGTCGTCGCCCTGGAACTCGAGGTTCAGGTAGTCGCGGGTGACGCCGGCGACGGTCTTGGTGTCGAAGCCGGCGAAGCGGGCGATGCCGTGGTCCTCGTGGACGACGATGTCGCCCGTGCGCAGGTCGGCGAAGCTCCGCAACCGCCCGGCGCGCGGACGCGGCGCGTCCTCGGCTCGCCGGCGGCGCAGCAGCCGGTGCTCGGGCAGGACGGCGACCTTGAAGCCGGGGGCGACGAAGCCCTCGCGCAGGGCGGCGGTGGCGAACTTGAGCTCGCCCGGGTGCACCGGTCCGCCGTCCAGCCAGCCGGGTGTCGAGCGGGCGAGGTTGTAGGCGGCGCGTTCGCCCTCGCCCCGGCGCGGCCACGCCACCACGGTGCGGTAGCCGGAGCGCACGAGCTTCTCGAGCTCGGCCTCGGCCTCGCGCAGCGAGCGCGCCGCAGTGTCGGCGGCCTGGGCGTGGAAGCGCACCGGCTGGTCGGACGAGGTCGCCGACAGGCGTACGCGCGCGCGGGCGGCGAGCGCCCTCTCGACCTCGTCGGGGCGGACGTAGAGGTGATGCGCGTCGGCGTCGTGGAAGGCGGCGCAGACGTCCTGCCAATGGTCGGCGAGCGCCGGCCCGACCTCCTCCTCGGCCGCGAGGATGGCATGGGCCCGCTCGGGCACGAGGTCGAAGAAGGCGTGGAAGCGGTCGACCGGCAGCAGCTCGGCGATATCCGGCCGCTCCTCTTCGAGCGCAGCAATCTCGGCCAGCTCGCGATGCTGGGGCGCGAGCTCGGCGGCGGGCGCGATCTCGACCCGCTCGGCGTCGCCCAGCGACCGCTGGGTGAAGGTCGAGAACAGGCGCAGCGACTCGACCTCGTCGTCGAAGAGGTCGATCCGCACGGCGCGCTCCTCGGTGGCCGGATAGAGGTCGAGGATGCCGCCGCGGATGGCGAACTGCCCGCGGTCCTCGACCTGGTCGACGCGCTCGTAGCCGGCGGCGACGAGGTCCTGCGCGGTCTCCTCGAGGTCGAGCAGCTCGCCCTTCTCGATCACGAACCCGTGCGGGCGCAGCTCGGGGTCGGGGACCTTCTCGGAGAGGGCCACCGCGCTGACGACGACGACCGGCGCCTCCGCCTCGCGCAATGCATCAAGGGCAGCGATGCGCAGGCCGACGAGGTGGGGCGGCGGGACCAGGTGCGACTCGTAGGACACGCCGCGGGAGGGGTAGAAGCGCACGGCCCGCGGCCTCAGCCACGCGCGCAGGTCGACGGCGAGGTCGCGCGCCGCGCGGTCGTCGGCGGCGACCACGAGGACGGATACGGTCGCGTCTGCCTCGGCGAGCGCCGCGATCAGGTACGGCCGCAGGGCCGAGGCGACGAACGCTCGACCCCCGTCGCGCGCGAGGGTGGCTGCGGCGGGGTCGTCGAGAGCGGGTTGGAGGAGGGTGCGGAGAGCCATGTTCAGAGCGGTCGAGCCGGCGGCGGCCGGCGCGTTCGGGCACACAAAGCGACCGCGGGCGGCGCGCGGCCGGGTTGCTCTTTCAGTCTAGGAGCGCTCGCTCGGTGAGAGCCGTTGCCATCGGGGTCGCGGAACCAGGCGACCGGGGCCATGGCATCGACTGGCCGATCACGCGCCGACGGTCTCCTCGACCGCCCGGGCCGCGTCGTCGACCAGCGCGGCGACCTGCGCCGGCGACTCGCGGAAGCGGCCGAGAACGTACCCGGAGACGACCTCGGGGTCGGTCGAATTCGGGCGCCCCACGCCGACCCGCACCCGCGCGAAGTCGGGGCTGCCGAGCCCTCGTACCAGCGACTTCAGCCCGTTGTGGCCGGCGGTCCCGCCGCCGATGCGGGTGCGGACCTCCCCGAACGGCAGGTCGATCTCGTCGTGGACGACGACGATCCGCTCCAGCGGCAGCTTCAGGGCCCCTCGCGCCGGCCCGGCGGAGGTGCCCGACTCGTTCATGTAGGTCTGCGGGATGAGGACCGCCACCCGCGGCCCCCCCGGGCCGGCGCGGCCCTCGGTGATCCGCCCGCGAAAGCGCTCCTTCGCCCTCGGCATCTCCCACCGCCTGGTGAGCTCGGCGGCCACCTCGAAGCCGAGGTTGTGGCGAGTGGCGGCGTAGCGAGAGCCGGGGTTGCCGAGACCGACGACCAGCACGCGCTCGGTGCCCGCCGAGACCACGGGTTGCCCCTCCTCTCCACCGCGACGAAGCCGGCGAAGAAGCGACAGCTGCTAGTCCCCCCGCAAGCGCTCGAGCGACGGCAGGGCTACTCCCCCTCCCCGCCGCCCTCGGCCGGGGCCTCGCCCTCCGATGCGGCCTCGCCCTCCGCAGGGGCCTCCTCGCCCTCGGGGACCTCGCCCTCCTCGCCGATCAGCGCGGTCTCCTCCTCGACCTCCGGCTCGGGCTCCTCCTCGACCCGCGGGGGCGACAGGGTGGCGATCGTCACCTCGCCGGGGTCGTCGACGGCGAACTCGACTCCCTCGGGAGCGATCACGGCACTGAGCTGAAGCGTGTCGCCGATCGACATTCCGGAGACATCGGCGGGGATGCTCTCCGGGATCGCGGTCGGCAGGGCCTCGATCGTGATCTGGTGCGTGACGTGCTCCAGCACGCCGCCCTCCTTGACGCCGGGGGCGTCCTCGGTCCCGAGCAGCTCGATCGGCACCTCGGCCTCGATCTCCTCGTCGAGCTTCACCTCGAGCAGGTCGTGGTGGATCAGCAAGCCTCGCACCGGGTCCCGCTGCTGCTCCTTGACCACCACCGGGGTGGTGCCGGAGCCATCGAACTCGAGATCGATCAGAGCGCCGCCGCGGGTGAGCACCGTGCGTGCCAGACGCTCGGGTACCTGAAACGGGCGCGCTTCCCTGCCTTCGCCGTAGACGACGCCGGGAACCAGGCCGGAGCGGCGCAGGCGGCGGCTCGGCCGCGAGCCGAACTCGCTGCGCTGCTCGACCTTCAGTGTTGCCCGATCGCTGGCCATGGCCGGCCCGGAGGATAGCTGGACTCGAGTTGCAGGCTTTGACCTGGCTCGAGCACACGAACCTCGACCTCGGGCGCAAGCCGCCGCGCCCACTCCACGAACTCGCGCGCCGGCCGCTCGAACAGCCATGGCCAGATGCGCTTCGCGCCAACGGGCGCCAACGTTCCCCAGTGGACCGGCACCGCGAACCGCGGCCGGAGCATGGTCAGCGCCCTGGCCGCTCCTTCAGGATCGAGGTGACCGTGGCCCAGCCTCGGGCCCCATCCCCAGATCGGCAGCAGCGCGACATCGAGGTCCTCGGCCAGGTCCCGCATCCCATCGAACAACTCGGTGTCGCCCGCCCAGTAGACCCGCATCGGTCCCTCGACGACGTAGCCGACGGCCCCTCCCTTGCCGAGCCCGAACATGCGCCCTCCGACGTGCAGCGCCTCCACGGCGCGCACTTGGACCCCGGCCAGCGTCTCAGTCTCCCCGGGGGAGAGCTCGCTCACGTTCGCGAACCCGTGCCTGGCCAGGAGATCGGCGCTTCCCGGAGGAGCCAGGATCGGCACCGAGCGCCCGATCTTGCGAAGCGATGCAAGGTCGAGGTGGTCGAGATGAAGGTGCGAGATCAGCACCCCGTCGACCCGCCCGAGGGCGTCGCGGTCGACGCCGCCGTGCCGGCGCAGGACCACCAGCAGGCGTTCGCGGAGCAGGGGGTCGGTGAGCAGCCTCGCCTCCCCCATCTCGATCAGCACCGTGGCGTGGCCGGCGTAGGTGATGGCCCCCCGGCTCGGCACGCCGGCAAGCATACGAGAGCCGAAATGTGGGCAGCTCGCGGTTACTCTGGTGTCATGGCCGACGACAAGATCCCCAAGGGCCGGATCCGGCGCTCGGCGAAGCTGGGCTCGGCGCTGGGCGCGCAGGCGACCCGCTACGCGGGCACGAAGGCTGCGAATGTCGCCCGGTCGGACGAGCGAGCCGAGCGTCGACTCGAGGCGCGCCACCTGGAGACGGCGGTCAAGATGGCCTCGACCCTGGGGGAGATGAAGGGAGCGGCGATGAAGCTCGGCCAGCTCGCCTCCTTCGTCGACACCGAGTTCCTGCCGCCCGAATACGCGGAGCTCTACCAGGGGGAGCTCGCCAAGCTGCGCAGCTCGGCGCCTTCGATGCCGTGGGAGAAGGTGGGCAAGGTCCTGGAGGAGGAGTACCGCGGTGAGCCACTCGAGGAGCTGTTCGCCGAGATCGAGAAGGACGCCTTCGCCGCCGCCTCAATCGGCCAGGTGCACCGCGCCAGCCTGCACGACGGTCGCGCGGTCGCGGTCAAGATTCAGTACCCCGGGATCGCCGAGGCGCTCGAGTCGGACCTCCGCAACGTGGGGATGATCATGCGCCTGGCGCGTGCGATCGCGCCCGGACTCGACGCCAGGGAGGTCGCCGAGGAGCTGCGCCTGCGGGTTATGGAGGAGCTCGACTACGAGTACGAGGCGCAGAGCCAACGGACCTTCGCCCGCGCCTACCGCGGCCATCCCTTCATCTACGTCCCCGACGTGCTCACCCGCCTCTCGCGGCGCCGGGTGCTGGTAACCGAGTACGTCGACGGCCTCGGGTTCGAGGACGTGAAGCGTCTGCCGCAGGAGGATCGCGACCGCTTCGGCGAAATCGTCTTCCGGTTCTGCTTCGGCTCGATCTACCACCTACAGCAGTTCAATGCCGATCCCCACCCGGGCAACTACATCCTGATGCCCGACGCCAGGGTCGCCTTCCTCGACTTTGGGATGACCAAGCGGCTCGACCGCGAGCAGATCGAGCTGGAGCAGCGGGCGATCGACGCCGCCGCGCGTCGCGACCCGGAGGCGCTCCGCGAGGCGCTCCACGATCTCGGCTTCATCAAGAATCCGTCGAAGTTCGACGCCGAGCGGCTGATGGAGCACGTGATGGTGGTCGGCGGCTGGTACATGGAGGACCGCGAGATTCAGCTCACGCCGGAGCGGGTGATGAAGGTGATCGAGGCCACCTCGGACCCGCGTTCGCCCTATTTCGACCTGATACGCCGCGAGAGCATCCCCGCCGAGGAGCTGATGGGCAGGCGGATGGAGACGGGCGTGCTGGCGGTGCTGGCGCAGCTACGGGCAACGCGCAACTGGCACCGGATCAGTCGGGAATGGATCTACGGCGACCCGCCCGCGGGCGAGCTGGGGGAGCTCGAGTGGGCCTACTTCGAGGAGCGCGGCGAGCGCCGCGTGCCCGGGATCGCCGAGCCGGCGTAGCGTTCGTGGCTGC
>JBJMKX010000084.1:0-13012 GCA_045805605.1 Solirubrobacteraceae bacterium
GAGGGCGGTCTTGACGATTTCGGCGTAACCGGCGGCGCGCTCCTCCCGCGGCAGCGTGCGCAGGGTGCCGGGGTCGACCAGCACCGCCGTGGGCTGGTGGTAGGCGCCGACGTAGTTCTTGGCCTCGGACAGGTCGACGCCCGTCTTGCCGCCGTAGGCGGAGTCGACCTGGGCGACTACGGTGGTCGGCACGTGGACGATCGGGACGCCGCGCTGGTAGGTCGCCGCGCAGAACCCGGCCAGGTCGCCGATGACGCCGCCGCCGAGCGCTACGAGATGGTCACTGCGGGTCAGGCCGGCGCGCACGAGCTCGGTCCAGACGATCTCGGCGTGGGCGACGGTCTTGGACTGCTCGCCGGGCATCACGCTCACGCGACCGGCCAGCGGCTCGAGCCGGTCGGCGTACAGCCGGCCGACGGCGCCGTCGGTGACGAGGAAGCGCCGACCAGGCCCGGGCCACGGCGCATCGTCGGCGAGTAGGCCGTCGCGCAGGTAGACCGGGTACTGCGCCGAGGCCGACCACGCCCACAGCATGCGGGTGCCGGCCGCGCGGTTCGCGAGGGATTCGAGCCCGGGCAGGGCGGTGGCGACGGTGTCGGGCGAGCGGTTGAGGATCACGACCTGGGCGGCGGCCTCGTAGGCCGACTGGCGCTCGGCGTGCAGGCGGGCGAAGGCGTCGCGGTCGGCCGCCAGCGGCCGGTCGGCCCCGTCCCCGGCCACGCGGGCCCAGCAGGTGTCGACGTCGACGTCGAGCCACGCGACCAGATGACGACCGGCGGCCTCGCGCACGCGGGGGGAGCCGAGAGCGCCGCCGCCGAGCGCCACCACCGACCCGGGCGGCGCGTGGTCGAGGGCGTGGGCGATGACGATCTCCTCGCGCAGCCGGAACGCCTCCTCGCCCTGGTCGGCGAAGAAGTCGGGGATGCGGACGCCGAGCTCGCGCTCGACCAGCGCGTCGGTGTCGATGGCCTCCACGCCCCAGGCCTTGGCTGCCGCCTGGGCGGCGACGGTCTTGCCCGCCCCCATGAAGCCCGCGAAGACGAGCGCGCGGTCGGTCAGCGGCGACGCCACTCGATGCGCTGCTCGTAGGCGCGGACGGCCGCGAGGACGTCCTCGATGTGGTCACCGCCGAACTTGCTCCGGTAGGCGTCGGCGAGCACGAACGCGACCATGGCCTCCCCCACCACCCCGGCGGCGGGCACGGCGGTGGAGTCGGTCCGCTCGCGCAGGGCCTGGGCCGGCTCGTGGGTCTCGGTGTCGACCGAGCGCAGCGGCTTGGTCAGGGTCGAGAGCGGCTTCATGGCGACGCGCACGACGAGCGCCTCGCCGGTGGTCATGCCGCCCTCCAGGCCGCCGGCGCGGTTGGTCTCGCGGTAGTAGCCGCGCTCGGCGCTCCAGAAGATCTCGTCGTGGGCCTGCGACCCGTAGGTGCCGGCGAGCTCGAAGCCGTCTCCGAACCCGACCGCCTTCATCGCCTGGATCGACATCAGGGCACCGGCCAGGCGGCCGTCCAGGCGCTCCTCCCAGCTGGCGTGCGAGCCGAGGCCTGGGTGGACGCCGAACGCGCGCACCTCGAAGAGGCCGCCGAGCGACTCGTTGCGCTTGCGCATGACGTTGATCTCCTCGACCATCGCGTCGCTCGCGGCGGGGTCGAGGCAGCGGACGGGCGACTCGTCGACCGTTGCGAGGTCCTCTGGGGTGAGGTCTTCGCGTTCTGGCGCCTTGGCCTGGCCGATTTGGAGCACGTGGGAGAAGACGGCGACTCCGAGCGTTGAAAGAAACGTCTTGGCCAGCGCGCCGCCGGCAACGCGCGCGGCGGTCTCGCGCGCGCTCGCGCGCTCAAGGACGTTGCGGACGTCGGTGTGGCCGAATTTGGTGACGCCGGCGAGGTCGGCGTGGCCCGGCCGCGGCAGGTGGACCTCGTCGATGTCGCCCTCCACGGGCCACGGGTTCATCCGCTCCTCCCAGTTGGCGTAGTCGCGATTGGCGACCTGGAGGGCGATCGGGCCGCCCAGCGTCTGGCCGTGGCGGATGCCGGCCGTGACCTGCGCCGTGTCGCTCTCGATCTTCATCCGCCCGCCGCGGCCGTGGCCGAGCTGGCGGCGCGCAAGATCACGGTCGAGGTCCTCGGGGGCGATGCGCAGCCCCGCGGGCAGCCCCTCGACGATGCAGGTCAGGCCGGGCCCGTGGGACTCCCCGGCGGTGATGAGGCGGAGCGCCATGGGCCGGGAACTCTACGAGCCGGCCCACTCCACTTGATGACGTACCGGGTGTCCTATTCGTCCACTCAACCTGCGATCGAGCGTTTACTCTGCTTTGACGGCGCGCGGCTACACATCTCCTCTCCTGGCGACCGAAAGGCAGACGTGACCGACGAGCATCCGACCCTCCGCCCCGCCGGCCATCCCGAGGACGCGCGACAGGCCCTCGAGGCCGCCCTGTTCGAGGTCAAGCGCGTGATCGTGGGCCAGGACGGGATGCTCGAGCGAGTCTTCGTCGCCCTGCTCTCCGGCGGCCACCTGCTGCTCGAGGGTGTGCCGGGACTGGCCAAGACCTTGACGATCAAGACCGTCGCCGAGGTGCTCGGCGGCACGTTCAAGCGGATCCAGTTCACGCCCGACCTCGTCCCCGCCGACCTCGTCGGGACACGGATCTACCGGCCCGACACCGGCGGCTTCGACACCGAGCTCGGCCCGGTGTTCTGCAACTTCCTCCTCGCCGACGAAATCAACCGCGCCCCCGCGAAGGTGCAGTCGGCCCTGCTCGAGGTCATGCAGGAGAGCCAGGTCACGATCGGCCCTCAGACCTACCCTGTGCCGGACCCGTTCCTCGTCATGGCGACCCAGAACCCGATCGAGTCCGAGGGCACCTATCCGCTCCCCGAGGCCCAGGTCGACCGCTTCATGTTCAAGGTCGTCATCGACTATCCGGCCGAGAGCGACGAGCTCACCGTGGTCGACCGGTCGCTGCGGCCGGAAGCACATGTCGACCGCGTCCTCAGCCCCGAAGAGCTCCACGCCTATCAGCAGGCGGCGCGCCGGGTCTACGTCGATCCCGAGGTCGCCCGCTACGCGGTCGCGCTCGCACTCGCCACGCGCGACCCCGCCCGGGTCGGGCTGCAGCGCCTGGCGAGCTACATCGAGTTCGGGGCCAGCCCGCGCGCCTCGATCAACCTGGTGCACGGCGCTCGCGCCCTCGCCCTCCTGCGCGGCCGCAACTATGCCCTGCCGATCGACGTGCAGGCGCTCGCCCACGACGTGCTCCGCCACCGCATCGTCCCCACCTACGACGCGCTCGCCGAGGAAATCACGACCGACGCCATCCTCGACCAGGTGGTCCAGGTCGTCCCGCGTCCGAAGAGCGTCGGGCGCGAGGCCGTCGCGTGAGGCTTCCCCAGGTCCGGGAGCGCACCCCGGACCGGCCGGGCCCGGGACCGACGCCCGCCACGCTGCTGCGGGCGCTGGACCTCACGCTCTCGCGCCGCGTCCAGGGCATCATGCCGGGCGAGCACAAGGCGCCCGGGATCGGGGGCGGGATCGAGCTCGCCGCGGTGCGTCCGTACGTGCCCGGCGACGACGTGCGCACGATCGACTGGAATGTCACCGCCCGCATGCGCCAGGCGCACGTGCGCGTGCCCGTGGCCGAGCGTGCTCTGACCACGTGGCTGCTGCTCGATGCGTCGGCCTCGATGCACTTCGGCACGGCCGACCGGCGCAAGGCCGACGTCGCGGAGGGCGTGGCGCTCGTGGTCGGCCAGCTCGCGACCAAGCGCTCGAATCGGCTCGGGGTGTTCGCCTTCGGCGGCGCCGAGACGCTGACCCTGCCGCCGCGACAGGGCCGCGCCGGCCTGCTCGGCCTCCTGCTGGCCTTGCGCGAGGAGCCTCCGGCCAGCGGGGGCGGCGCCACGTCGCTGGGCGCCGCGCTGCGGCGGGCGGGGGCGCTCGCGCGCCAGGGCGGGCTCGTCGTGCTCGTCTCCGACTTCCGCGGGCCGCAGGATTGGCTTGACCCGCTGCGCGCCATCCGCGCCCGCCACTCCGTGCTTTGCGTCGAGGTCCGCGACCCGCGCGAGCAGGAGTTGCCGGCGATGGGCGTGCTCTCGCTCGTCGACCCCGAGACTGGACGCCAGGTCCGCGCCGACACGCGCTCGCGCAAGCTCCGGGAGCGCTTTGCCGCCGCCGCGGCCTCCGAGCGCGAGCAGGTGGCGCGGCTCTTGCGCGACGCCCGCGTCGACCATGCCGTGCTGTCGACTTCGGGCGACTGGCTGCGCCCGCTGGCCAAGCGGCTCGGACGGGGCCTGCGATGAGCTTCCAGTGGCCGCTGGTCCTGCTCTGCCTGCTGGCGATCCCGCTGCTGGCCTTCCTCTACGTCGTGCTGCAGCGGCGGCGCACCCGCTACGCCGTCCGCTTCACCAACCTCGACCTGCTCGCCAACGTCGTCTCCGAGACGCCGAGCTGGCGCCGCCACGTCCCTGCCGTCCTCATGCTGCTCGCGACCGCCCTGCTGATCGTGGCGCTCGCGCGCCCGCGCGTGGACGTGTCGAGCACGCGCGAGCAGGGGGCGATCATGCTCGCCACCGACACGTCGGGGTCGATGACCGCGACCGACGTCAAGCCCAACCGCATGACCGCGGCCCGCAACGCGGCCAAGCAGTTCGTGACCAAGATCCCCAAGCAGGTGCGGCTCGGGCTCGTCACCTTCGACCAGGCCGCCCGCCTGCTCGTAAACCCGACCACCGATCGCTCGCAGGTCAACCAGGCGCTCGACGCCCTGCAGGCCCAGGGCGGCACGGCGATGGGCGACGCCCTCAGCGTGTCGGTGCGCTCGCTGCAGAGCGCGTTCGGGCCCAAGGGGCTCAAGAGGAAGCCGGGCCAGAAGCGCGCGCCCGCCCAGGTCGTCCTGCTCTCCGACGGCAAGAACACCACGGGGGCCACCGACCCGATGGGGGTCGCGCAGACCGCCAAGCGGCTCGGTATCCGCATCAACACGGTCGCGCTCGGCACGCCGACCGGCACGGTCCAGGTGCAGGACAACCTCGGGTTCACCCAGACCATCCAGGTGCCACCCGACCGCCCGACGCTGAAGCAGATCGCCGAGACCACCGGCGGCCGCTTCTTCAGCGCCCCCGATGCCAAGAAGCTGGGGCAGATCTACAAGGATCTCGGCTCGAAGGTGAAGGCCAAGCCGGTCAAGAAGGAAGTGACCTTCGTGCCGGCGGCGGCCGCGATCGTGATCATGCTCGCGGCCGGGGGCTTCTCCCTCTTCTGGTTCGCCCGCCTTCCTTGAGTCTGTCTCGCCGCCGCTGACCGCGTCCTCGGTCGCTCGCGGGCAAAGCACGCCACGCTTCCTGCGTCCTTGTCAGCGACGGCGATCCAGGCTCAGGGACCTAAGAGCCGGCGAAGGCCCGCAGGTACCAGTCGATCATCGCCGGCCCGGCGAGCAGGCCGACGATGCCGCCCATCGCCAGGAACGGGGCGAACGGGACCGCGGTCTTGCGCCCGGCTTTCGCGCCCTTTCGGGCGATGATCACCACGCCAACGAGCGTGCCGGTCAGCAGCGCGACGACCAGGGCCGGGATCACCGACGCCCCGAGGTACAGCCCGAGCACCGCAGCGAGCTTGGCGTCGCCCACCCCCATGCCCTCGGGGTAGGCGAGCACGACCACGAAGAAGAACCCGCCCGCCGCCGCCGCGGCGATCACGTGCTCGGCCAGATGGGAGGGGTCGGTCACGGCCACCAGCGCCAGCCCGAGCGCGGCGCCCACGGCCATGAGCGCGTTGGGGATGATCCGGTACTCGAGATCGATCAGGGTCGTGGGCACGAGCACGAGGACCAGCGCGAGCCCGGGCAGCGCGTCGGCATCGACGCCCCCCACCGCGAGCACGGCGACGAACAGCAGTGCGGTGACCGCCTCGACCACCGGGTAGCGCGGCGAGATCCCCTCGCCGCAGCCGCGGCAGCGCCCGCGCAGCCACAGCCACGACAGGACCGGGACGTTGTCGTACGGGCGCACCGCGGCGCCACACAAGGGGCAGTGCGACGGCCGCACGAGCGACTCGCCCCGCGGCAGCCGAAACGCCACCACGTTGAGGAACGACCCGAGCATCAGCCCGCTCAGTCCGGTTGCGAGGAGCGCCACGGTGCGACCCTAGGTTCGGGCGGGCGGCCGATCGAGGGACGTGCGCAGTTCGTTGCAAAACGGCATGAAATTGAAATCGGATGTCCAGGAATCCTGGACGGGTGTCGGGCCAGGCGGGCCCCACTACCCTGCGCCCGTGCTGCGCCGCGTCCTCTGGTTCGTAGCCGGGCTCCTCGCGCTCGCCGTCGTCGCCGCGGCGATCATTCCCCGCGACGACGGTGAGGACAAGACGACGCCGACGATCTCCGCGCCCGAACGCACCACCATCAAGGCCGACATCGGCGCCTCTCCGGCCCGCGCCCGCACCATCGCCGCCCGGGTCGGGGACCACCTCCTGCTGACGGTCGAATCGGATCGGATCGACCAGGTCGAGATCCCGGGCCTCGAGCAGATCCGCCCGGTCGACCCGACGACGCCGGCCCGGTTCGACACGCTGCTCGACCACGCCGGACGCTTCGAGGTGCGAATGCAGGAGGGAGGGCAGGTGGTCGGCATCGTGGACGTCAAGCAGTCCTAGGGGACCGGCGATCGTCCGAACCGCCCCGGCGCGCTCGCCCCAGCTTGACGGCCACGGCCCCGGCCAGCCCGCTAGTCCGAGGTACCGCGGGCGGACGAAGGTTGGTGGACTCCCGGCTCTCCCCCTGCGGCCGCGGCTTGCGCGTCGTGGCCGGCCTGGAAGCGGCCGGAGCCCTCGCACCAGGGGCAATCGACCTCGTGCGGCGAGCCGCCGAGCGTCGAGACCAGGCGGCCGGTGCCGCGACACGGATGGCAACGCTCGTCGTCGGCGGGCATGAAGGGCGCGAGGATAGGGAAACCGGCAGTCGAGGCGATGCCGCCTGGGCCATCCTCAAGCGCGCGGCAAAGCGGTTCCAAGCGCGACCTTGCGGCGGCCCACCTCGGGCACCGCCGAGCGCAGCTCCTCGACGTCGGCCCCCTTCTCGACCTAGGCAGCGGCGCCGCGCGACAGGGTGGTCGAGCATCGGGACGACGGAGGAGCCACTCATGCGCCGCGTGGGGATGGAGGGCGACAACCACGCCAGTGGCGTGCGTCGGAACTACCGTCGACGAGGATCGTGCCCGGTCGCGATCCAACTGCACCGCGTGCTGGCGACAGAACGTTCAGCCGTAGTGGCGCAGCCACGCCAGGACGACGGGCTTTTGCGACCAGAGGTCGCCGAGGCGGACGTCGTTGCCGTCCTGGTCCTGGAAAACGAGGTCGACGAGGGCGGCGGTATCCGCCGGCGGGTGCGTCGCCTGGTGGTGGTTGCTGGCTCCGAAGGGCACGCTTTGTCGACCGTATCAGTGGGTTCACGAACCGGGCGAGGCGAGTGCGGCGTGGGCCGGGCTCAGAGGCCTCGTGGCGGATGGCCCGTGAGCTGTTCCACGTGGTCGGTCACACGCCCCAGCTCGCCGCGGGCGATGGCGAGGTAGGTGGTGATCCAGCCCTCGATCATCCAGTCCGGCGCACCGGTGGGACGGCGCGCGGCCCAGGCCTCCTCCAAGGTCTCGTCGTGGAAGGTCGCGCCCAGCCGCCCTGCAATCTCGGCCATCGTCAGCGCTTCGGGGCCGGTCAGGTCATACGTGCGGCCGGCGTGCGCGTTGGCAGGGGACGCCAGCACCGCGACCGCGGCGTCGGCGAGGTCGTCGCGGGCCACCGGCGCGACCCTGCCCTCGCCGGCGGGGCCTCTGAGGACGCCGTCGTCGCCAACCATGTGTGGGATGAAGTCGAGGTAGAGGCTCGACCGCAGGAAGGTGAACGGGATGCCGGTGGCGCGGATGAGCTCTTCGGTGTGGAAGTGGTCGCGCGCGAAGGTGAAGGTGGCGTCGGCGGCAGCGCCCTGGAACGAGACATAGACGATGCGCTCGACGCCGACGTCGGCGGCCGCCTTGATGGCGGTGCGGTGCTGGTCGAGGCGATCGACGTCCTCGGTCGCCGGGACGAAGTAGAGGGTCTCGACGCCCCGGAGGGCGGCGCGCAGGCGGTCGCCGTCGGCGTAGCCCGCGGGACCCTTGATCTCGGCGTTCGGGAGTTCGTGAGCTCTCGACGGGTCGCGCACGACCAGCCGCTGGGGGATGCGGCGCTCGGCGAGACGGCGAGCGACGCGTCCGCCGAGGCCGCCGGTCGCTCCGGTGACGGCGATCATCGCGCCGAGTCCCCGGCCTGGGCGCCATCCTGGATCCAGACGGGGCCGTGGTGGCCGTGGGCGACAGTCGCGCTCGCCGCGCCCGCCGCAGGAGCGAGCGCAAGGACCGCCGCGAGCACGGCGACGACGAGGCGCATCCCCGTTTTGTAGCGACTCGCCGTAGCCGGGAACGCGTCCCCATTGCGGCCGGCGGTCAATGGGCGCGGACGGCGGCGCGCATGGCGTCAAGCGGCGCGGGGCGGCCGGTCCAGCGCGTGAGGCTGAGTGCGCCCTGGCGCACGAGGATTGCGAGCCCGTCCACGGTGGTCGCGCCTTTAGCCTTGGCCTGCCGCACGAGTGCGGTCTCGCGGTCGGCGTAGGCGAGGTCGACCACGACGGCGGCTTGCACGTCCTCGACCGGGCTGCGGTCGGGATCGGCGAGGCCGACCGCGGTGCAGTTGACGAGAAGGTCGGCTTCGCCCGGCTCCGGGGCTACCCGCACGCCGAGATCGGCGGCGAGGCGCTCGGCGCGCTCGCGGGTGCGGTTGTGCACGTACACCTCGGCGCCCGCTTCGCGCAGGGCGAAGGCGGCGGCACGGGCGCTGCCGCCGGCGCCGAGGACGAGGGCCGTGCGCGGCGTGACCGGCAGCGCCGCGAGCAGTGCGGGCGCGTCGGTGTTGTCGGCCTCGATCCGACCGTCCGCGAACGTGAGGGTGTTGGCGGCGCCGATCGCTCGCGCGGCGGCGGTTGCGTCGGTGGCCACCGCGAGCGCCGCCTCCTTGTGCGGGATGGTCACGTTCACCCCGAGGAAGCCCGCGCCGGGCAGCGCGCGCACCGTCTCGGCGAAGAGGTGGTCGGGCACGGGCAGGCGCTGGTAGGTGAAGCCCTCGAGGCCGAGGGCCGCGAACGCCGCCTCCTGCATCGCGGGGGAGCGCGAATGGGCGACCGGCCACCCCACCACGCCCAGCCGCCGGGCTAGTCGGGGTCGGGCTTCGCCCGACCACCCTGTCACTTCGGGCACTTCGTCGGCGAGCGGCCGCCCTGCTTGGCGCGGGCCGCCTCGTAGCGCGCGCTCGCACGCTGGAAGGCGGCGAAGCTGGTCGTGAAGGCGTGCTCGCCACAGCCGCCGGGCTTGACCACGTAGTACAGGTACGGCGTGCGCTTGGGGTGTGCTGCGGCGCGGATCGCCGCGATGCCGGGGCTGCCGATCGGCGTCGGCGGCAGGCCCTGGTGCGTCCGCGTGTTGTAGGCGGAGGGGATCCGCAGCTGCGACTGGGTGAGCGGGCGCCCCCAGTTGCCGGTCGCGTAGCGGATGGTGGCGTCGATGCCGAGCGGGATGTTGCGCCGCAGCCGGTTGTAGATCACCCCGGCGATGATCGGGCGCTCGCGCCGCAGCATCGCCTCGCGCTCGACCATGGAGGCGATGGTCAGCACCTCGTACGTGGTCACGTTCCTTCGCCGGGCGGCGCGCATGTCGACGCGGCGGATGGCGCGCTTGAAGGCCCGCAGCTGCTCGCCGACGAGCTGCTTGACCGGGGCGTCGGACTTCAGCTCGTACGTCGCCGGGAACAAAAAGCCCTCCAGCGATGGGGTGCCGCGCGGGGCGCCGTAGCGCGCGGGGCGAAGCAGACGCGAGCGCTTGGTGGCGGCGAGGTAGCTGCCCTCGAGGTTGCTGTTGGCGCGGATACGGACGGCCTCTTCGCGGCGCGACCGGCCCTCGGGCACCGTGATCGCGACCTTCTTGACCGGCGGCGGGCCCTGGGTCAGCCGGTTGAGCACGTCGGCGTAGGACGAGTCCTGCGGCAGGCGGTAGACGCCGGGCCTGAGCCTGTCGCGATCGCCCGAAAGCCGCGCGCGCACGTCGAAGAAGAACGACGACGAGACGACGCCGCGGCGCTCGAGGATGTCGCCGATCTTGCCGGCATCCGCCCCGCCGGGGATCAGGACGGTCGACCGCTGCGTCGACGCATCGCCCTTGAAGGGCTGGAAGAGCGAGACGACGAACCAGATCGCCGCAGCGGCGAGCAGCAGGGCGAGGACGGCGAGGATCCGCACGAGCCAGCGGCGGCCGGGGCGAGGCGGCGGCGGTGGTGGCGGCGGCTGGGGCCGGCGCGGCAGCGACGGGCGCGACGGCGGAGGCTCGTGGTTGTCGTCCCCCTCGTCTTCCTCCTCGAGGAACGATTCGCCGCCGTCGGGAAGCTCGGCGAGCGGGATCTCGGCGGTCGCCTGCGCCTGCGCCTCCGGCTCGCGCCGACCGACGAGCGGGTCGTCGGGGGCGACGGCGGAGGGCGGCGGAACCGCAGCGGGGAAGGGGGCGGGTTCCCCGTCGGGCATGGGGTCCGGCTCGTGCGCGGGCGGAGCGGGTTCGGCATCCGCCGCAGGGCGGGAAGCGGGTTGGGGGCCGTTCGCCGCCGGCGGATCGTGTTCGGGCTGGGGTGCAGGCGGCCGGTCGGGCTCGCGCCGGGCCGGCGGATCGGGCTCGCACGCGGCCGGCGGATCGTGCTCGCCCGCGGCCGGCGGATCGTGCTCCGGCGGCCCCGGCTGCGGCTCGGCCGTGCCGCTTGGCCCTGCGCGCGGCGGACCGGGATCGGGCTCGTCGTGGACCCGGCCTTGCTCGACCGCGGCGTCGGCATCGGGATCGTCGTGGAGCGGGTCCTCCTCGGCCCTGGCGTCGTGGTCGGCTTCGTCCTGAACCCCGTCCTCCGCGACCGGAGGGGGAACCGGCGGAGCCTCCTGCTCCTCGGGCGACGGCTCGTCGACCGGCTCCGCCTCCACCTCGCGCTCGGGCTCGACCTCCTCCGGCGGGGGCGGCGGTGCCGTGGACTCGACGTCGAAGAGGTCCGGGACCGGCTCGCCCCGCTTCGCCGCCCGGCGCGCGGCGCGCTCGGCGCGCGCCCGCTCGCGCTCCTCCGGCGTGCGCTCGCGCGAGTGGTCGCCTCTGCGGAACAGCGGGCTCATGCGTGCGCCTCGAGCCAGCCCTCGAGCAGCACCGCCGCCGCCCGGGCGTCCTCCGCCGCCGCTGCCGGCGCCCGCTGGGCCAGCGTCGTCGTGAAGCGCTCGTCGTAGAGCTCGACCGGCACGTCGAGCCGCTCGCGCAGCCGCGCGGCGAACGCGCGCGCCTCGCCGGTCTGCGCGGAGTCGCCGCCGGCGAGCGAGAGCGGCAGGCCGACGACCACGACCGACGCATCGTGCTCGCGGACCAGTGCGACCACGCGTTCGAGGCCGCGCCTTGTGTCGGGCCGCTCGACAATCCCGACCGGAGTGGCAAGCGTGCCCGTGGGGTCCGAGACGGCCACGCCGCAGCGCGCCGAGCCGTGGTCCAGCGCGAGCACGCGCTTCACGAAGGGGTCTGACCCCCTCGAGGCTTTTTGAGGCTTTGCTCGATCGCCTCGCGCGCGGCCTCCAGCGCCTCGGGCAGCTTCGAAGCATCGCGGCCGCCAGCCCGCGCGAGCGTGTCGCGGCCTCCCCCACCGCCGCCCGTCACCGCCGCCGCAATCTTCACGATCTCGCCCGCGCGCACGCCGCGCTCGACCAGGGACGGGTCGACCGACGCGACGAGGTGGACGCGCCCATTGGTCGTCGACCCCAGCACGATCGCGCCCTTGTCGAGCCGGCCCTTGACCTGGTCGACGAGGGAGAGCAAGGCGTTGACATCGGAGTCGGGGACGGTCGTGATCAAGAGGCTCGCGTCGTGCGCTCGGGTTGCGGCTGCGAGCAGCGCGTTCGGGTCGACGGCCGGCTCGGACGGCTTGCCCTTCAAGAGCTCCTTGCGCTCGCGCTGCAGGTCGGCGATCGCCTCGACCACGCCCTGCGGCTGCGTGCGCAGCGCGTCGGCCGCCGCCATCAGCAGGTCGTCATGGTGACGCAAACGCGCGATCGCCGCCGGCCCGGTCAGCGCCTCGATGCGCCGCACGTTGGCCGCGCTCGAGGTCTCGTGGGTGACGACGAACGCCCCGATCTCCGCCGTCGAGCGCACGTGGGTGCCGCCGCACAGCTCGCGCGAGAAGTCGCCGTCCCCCACCTCGACCATGCGCACGACCTCGCCGTACTTCTCGCCGAACAGCGCCATCGCGCCGAGCCGCTTGGCCTCCTCGAGCGACGTCGTCAGCGCCCGCACCGGATGGTTCTCGAGCACCCAGGCGTTGACCTGGTCGACAACCTCGCGCAGCTCCTCAGGGGTCAGCGCCGACCCGTGCGTGAAGTCGAAGCGCAGCTTGTCGGGCCCGACGTACGAGCCGGCCTGGCGCACGTGCCGCCCCAGTCGCGTCCGTAACGCCGCGTGCAGGAGGTGAGTCGCGGTGTGGTTGGCCTCGGTCGCGCGGCGGTCGTCCGCGGACACCGACGCGATCACCCGCTCGCCCTCGCTCAGCGAGCCCTCGACCGGCCGCACCGCCACGACCTGGTCGTCGCCGAGTCTGAAGACCTCCTCCACCGTCGCCACGCAGTCGCCGTCCTCGCAGCGCACCGACCCGTGGTCGGAGACCTGGCCGCCCCCGGCCGCGTAGAAGGGCGACTCGGCGAGCTTGACCAGCACGCGCCCGTCCTCCGGCGCCACCGCGCCGACCGTCGTGCGCTGGGCCAGCGTCTCGTAGCCGACGAAATCGGTCTGGAAGCCCGCCCGGTCGGCCAGGGCGCGAGCGTGCTCGCGCGCCTCACCCCCGCCCACTCGCGACTGCGCCACCGCCCGCGCCCGCGCGCGTTGCTCGGACATCAGGACCTCGAAGCCCTCCTGGTCGACGCCGAGCCCGTGCTC
>JBJMKX010000085.1:0-9290 GCA_045805605.1 Solirubrobacteraceae bacterium
CTGATCTACGAGGCGCTGGGCATGCCGGTCTCGATGTTCCCGGTGCTGTTCGCGATCCCGCGCACGAGCGGCTGGATCGCGCAGTGGCTGGAGATGATCGACGACAAGGAGCAGAAGATCGCCCGCCCGCGCCAGATCTACACCGGCGAGCGCGAGCGCGACTACGTGCCGATGGACCAGCGCTGAGCGCGCATTGGCGCTTGGCCGGCCGTCGCCGGCCGCCGATACCTGTCCGTGGGATGAGGAAGGACTACTGGCTGACGGTCCGGACGGGGCCGAAGGTGGCGCGCGAGCGCTTCGACACGCTCGACGACGCGCTCGACGAGCTGGAGGCGCGGGCGGCGCGGCTGACGCTTCGACCGAGGCGGGAGACGATCGACGTCAAGGTGCGCCAGTTCTCGCCGGAGGCGCAGGTCGCGGCCCGGCTCGAGGTCGCCGGCCCCGGGCGCTTCCTGCCGGCAAAGCGCGGCGGCGTCGACGTGCGCGGCGACGGCTCGGTGCAGGCCTACGTCGGCGGCGTGCGCAGGCGGCCGCTCAAGGCCAAGGGCCGGACGACGCCGTTCGAGGCGCTGCGCCAGACGCTCGGTGTTAGGCCATAGCTCGGCGCTCCTGGCAAGGACGCAGGGGTGAAGTCGTGCCAGGCACGACGAACCCCGAGGACACTGCCAGGGGCGGCGAGAATGGCCTAGAGGACGAGGGCGCTGCCGTTGCGGCGGAGCCAGCGCGCGTGCTCGCGCCAGTCCGGGCAGTGGCGCTCGACCAGGCCCCAGAAGCGGTCGGAGTGGTCGGCCACCTTGAGGTGGCAGGCCTCGTGCCAGACGACGTAGTCGAGGACGGGCTCGGGCGCGAGCAGCAGCCGCCAGTTGAAGGACAGCGCTCCCTTCGGGGAACAGCTGCCCCAGCGCGTGCGCTGAGCGCGAATCGTCAGCCCAGCCAGACGGGCTCCCAGCGCGTCGGCCGCCCGCTCGGCGCGCGGGGCGATCTCGGCCCGGGCCGCGCGCCGGTACCAGCGCTCGAGCGCGGGGATGGCGTCCTGCGCGGGCACCAGCAGCCGGTCGCCGCGCTGATGTACGCGCATGCGCCCCGGCTCCGGCACCAGCGTCAGCGGCGCGCCGAGGTACGGCACCGTCCCGGGCGGCCCCTGCACGGCGGCGCGGGCGCGCGCCTGGGCGGCCAGCCGCCGCTCGATCCAGGGCTGGAGCTCGGCCACGACGCGGGCCGCCTGGCGCTCGGGCGAGCGGCGGGGCAGCACGACCTCGACGCCGCGGTCGGGGTCGACGGTCACCGACGCGCGCCGGGCGCGGTCCGAGCGGCGGATGGTGTAGGGGATCTCGCGTGAAGCAGGCAGAGCGGGCGCACGTTAGCGCTGCTCCAGGACGTGCCCCAGCGGGCATCATCCGGGGCATGTCGAAGCAGCAGCTTTGGACCGTCCGCCTGCCCTCCGGCGTGCGCGAGCCGTTCGACGTCTACGTCAACGGCGTACGCCAACAGCCGGGCGCGGACTTCGAGCGTCGCGGCGGCAGGCTCCTGTTCGAGCGGCCGCTGGCCAAGGAGGGCAGGCTCGGGTTCTGGCGCTGGTTCTGGGGCGCGTTCGGCATCGGCACGTACCGCAAGAACGACCAGGTCGACGTGGCCTACGAGGTCGACGGGCGACCGGTGGTCGCCCACGCGCTGGACATCGAGCCGCCTCCGGGCTAGTTCGGCCAGCGGTTGATGTCATGGTCGCCGGTCGACCACAGGTACTGCACGGCGTAGGCTCGCCACGGCCGCCAGCGCTGGGCCCGCGCCGTCAGGGCGCCGGGCATGCCCGGCAGCCCGAGCGCCTCGGCCGCCCGGCGCACGCCGAGGTCGGTGGCCGGGAACGCGTCGGGATCGCCCAGCGCACGCATCGCGATCACCTCGGTCGTCCACGGCCCGATCCCGGGCAGCTCGGCCAGTGCGGCGCGCGCCGCGCCGCGGTCGGCGTCGGGGCCGAGCCCGAGGCGGCCGGCGGCGAGCGCGTCGACGAGCGCAGCCACGGCGCGCTGCCGCGCCGCCGGCATGGCCAGCGCCGCGCCGCGCAGCGCCTGCGGTGTCGGGAACATGCGGGTCAGGCCGCCGGCCGGATCGGCAATCGGCTCTCCCAGGCGGGCGGCGAGCGCGCCCGTCGTGGTCCGCGCCGCGGCGGTCGAGACCTGCTGGCCGAGCACCGCCCGCACCGCCATCTCGCCGCCGTCGACGGTGCGCGGGATGCGCCGCCCGGGCGCGCGCTCGACGATCGGCCGCAGCACCGGGTCGGATCGCAGCGCCCCGTCAACCGCCTCGGGGTCGGCGTCGAGGTCGAGGAGCCGGCGGCAGCGGTCGATGGCGGGGTCGGCGTCGGCAGCGTGGCTCAGCCAGAGGCGGCACGCGACGTGGCCGGCCGCCGGCCGCAGCGCGACGATCCCCGGCCCACCCGGGAGCCGGATCGTGCGCCGGTAGGCGCCGGCGCGGACCTCCTCGACGCCCGGCACCGCGGTCGCGGCGAGGTGACCGAACAGGTTGTCCGGGCACAGCGGCGGCCGGAACGGCAGCGGGACGAGGTTCTCGATCACCCGCCGAGGACCGCCTGGGCCTGCGTGACCTGCGCGACGAGCCGGCCGTCGCCGTCGCGGAGCTCGGTCTGGACCACGATCACGGAACGACCGACGTGCAGCGGACGCGAGGTTCCGGTCACCTCGCCCTGGCGGACGGCGCGCGTCATGTTGGTCGAGGACGAGATCGTCGCGGTGCCCGCCCCCGGCGGCAGGTTGAGGAAGGCGCAGACCCCGCCCAGGCTGTCGGCCAGGGACATCAGCGCGCCGCCGTGCAGCACCCCTCCGGCGGTGCACCGCTCCGGCGCCCACGCCATGCGGCCAACCACCTCCTCGGCACTTGCGGCATCGATCTCGATGCCGAGCTTGACCGCGAAGGGCATGGTGGCGACGAGCTGTCCGGGATCGGGCATGGCCGGACAGCTTGCCGTCGTCACCGCGGGGTGTCGATTACGTGGCGGGTAAGGCCCGAGCGTCTACGGATAGCGCCAGCGGCGACGCTGTGAGCGCCCACTGGCCTTACCGCCGCGGAAGACCGCCTTGAGCAGCTTCCACTCGAGCATCCGCTTGATCAGCGACCGGAACATCGGGGTCAGAACGCCGAGGTGCGGCCGCCGCCGCGGAAGTGCAGGAAGAACATGACCAGGGCGACGAGGCCCAGGGCGAACAGGATCGGATGGACGATCGCGCCGCCGGCGATCGCGATGACCAGCAGGACGATGGCGATGATGAGCCAAAGCATCGGTGTTGCAACTCCCTTGCTCGTTGGTCCTTCCCCCGCCGCGCTAGGTGCCCTGCGATGCGGCGGCGCAAACGAGCGAACTAGCCGGGCAGCCCGTTGGCCGTTTCGGCGGTCCGAACAGGCCCATCAGACCCGCTCGGCCTGCTGGCGCTCCCACGGGCGCTGCAGGCGCAGCGCGCCGAGGACGGCGCGGGCCGACGGGGCCTTGTTGAGCACGTAGAAGTGGATGCCGGGCGCGCCGCGGGCGAGGAGGTCGGCGCACTGAAGGGTCGCGTAGGCGACACCCAGCTCGAGCACCGAGTCGGGCTCGTCGGCGTAGCCGTCCAGCGCCTCGTGCAGCGGGTCGGGGATCGAGGCCCCGCAGCGCTGGGTGAAGCGCTTGATCTGGTCGGCGTTGGTGATCGGGATGATGCCGGGGATGATCGGCACATCGATCCCGGCCGCCCGCGCCTCCTCGACGAAGTCGAAGTAGAGCTGGTTGTCGAAGAAGAGCTGCGTGATGAGGAACGTCGCGCCGGCGGCGACCTTCTCCCGCAGGAAGCGCAGGTCCTGCGCGAGGTCGGGCGCCTCCGGATGGACCTCTGGGAAGCAGGCGGCGCCGATGGCCATGTCGTACTCCTCGGAGATCAGGGCGGCCAGCTCGGTCGAGTAGTGGAGCCCGCCCGGATGGGGCGTCCACTCGGTCTCGCCGGCGGGCGGGTCTCCGCGCAGCGCGAGGACGTTGTCGATGCCGGCCTGTCGGACCTGGTCGAGGATGCCGCGGAGCTCCTCGGCGGTGGTGCCCACGCAGCTCAGGTGCGCCATGGCCTCGATGCCGTACCGGTCCTTGATCGCGCGCACGATGTCCAGCGTGCGGTCGCGCGTCGAGCCGCCGGCCCCGTAGGTGACCGACGCGAAGTCGGGCTGGAGCGTGCTCAGCGAGTCGAGCGCGCGCTGGAGGTTGCGCTCCCCGTCGGGCGTCTTGGGCGGGAAGAACTCGAACGAGAAGACCGGCTCGCTGTCGCGCGCGCGGGAGGCGATGATGTCGTCGATCCGCATGGCGGGAAATAGTAGGAGCCGACCGCTCTACCTCGTCCAGCGCTGCGGCTCTCCGTCGACCCGCCGCACCCGCCCCGCGCGCTCCAGATGAGTGAGGTAGCAGAGCGTCTCGGCCAGCCACCAGGCGCCGGTCGCGGGGGTCAACTCGGTCTCGTAGACGTCGGGGATGATCTCGTAGGCGGTGCGGGGGTCGCCCCCTTCCAGCGCCCGCTGCACCCGCCCTACGCGCTCGGCGACGAGCGCCTGGTTGGCACGCACGTGGCCGCGGACGTCGGTAAACGGCCGGCCGTGGCCGCTCAGGCACAGGCGGGCGTCGAGCGCATCGACTTCCGAAAGCGAGGCGAGGAACTCGCCGGCGGGGTCGGGCGTCCAGCCGTAGTCGTAGTAGAGCGAGACGCGGCCGAGCAGGTGGTCGCCGGAGAGCAGCAGGCGCCGCTCGGGCTGGTGAAGGCAGATGTGCGACGGCGCATGGCCGGGAGTCTCGAGGACGCTCCATCGCCCGTGATCGGTCTCGAACGTCACGCCCGCGACGGCGTCGCGGTCGGGCTCGACCCACCCGGCCACGCCCGAGCCCTGGCTCTTGCGCCGCTCCTCGAACGCGCGCAGCGGCTCGGCCGGGACGCCGCTCTGGCGGGCGACCTCGATGCGCCGCTGCAGCGCCGCGTCGGGATCGTCCGCGTGGGCGCGCGCGTGCGCGAGGTTCGGGTTCATCCACACCTCGCAGCTCGCCTGCTCGACGATGGTGGCCGCCTGGCCGAAGTGGTCGGCATGGGCGTGGGTGACGACGAGCAGGCGGACGTGCTCGATCCGCAGGTTGACCATGTGCATCGCCCGCTCGAGGTGGGCGAGCGACCCCGGCTCGTGCATGCCGGTGTCGACCAGGACGATGCCGTCGGGGGCCGCGAGCGCCCAGGCGTTGCAGTGCGGGACGCCGGGCCACGGAAGCGGCAGGCGCAGGCGCCAGATCCCCGGCAGCACCCGCTCGCCCCGGCCAAGCTCGCGCTGCCTGGGGGGGTTCACGGGCCGGGACGATAGAGGTAGGCTCGAGCGCTCCGATGGCCGCCCCCACCACCAGCGAGACGACCGCGGTCGCGCGCCGCTACTTCGACGCCGTCACCGCCCGCGACCCGGACGCGATGGCCGACCGCTGGGCGCCCGGGGCGGTCGACACCCTGGTCGGCGACCAGGAGCTGGTGGCCCCGGAGGGCGTGCGCTCCTACTTCTCCGAGCTCTTCGGCGCCTTTCCGGACTTCACTTTCGTGGTGCGCTCGATGATCACCGAGGGCGACCGCTGCGCCGTGCTGTGGCGCGCGACGGGGACGTTCGCGGGCCCGGGCTCGTTCCAGGGCGTCGAGCCCACGGGGGCGCGGATCGAGATGGAGGGCTGCGACGTCGTCGAGGTCCGCGACGGGCGCCTGCACGGGAACCTCGCCCACATCAACCAGCTCGCGCTCGCGCGCCAGATCGGGCTGCTGCCGCCCGCGCGGTCGGCCGGCGAGCGGCGCCTGTACGCGGCGTTCAACCAGCGCACGCGCGCGGTGCGGGCGCTGGCCGGGCGCGACGAGGAGTGGGTCGCCGACGGCGTCTGGGTGATCCGCGGCGGGATGCCCGGCCGCTGGGTCAACGCGTTCCTGATCGAGGAGGAGGGCGGCGTGGTCGCGTTCGACGCGGGCGTGCGCTCGATGGCGTCCGCCATTGCGGCGGCCGCGGCCCGGCACGGCGGCCTGCGCCGCGTCGTGTTGGGCAGCGCCCATCCCGATCACCGCGGCGGGGCCCCGGCCCTGCGCGTCCCCGTGGTCTGCCACGCCGACGAGCGCCCCGATGCCGAGGGCGACGGCGGCGTCCACTACTTCGACTACGGCCGCCTCCCGTTCCCGGCCTCGCGCCTGACCCCGACCTTCATGCGCTCGTTCGACGGCGGTCCAGTCGAGATCGCGGACACGCTCGCCGAGGGCGACGAGGTCGCCGGCTTCCGGGTCGTGCACCTCCCCGGGCATGCGCCCGGGCTGATCGGCCTGTGGCGGGAGTCCGACGGCCTGGCCCTGACCAACGACTGCTTCGCGATGTTCGACGCCATCACGCTGGCGCCGCGGCCCGCCGCCGCGCCGCATCCGGCGTTCAACTGGGACACGGAAGCGGCGCGCGCGTCGATGCGCAAGCTCGCGGCGCTCGAGCCGGCCGCCGCCTGGCCGGGCCACCGTGGGCCGCTGACCGCCGACGTCCGCGCCGTGCTCGAGGAGGCCGCCGGGCGATGATGCGCCGCCGCCGGCAGCGGCCCGACGGCGGCGACGTGGCGTCGACCGGCCACGACGGCGCCAGCCCGCACACCGACTACGCCGACGACCACGGCGGCGTGCTGACCCTGCGCTGGGCGCTGCCGGCGCGCAGCCGCCTGCTCTACGAGCGGGTACGCAACGCAACGCCCGACAGCGAGCTCGCCCACCGCGGGGCCGAGTTCCTCTTCCGCCGCCTGGCCGTGCGCTGGGAGCTGGGCGGCACGGCCGTGCGGGGGCCGACGAACCTGATCGAGCGCTACCGCGCGGCGACCGAGACCCAGCGCGAGTTCGTGCTGGCGGCCCTGCGGGTGCACGCGGCCGAGCACTATCCGGAGCTCGAGGTGCCGTAGGGCGGTCTCCGCCTGCCGCGTCCGGGCCCCGGCGAACGGCGCATCGAAAGAGGGTAAGCCCGAGGCCGCCCTTCGGATTCCGAGGCGTGGGGCCTTGAGTGGCAATAGAACACCTAAGGCCCCACGCCTCCGCGATTTGCGCCGCGCGGCCGCCGCTCACCCTCTTTCGTCGCCGCCGTTCACGCGGCCGGCGCCCACGCAACCGCCCGAGCCGACCGCGCGGCGCATCTAAGGTGCAGCGCGTGCTCGTGCCCGACCCCGACGCCTTCGCCGCGCTGCTGTGCGACTGGTGCCTCGAGGCGGGCGCCGGCCAGCAGGTCCTCGTGCGCTCGACCACGCTCGCGGCCCCGCTGCTCCTGTCGCTGCAGCGGGCGCTGCTCGAGCGCGGCGCCTGGCCGCTGCTGCGCCCCGAGCTGCCCGGCCAGCAGGAGGGCTTCTACGCCGCCGCCCAGGACGAGCACCTCGACGCCGTACCGGCCGCCGAGCTCGCGGTTGCTGAGTCGGTGGACGCCTTCCTGGGCATCCAGGCGCCGGCCAACACCCGCGCGCTCGCCGGCGTCGACCCCGCGGCGCAGGCCCGCGCCCGCGCCGCCAACCGCCGCCTGCAGGAGATCCGCCTCGCCAAGCGCTGGGCCATCAGCATCTGGCCCACCCAGGCCCAGGCGCAGGAGGCCGGCATGGCGCTGGACGCGTTCGCCGCGTTCGTCGAGCGCGCCCTCTTCCTGGACCGCCCCGACCCGGTCGAGGCCTGGCGCGAGCTGACCGCTTTCCAGGCCACGCTCGTCGAGCGCCTCGAACAGGCGCGCGAGCTCCGCATCCAGGCCGACGGGACCGACCTCACTCTCCGCGTCGACGGCCGCACGTGGATCAACTCCGACGGCCGCCGCAACATGCCCTCCGGCGAGGTCTTCACGGGACCGCTCGAGGACTCGGCGAGCGGGCGCGTGCGCTTCGGGGTGCCGTCGAGCCCGAGCGGGGTCGAGGTGGAGGGCGTCGAGCTCGTCTTCGAGGACGGCGTGGTGGTCGAGGCAAAGGCCGAGCGTGGGCAGGACTACCTCGACGCCACGCTCGACAGCGACTCCGGTGCGAGGCGCCTGGGGGAAATCGGGATCGGCACGAACTTCGGCCTGGATCGCGCCGTCGGCGCCATCCTGCTCGACGAGAAGATCGGCGGCACGGTGCACCTCGCGCTCGGGCGCTCGTATCCCGAGACGGGCGGCGTCAACGAGTCGGCCGTGCACTGGGACCTGATCTGCGATTTGCGAACGGGCGGCACCCTGACCGCCGACCGCACCAGCATCCAGCGCGACGGACAATTCGTGACATGACCCGCCGCACCAAGATCGTCGCCACCATCGGCCCCGCCTCGGGCGACAACGACACGCTCCTGCGGATGATCGACGCGGGGATGGACGTCGCGCGGCTGAACTTCTCCCACGGCACGGCCGAGATGCACGCCGAGACCGCGCAGCGCGTGCGCGAGGCGGCGGGTCGCGCCGGGCGCCCGGTGGCCATCCTCCAGGACCTCCCGGGGCCCAAGCTGCGCATCGGCGCGCTGAAGGACGACACGGCAGAGCTCGCGGCCGGCGACTGCGTGACCTTCGTGTGCGGCAACGGCAGCCCGCCCGGCGACGCGCGGCGGATGTCGATCGCCTGGGACGGCCTCGCCCAGGCCATCGACCCGGGCGAGATCCTCTACCTGGCCGACGGCTCGGTGCGCCTGCGCGCGGTCGCCGTGCGCGCCGGCGACGGCGAGATCGACGCCGAGGTCGAGGTCGGCGGCACCGTCGCCTCGCGCCAGGGCCTCAACATCCCCGGCCCGCTGGACATCCTCCCCGCGGTGCCGGAGGAGGACCTCGAGCACCTGCGCGCCGGCCAGAAGATCGGCGTCGATCTCGTGGCGCTGAGCTTCGTGCGCCGCCCCGAGGACGTCCTCTTCGTGCGCGAGCACACCCGCACGCCGCTGATCGCCAAGATCGAGAAGCCCCAGGCCGTGCAGCGCGCCGAGGAGATCGTGCGCGCCGCCGACTGCGTGATGGTCGCGCGCGGCGATCTGGGCATCGAGCTGCCAATCGAGGAGGTGCCGATCGTCCAGAAGCGCCTGATCGCCCTCGCGGGCGCGCTCGCGCGCCCGTCGATCACCGCGACGCAGATGCTGGACTCGATGGTGTCGAGCTCACGGCCCACGCGTGCGGAGGTGACCGACGTCGCCAACGCGATCCTCGACGGCACGGACGCGGTGATGCTCTCCCAGGAGAGCGCCGTCGGCCAGTATCCCGTCGGCGCGGTGGCGATGCTGGCCTCGATCGCCGAGCGCACCGAGCTGACCGCC
>JBJMKX010000086.1:0-25879 GCA_045805605.1 Solirubrobacteraceae bacterium
CTCGCGGCCGGTCTGGACCGCGCGATCCCGCCCGGGACCACGGTGCGCCTCGTCCAGGGCGGGGGACCGGTCGTCGCCATCGAGCCGACGATCCGCTACACGCTGCTCCTGCACGGCGTCCGCGCGCTCGGCACCTACGCCTCACGGCGGCCCGGCGCCTGGTACGAGCTGGCCCACCGCCGCTACCGCTACGTGTTGTCGGTGAACGCCGACCGCCCGCCGCACTACCGGCCGGCGCGCGTGGTCGCGCGGGCGGAGACGACCGACGCGCGCGGACTGCATCGCCTGACCGCGACGCTGTCGCCGGCGTCGACTCAGTCCGACCGGAGCATTCGGAAGAACGCCCAGACGGCGCGCGCCGCCGACATACCCGGCTGGCCAAAGCCGCCCGGCCACTCATGACCGCGCCCGTAACGCTCGATGTGCGCGACGAGCGTGCCGCGTTCGCACCCGCTCCAGACGCGCAGGATCGTGGGCGGGTCCTTCGCGGTGTGCTGGACCGAGGACTTGGGGCCGCAGCGATCCAGGCGCACCCACTGGTTCAGATAGCGCCTGACGCTGCCGCGATAGTCGGGCGGCACGCCGTGATAGGGGACGGCGCGGTCGGCCGTGCCGTGGATCTCGAGGACCGAGACTGGCCGGACCGCGTCGCAATCGGGGATCGCCTTGTAGCCGCCCGCGACGGGCGCGATCGCCGTGAAGCGCTCCGCCAGCTGGCAGCCGATGCGGGCGGTGAAGCCGCCGCCGTTCGAGACGCCGGTCGCGTAGATGCGGTGGCTGTCGACGCAGTAGGCATCCTCGAGCTGGTCGAGCATGTCCGAGATGAAGGCACGGTCCTGCGGTCCGTTCGGCGCCTCCTCGTTCAGGCTCCAGAATGGATGCCCGCCCCAGGCGCTCGGGTAGGCGACGATGAAGCCGTTCTTGTCGGCGACCGCCGACAGGCCGGAGTAGTTCTCCATGAACGAGCCGTTCGCGCCGGCGCCGTGGAAGGCGACCACGAGCGGCGGGTTCGCCCCGGACAGGGCGCGCGGGACGTGCATGTGCACGTTGCGCTGCTCGCCCGCGCTCCGGACCGTGATGTCGTAGCTGCCGGTGCGCAGCTTGCCGCAGTCGCCTGCGGGCGCCTCGGCGGGCGTCGGAATCAGCACGGCTGCAGCGACGATGAGCGCCGCAAGGACTGTCATGAGGCGGGTCCAGAGCCGCATGGCGGCGGGCGAGGCTAGCGATGGCGTCTAAAGCGCCGGCGGTCCCGCAGTCCTCCGCCCGTCTGCGCCAGGTGGTCCACGTCCCCTCGGTGCTCGCAGGCACTGCTGGGCTCGTGGCAGCGGTGTGGGCGACCGACCGGATTGCGACCGGCTCGGGCCGGACCTACTCGTACCTGGTCCCGTCGGCGCGCCCTGGCTTCCCGCAATGGATGCGCGGGCCGCTCGCAGGCGTCAGCTCGCAGCTTTCCGTCCACGGGTTCGTCGTCCTGCTGGCCGTGATGTCGGTCGCCTACATCGTCGTGCTCGTGGTCGCGCCGCACCTACCGGGGCGCCTCGTGCTCGCGGTCGTCGCGCTGCTCGTCGCAATGCTTGCCGTCGCGCCGCCGCTTCTGTCCACGGACGTCTTCAACTACGTCGCCTACGCGCGTATGGGCGTGCACGGCATCAATCCCTACGCGCACGGCACCGTCGACTTCCGCCACGACCCGTCGTATCCGTACGTGGGGCACTTCTGGAACCGCACGCCGACGGCGTACGGGCCGCTGTTCACGCTGCTCAGCTATGCCGTCGTGCCGCTCGGGGTGGGCGCCGCGATGTGGGCGTTCAAGGGCGTCGCCGCGCTCGCGACGCTCGGCTGCGTGCTGCTCGCATGGCGCATCGCGCCGCTGATCGGACGCGACCGGTTGCGGGCGGCAGTCCTGATCGGCCTCAACCCGCTGGTCCTCGTCTGGGGCGTAGGCGGTGGCCACAACGACGCGTTGGTTGCGCTGGCGCTGCTGGCGGGAACGTGGCTCGTGCTGCGCGAGCGCGACGCCGCCGGCGGTGCGGTGATCGCTTCGGCGGCCGCGGTCAAGCTCTCGGCTGGGATCGTCCTTCCGTTCCTGGTTCTTGGTGGCCGGCGGCGCGTGCGCGTGACGCTCGGCATCGTGGCCGCCGGCCTCGTCCTGCTCGCGATCGGGCTGCTCGCATTCGGCCCGGAGCTGAGGAAGATGCCGGACGCGCTCAAGCTTCAGGACCGCTACGGGTTCGGCTCGATCAGCCTGAACGGATTCCCGCGCCAGTATCTCCACCTCGCCCGCGCTGGCCACGGTACCCAGCAGGCGATGAAGGCGCTGTTCGCAGGCGTGTCCGCGCTGCTCGCGACGCGCTGTTTGTGGACGCGCAACTGGCTCGCGGCGGCCGGCTGGTCGACGCTCGTGCTGCTGGCGACGATGGGGTGGGTGCTGCCCTGGTACGTGCTGTGGCTGCTGCCGCTGGCGGCGCTCGCGCGCTCACGCACGATGATTCCGGCGACGGTGGCGGTCACGCTCGCGATCACCGGCATCTGGGCGGCCCACTACATACAGGAAGCCCACCACCACCCGGTTCACCATCATCACCATCACCATGTGAGGGTGCGCGGCCCGCTAGGCCCGTAGCCGGCTCACCACCATTTGCTCTCTTGCGCGACGGCCGTACCGTCGGTCTGATCGAGCGCGTCGAGCCGTGCCATGTCGTCGTCGGACAGGCTGAAGTCGAAGATCTGCGCGTTCTCGTCGATCCGCTCGCGGTGCGTGGACTTCGGGATCACTGGCACGTCGTGCTGGACGCACCAGCGCAGCAGGACTTGCGCGGGCGCGCGACTGACGCGCTCGGCGATCTTTGCCACCGCCGGCTCGGACAGGTAGCTCCCGGTGCCGAGCGTGCTGTAGGCCTCGAGCACGACGTTGCGCGTGCGACTCGCGTCCAGGAGCGCTCGCCGGTATTCGAACGGGCTGAACTGGACCTGGTTGACGACGGGCGGAGAGCTTGCTGAGGCCGCGAGGTGCTCGAGCTCGTCGACGTCGAAGTTCGAGACGCCGATCGAGCGCGCGTAGCCGAGCTCGCGCGCGCGTTCCATGCCCGGCCATGCCCACGTCGCGCCGCCGTCCGGCCAGTGGATGATGTAGAGGTCGACGTAGTCCACCCCGAGTCGCCGCAGACTGGCCTCCGCCTCCTTCACGGGATCCTCGCTGCGCGGGTAGAACTTCGTGGCGACGAACACGTCCTCGCGCGGCACGCCGCTCTCCTGCAGTGCCCGGCCGACACTCTCCTCGTTGCCGTACGCCTGGGCGGTGTCGATATGCCGGTAGCCGAGCTCGAGCGCCCAGCGGACGGCGTTCACGCATTCCGGGCCGTTCGGCACCTGCCAGACGCCGAGCCCGAGCATGGGCATCGCGTTTCCGTCTGCCAGGACGCGCACGTGTCGCTCTTCTGTCACGCGCTCATCCTGCCCGCATCCGCGTCGCCTCAACCGACGACGATCTCGCCGCCGCGGCCGGGCACGACCACCAGCAGGCTGCGCCGGGCTTGCTCCGGCTCGGGGCGCGCGGGGCGGATCGTCATGTCGGCCGCGGCACGGAGGACCTCGCGCAGCTCCATCTCGGCAAACGGCGCGCCGGCGCAGCGTCGCACTCCGCCACCGAACGGGATCCACGAGAGCGTGTTGGGCTGCGGGTCCTCCAGCCAGCGTTCGGGGCGGAATGCGCTCGCCTGTGGCCAGAGGTCGTCGCGGCGCATCGCGAGCCAAAGGCAAGCAGCCACCTGGACCCCGGCCGGGATCTGGCGGCCGGCGATCTGCACCGGTTCGAGCAGCAGGCGCGGCGCGATCGTCAGCGCCGGGCGGATGCGGAGGACCTCCTTGACGACGGCGTCGAGATAGGCCGGGTCACCCTCGCGCAAGCGCGCGTGGACCCCGGGGTGGCGCGCGAGCCGCTCGAACGCCCACGCCAGCGACGCGGCCGAGCTGTCATGGCCGCCCATCAGCAGCGCGACGAGCTCGTCGCGCAGGTGACGGTCGCCCGGGGGGTTGCCGTCCTCGTCGCGCTGTTCGAGCAGCATGTCCAACATCGCATCGCCGCCGGGCCGCGCCCGCCGCCGCGCCACTGTCTCCAGCAGGAGCGCGTCGAAGCGCTCGACCGCCAAGCGGAATCGTCCCCAGGGACTTCGCGGCCCGAGGTCGCGCCGCACGAGCGCCATCGACAGCATGCGCGGCAGCGAGCGGACGTCGGCAAGCGTGCTCTCGATCGCGTCGCGCAGCAGAGCGACCTCGCGGTCGTCGCGCGCGCCGAAGATCACGCGCAGGATGATCTCCAGCGTCAGGTGCCGCATGCGGTCGAGCGTGACCACCCGGCCGTGCCAGGTGTCGAGCTCGCGCCGCGCGAGCGCCGCGACCATCGGCGCGAACCCCCGCATGCGCTCCCCGTGGAAGGGGCCCTGCATCAGCCGGCGCTCGCGCAGGTGCGGCTCGCCGTCCAGCAGCAAGATCGAGTCGTCCCCCGCGAAAGGGCGGAGAAATTCCCAGCTCTGACCGGCCGGCGCGATTGCGGGATCCAGGCGAAAGACCTCGCGCACCGCGTCGGGGTGTGAGAACAACACCATCGGCTCCTCAGTCCAGTACGTGCGGATCGTGACCGGATCGCCGAAGCGCTGGTGGACGCGCTGGAGGAACGCCGCGGGCCGCGCCATCCAGGCAAGCGTCTGCCAGAGGGCGGGAGCGCGTGGGCCCGCAGGCAACTCCATGGAGCGTCAGGCTACGCCGCCGCCTGTGTCGTTCGGCGAGGATCTCAGGCGGCGACTTCGTACTGTCGAGTGGAGGGAAGAGATGAGTATCGAACGTGTAGCCGTCCTGGGTGGCGGGTTGATGGGCTCAGGAATTGCCGAGGTATGCGCCGCCCACGGCTTCCCGGTCGCGGTGCGTGAGATCAACGAGGAGGCGCTCGAGGCCGCGCACAGCCGGATCGAGGCGTCGCTGCAGCGCGCGCTGAAGACGGGCAAGCTCGACGACGAGACCGCGGCGGCAACTGTCGACCGGATCCACTTCACGACTCACCTGCACGACCTGGCGGACGCGGATCTCGTGATCGAGGCGGTGCCCGAAGATGCCGGGCTGAAGATCCAGGTGCTGGGCGCGGTCGCGGACGTGGTAGCTGAAGACGCGCTGATCGCGTCGAACACGTCGTCGATCCCGATCGCGCAGCTGGCCGCTGCAGTACCGGATCCCAGCAGGGTGCTCGGGTTGCACTTCTTCTCGCCGGTTCCTGTCATGGGGCTGGTCGAGGTCGTGATCGCATTGGACACCAGCGACGACGCGCGCGTCGCGGCGGAGGACTTCGTGGCGCGCATCGGGAAGACCGCGATCGAGACGAAGGACCGCTCCGGCTTCATCGTGAACATGCTGCTGGTCCCGTACCTCATGGCCGCCGTGCGGATGTACGAGGACGGCTTCGCCACCGCCGAGCACATCGACGAAGGGATGCGGCTCGGCTGCGGCCACCCGATGGGTCCGTTGACCTTGTGCGACTTCATCGGACTGGACGTCCTCTACGCCGTTTGCGACTCGTTGTACGAGGAGTTCAAGCGGCCCGAGTACGCACCGCCGCCGCTGTTGAAGCGGATGGTCGCCTCGGGCCGCCTGGGCCGCAAGAGCGGGCAGGGCTTCTACGATTACGCGCCGGCGCGCACTTAGTTTGGGAGGAGGGATGCGCCAGGAGCCCGCCGTGTGGCGGGCTCCTGGGCGCTGGAGGGGCCTGTTTTAGCCGTGCGGGCCGCCCATCGTGTTGACCGCCGTCACCTCGAAGTTCTCGTTGACGAGAACCTCGACCTCGGTGCCGTCGGACTTGCGGATGTGCGCCTCGTAGGGCGCGCTGGAGTCCACGTTGGTCTCCACCCGCTCGACCGTGCCGGACACCTTGGCAAGCGCGGCGGCGCGCACCTTCGACGCCACGTCACCGGTCAGCAGCTTCTCGGTCTTGCCGTCGACCGTATGCCCGCCCTTGGACGGATCGCGCTGCGGCTGGCCCTGTGCGGCGGCGGACGACGCGGCAGGCGTGGTCGACGAGGACGATGCGCTGCCCGTCGTCGCCGCAGTTGCGATCGCCGCGGCGCTCACGGCGGCCGTTGCCACCACCGCGCCGGTCACGAGCTTGGATCGGATGCCTTGCATGCGACTCTCCTTGATCGATTGAAGGATCGCGGTGAGCGTCGCGGTGCGCGCTAAGAGCAATGCAAGAGCCCGCGCAGAATCGTGTCGGAGGCGGGGCCCGCGCTAGCGGCGCGGGCACGGTGGTAGACCGGCGTGCGCCGCTACGTCTGCCCGCTCCTCAGGCCGATGCTGACCCGCAGTCTGACCGTGGCGTTGGTGAAGCGCGGGGGTCACCCCACACGCGGACCCGTCCGCGGCGGAAATGCGGCGCGCGGCCGCCGGTTGCCCGCCCTCTAGCGGCGGACCCGCGCATAGCGCAGGTAAACGACGCGGGACGCGAACGTTCGCGTCTCGACGAGCTCGAGCTCGCGGGGCGCCTCCAAAGCGGGGAAGAACGGGGTGCCGCCACCCACGACGACCGGAAACACGAGCGGCCGGTACTCGTCTACCTCGTCGAGCCGGATGAACGTCGCCGCCAGCCCGGCGCCGCCTACGGCGATGTCCTTGCCGTCCTGCGCCTTGAGCCGGGCGATCTCCTCGGCCGGGTCGTCGCGCGCCAGCCGCGCGTTGCCCTCGACCGCATCCAGCGTCGTCGAGAACACGACCTTCGGCGTGGCCTGCCAGATGCGGGCGAACTCGCGCTCGACCTCGGGCACCGACGGCTCGTCCCCCCACGCCTGCCACGGCCGCATCGTCTCGTACAGCCGGCGCCCGTAGAGCTCGATGCCCACCCCGGCGGCCTGAGCGTTGTGGAACCGGTGCAACTCCTCGTCCGGCGCCGACCACCCGAACGTGCCGTCCGGCCCGGCGATGTAGCCGTCCAGCGAGACGCCCATCGAATAGATCAGCTTTCGCATCGGCGGGTCATCGTGCCAGGACCCGAACGCGCTCGGGCGCCGGGCGCAGGCGACGACATCGGCCTGCGCCGCGGCGCGGGGGTCGCCGGGACGGACGAATGGCAGCAGCAGGTTGACCGTGATCGGACGTCCGGTGAGCCGGCGCGCCGCGGCGACCTCGTCCGCGATCGGACCGCGCACGCCGCCGATCGTCCCCAGCCCTCCGCCTCCGACACCGCCGCGGCCAGCTCGTGCCACCCCACGCCGCCCATGCCGGCCTGGACGATCGGGACGTCGAGGCTCCGGAGGTCGAAGGCCGCCATGGCGGCGAAAGGCTATGGGGCCAGCTGCTGCTGCACGGCGGCGAAGTCGAGCCAGGCGCTCTCGCGCCCGATGAGCCCGTCCTCGAAGTCGAAGATGTGCAGGAAGCGGACCTGGACCGGCCGCCCGCGCCCATCCATGCCGAAGGGCCGCCCGACCGCCGTGGCGTGCAACACCGACTCGTCGACGACATGGTCGTCGCCGTACCAGCGCCGGACGGGCTCGAAACGGTCGATGCGGAGCTGCCCTAGCAGCTCCCGGTAGAAGGCCCGAATCGCGTCCGCGCCATGCAGCGGGCCGCCTGGCCGCCCGGCGACGTCGTGCTCGGCGCCGGGGACGAAGCCGTCGACGATTGACTCGAGGTCGCCGGTCTCCTCGGCGCGGTAGTGGCCCTCGACGAGGGCATCCATCTGGTGACGTGTCATGCGGGAGGAATATCAAGACCCTGATAAGATGTCAAGGCCCTGATATGATGGGCGGGTGACCGTACCCCAGATCGGTGAGCGCTACCGGGGCGTCGAGGGCCGCAGCGGCTACCTCCTCAGACAGGCCTGGCAGGGCTTCCACGGCGCGATGGAGCGCGCGCTGCACGCCCACGCCCTGACCGGCGCCCAATACGGCGTGCTCAGCGTGCTGGCCCGCGACGACGGCATGTCGGGGGCCGATCTGGCGCGCGCGTGCCACACCACACCGCAGGCGATGAACGGCGTTCTCGTGACGCTCGTGCGCGAGGGGCTCGTGGAGCGGCGGCACCACGCGACCCACGGGCGGATCGTCGAGACGTGGCTCACCCCCGAAGGCCGGAAGCGGCTCCGGGCGGCGACCCCCTCGGTCCGGGCGCTCGAGCGAGTCATCGAGCAGGGTCTCACCCACGACCAGCTCGACGCGGTCAAGACGTGGCTCGTGTCCTGCGCCCAGCGAATGGCCGAGGGCGCCTGAGCATACGATCGCGCGATGGATACCGACGGCTACACGACGCTCGGGGTGCGCGTGGAGGACGGCATCGCCCGCGCCACCATCGACCACCCGCCGATCAACCTCTTCGATGCTGCCCTCATCGTCGAGATGGACCGGTTCGGGCGCGAGGCGGCCGACGACCCGGACGTGCGCGTGGTCGTGGTCGACAGCGCCAACCGGGACTTCTTCATCGCTCACGCCGACGTCAAGCTGATCCTGCAGCTTCCCTCCGAGCCGCAGCGGCCGCCGACGGAGCTGCCGTTGTTCACCGCGATGGTCGACCGCTTCCGGACGATGCCGAAGGCGACCATCGCCGTGATCGAGGGGCGCTGTCGCGGCGGCGGCAGCGAGCTCGTCCTCGGCATGGACCTGCGCTTCGCCGCCCTGGGGCGGGCGCGGCTCGCCCAGCCCGAGGTCACCGTCGGCATCATCCCCGGCGGCGGCGGCACCCAGCGCCTGCCGCGCCTGATCGGCCGCGGTCGCGCGCTCGAGGTCATCCTGGGCTGCGATGACGTCGACGCCGAGACGGCCGAGCGGTGGGGCTACGTCAACCGCGCGCTGCCCGACGCCGAGCTGCGGCCGTTCGTCGACGCGCTGGCGCGCCGCATCGCCTCCTTCCCGCCCGCGGCGGTCGCGCAGGCCAAGGCGGCTGTGGCCGCCGCCGAGCCCGACCCGATCCCCGGACTCCTCGACGAGGCCCACCGGTTCAACCAGACGGTCGCCCTGGCGGACACCCGCGCGCGCATGGAGCAGTTCCTGGCCGCGGGCGGCCAGACCCCCACGGTCGAGCTCGAGCCGGCCAGCCGCGGTGGGGGGGACCGGTGACCTTGGGTCAAATCCGGGGAGGCGTGGTGAGGAAAGCGTCATATACGCACCTTTCTCACCACGCCCCAGACGTTCGGCCGTTCAAGCGGCGCCCGCCACTCGACGCCCACTCGGAGCGGCCCGGCCCTCACGGGTGCACCGCCGCCAACAGGGCGGCATAGGAGCGGACAAGCGCCGCCTTCTCCTGCGCCACCAGCGGGCTGCGCAGGTCGCAGCCTGCGTCGACCCAGCGGTCGCTCAGGTCCATCGCCTGAGCGCGCTCCCGTGCCGCGCGGAGCACCGCTTCGCGCTCCACCCGGTACACGTGCGCGTAGAGCGCGGCCAGCGCCTCGACCAGCGGGTCGGCGTCGCTGCCGGGCTCATCGCGCTGGTCGTCACGATGCACGCGCCACCACTCGACCTCCAGCCGCGCCGCCTCGACCACGTCGAACGGCGGCACTCGAGGCCGCCGACGAGCCGGGGATCGAAGTCGCGCATGCCGCCTCTACGCGCGTTCGGCGCGAGGTGGATCAGGAGCCCAGCGCCCGGGGCCCGTGCCTGCCCCGCGGCCTCGGCGTGGGCCTCCGCGACGCCGATGCGCTCGTCGTCCGGTGATACCCCAGGTTGATGCGCACGAGGTGGGCGGCACCAGGCGCGCCCGCAGGTCGGCCGCGCTCTCGGCGGCCTCGGCGGCGTCCGCCGCGGCCTCGCCCGACAGCCGCGCGACGGGCTCGGACACCGCGGCCGCGAGCGCGGCGGCAGTGGCCGCCACCGACCCAGCGCCCGGCGCCAGCCGCTCGGAGGCGACGTCGTCGAGCAGGTCCGCGGTCTACCGCCCGAATGGCCCCCGATCCTCCATCGCAGCGCGAGCATCGCACATGCCAGGATCCGTGGTGCGATGACGACCGTCGCCGCTCGCGCCGCTCCCGCCCGCGCCTTGACCGAGCGCTCGGCGACCGACCTGGCCCACGCCGTCCGCACCGGCGCGCTCAGCTCGCGCGCGGTCGTGGAGGCCCACATCGAGCGGCTGCAGGCCGACCGCCGGCGCATCAACGCGATCGCGGCCGATCGCTTCGACGCCGCGCTGGCGGATGCCGACGCCGCGGACCGGCGGGTCGCCGAGGCCGCCGAGGCCGACGACCTGCCCCCGCTGCTCGGCGTGCCGTGCACGATCAAGGAGTCGATCGCGCTCGCCGGCATGCCCAACTGCGCCGGGTTGATCAGCCGGCGCGAGCACCGGGCGACCGAGACCGCCACCACCGCTCAGCGTCTGATCGAGGCCGGGGCGATCCCGCTCGGCGTGACCAACACGTCCGAGCTGACGATGTGGATCGAGTCGGCCAACTACGTCTACGGCCGCACCCGCAACGCTTACGACCCCGCGCGCGTGGCGGGGGGGTCGTCGGGCGGGGAGGGCGCCGCCGTGGGTTCGGGCGGCTCGCCTGTCGGGCTGGGCTCCGACATCGGCGGCTCGATCCGGCTTCCGGCGTTCTTCAACGGCGTCTTCGGCCACAAGGCCACGAGCGGCCTCGTGCCGAACACGGGCCAGTTTCCCAACACGGCGGGCGACGCGGCGAGCATGCTCTCGATCGGCCCGCTCACCCGGCGAGCCGAGGACCTCATGCCGGTGCTGCGGATCATCGCGGGACCGGACGGGATCGACAAGCGCTGCCGTGCGGTGAAGCTGGGCGACCCGGCCGAGGTCGCGCTCGACGGCCTCGACGTCGTGCTCTCGGAGCGGATGTCGGTGCGCCCGCCCAGTCGCGATCTCCGGCTCGCACGCGAGCGCGCCGCGGCGGTTCTGGAGGCGGCCGGGGCGCGCGTGCGCCGCGTGGCGCTGCGGTCGCTGCGCCGCGCCCTCGAGCTCTACCTGGCCGCGCTGCAGGAGGGCGCCGGGACGACGACGCGGACGATGATCGAGGACGAGGCGGAGGTGACCGCCAAGCTCGCGCTTCACCGGATCGGATACGGGGCGTTCCGCAGGCAGGGACCGCACACGGTGCCGCTGGCGATCCTGCTCGGCGCCGAGGCCCTGTTCGGCCACATGCCCGACCGGCGCACCAGGCGCCTGCTGGCGGCCGGCCGCGCCCTGACCCAGGAGCTCGAGGCAGTGATCGGGCAGGGCGTGCTGCTGCACCCGCCGCACAGCCGGGTGGCACCGAGGCACGGCAAGACCGTAGGCCGTCCGTGGGTGATCACGCCGACGGCGATCTTCAACCTCGCGGGCGTGCCCGTGACCCAGATTCCGCTCGGGCTCGACGATGACGGCATCCCGCTCGGCGTGCAGGTCGCTGCCGGGCGCGAGCGCGACCACGTTGCCATCGCGGTCGCGCTCGCGCTCGAGCGGTCACTCGGCGGCTGGCTGCCGCCGCGGGCGTAGTCGTCAGATGCGCCAGATCATGCGGTCACCTCCTTCTCGGCGAGGTAGACGAGCTTCGGATGCTCGTCTTCGCTCGGGCGGCGCGACAGGGCGCCGCCGGGCAGGAGTCCGCGCACGGCGCGAAGGCGCAGCCCGGCGGCCGCCACTGCCTTGCGCACCGTGCGCGCTGGGTGGTGGCGCTGGCGGTGGACGCTGGTCACACGCGGAGCGCCGCGCCCCCGCGGCGGGTCGAAGACCTCGACCGTCGCGCCGCACAGGGAGCCGTGCGCTGCGGCCGGCGAGGTCTGGCCCCGCCAGCGGATCACGGCCTCGCCAGCGTCGACGGTGAACGTCGCGCTGAACCCCCGGCGGTAGGTGACGATGGTGTTGGTGTCGAACACCAGCTGACCGCCGGGGCGAAGCTGCGCGGCGATGCTCGCAAGCGCCCGGCCCACGTCGTCCTCAGTCAGGAGGTAGTTGACCGAGTCGTCCAGGCACGTGACGAGATCGAAAGGCCCCACCCGGGGCAGCGACCGCATGTCGGCCACGAAGGCGCCGCCATCCAGCCGCTCGCGGGCGATCCGTACCATCTCCGGGGAGAGGTCACACCCGGTTGCGTCGTAGCCAAGCCCGGCGAGCGGCACGGTGCTCTTGCCGGTTCCACACGCGACGTCGAGCGCGCGTTCGCCGGTCTGGCCGTGGCCACGGGCGAGGGCCACGAGCTCGGAGACGAGGGCCGTGTGGGCGTAGCCCTCGGTGAAGCGGTCATAGAAGGGCGCGAGGTTGTCGTACGCGGCCCTGGCATCGCTGTACATGCCGGGTGAGACCCTTCGAGCGCTGGAAAAGGTTTCATCGAACGAGAGACTCTGAGCAGCGATGGCTCGAGACTGGGATTGGGAGAGGGCGCGCCGCCGTTGCCTCCGCGAGGCGAGGCGCATCCTGCGCAACCACGACGACGCCGAGGAAGCGGTTCAGGAGGCGCTGCTACGCGCCTGGCGCGCCGGCAGTACGGGACGGGTGCCGGAGCGTCGCGACGCGTGGCTGGCGACCATCGCGCGCAACGAGGCCTACCGAGTCGGCAACCGTCGCCGGCGGGCCGCGGAGCGCGAGCGAGCACAGCCGCCGCCGGAGCCCCGTGATGCCATCGCCGCGCTTGTGGACACGATCGCGTTCGAGCAGGTGCTCTCGGCGCTCGGTCCCGGAGAGCGCGAGGTTGTTTCCTTGCGGTACGCAGGGGACCTGACCCAGGCCCAGGTCGCCCATTACCTGAACCTTCCCATTGGGACGGTTAAAGTTCGCTTGCATCGAGGACGCAATCGTTTACGGTCAGTAATAATGGAGGGGTCACGATAGATCGACGAGCCGAACTCACCGATCCGCGCCTGATCAAGGCGCTCGCGCATCCAATGCGGACGCGGATCCTCGGCCTGCTCGACGAGCGGGTCGCGAGCCCCCGCCAGCTCTCCGACGAGCTGGGCGCGCCGCTGCAGAACGTCAGCTACCACGTGCGCGAGCTCGCCAAGCTCGGCCTGATCAAGCTGGTTCGCACCACTCAACGGCGCGGGGCGATCGAGCACCATTACAAGGCGGTCGCGGCGCCGCACGTGTCGGACGAGGCGTGGGGCCAGCTGCCGCCGATCGTCCGACACCGGATGACCGCGGCAGGGCTGTCCGAGATCTTCAAGCACGTCAACGACGCCGCCGCCGGCGGGGGGTTCACCGCTGACGACGCGCACTTGTCGCGCACGCCGCTCGTGCTCGACGCGAAGGGCCGAGAGGCGCTGACCAAGGAGCTCGAGGCCACCATCGCGCGCGTCGACCGCATCCAGGAACAGGCGTCCAAGCGGCTCGGCACCGACCACGACTCCGAGCAGCGGATGACGCTGGTCATCCTGCGCTTCGACGACGTTGCCGTCCCCGACGACCGCAACAAGGCCCGAGGCACGCGCCGGCGGACGACGTCGCGCGCGTCTGTGACGCGCTCGTCGCGCGGGCGCACGCGCAGCAGCCGCTAGGTCACTACGACAGCTCGCGCAGGAAGAGGGCCTCGGCGAGCGCCATGTGCTCGATTTCGCCTGGATTGACGCTCTCGTTCGGCGCGTGGATCAGGCAGCGCGGCTCCTCCACGCCGAACAGGAGGATCTCGGCGCTCGGCATCGCGGCTTGGAGCATCGTGCACAGCGGGATCGAGCCGCCCTGGCCGGCGGTGCGTGCGGGAACGCCGTAGGCCTCGCCGAGCGCCCGCATCATCGCGGCGAAGGCCGGTCCGTCGGTGCGGGCCCGGAACGGCGCAGCGCCCTGGCCGGGGACGATGTCGACCTCGACGTTCCAGGGGGCCACCTCGCGCAGATGCGCCGTGAGCGCCGCGAGCGCCTCGCCATCGTCCTCGCCCGGAGGGACGCGCAGGCTCACCGCCGCGCGTGCCTCGGGCTGCAGCGCGGGGGTGGCGCCCACCACCGGCGGCGCATCGATGCCGAGGACGTTGACCGAGTAGCGGCTCCAGACCATGTCGGCCACCGAGCCGCTGCCGACGAGGTCGACGCCGTCGAGCATGGTGGCGTCGGCGCGGTAGCGGTCGGCCGGGTAGTCGCCGCCCTGCCAGCGCATGTCGTTGGGCAAGCCGCGGATGCGCGCGGTTCCCGCGTCGTCGTGGAGGGTGGCCAGCATGCGGATGAGCGCGACCAGGGCGTCGGGCGCGGCGCCGCCGAACATGCCCGAGTGCACCGCGCTGCGCAGCGTGCGCACGGTCACGACAACGCTGGCCACGCCGCGGAGAGTCGTCTCGAGCGTCGGCTCGCCGACGGCCATGTTGCCCCCGTCGCCGATGGCGATGACGTCGGCGGCGAGCAGGTCGCGGTGCTCGTCGACGATGGACTCGAGCCCCCTCGAGCCCTGCTCCTCGGAGCCCTCGACGATCACCTTGACGGTCACCGGGAATCCGCCTACGCGCAGCGCGCGCAGCGCGGTCACATGCGCGACCAGGCCCCCCTTGTCGTCGGCGGCGCCGCGGCCGTACCAGCGGCCGTCGTCGCGGTCGGTCAGCGCAAACGGGGGCGAGTCCCAAGCGTCCTCGCCCAACGGCGGCTGCACGTCGTAGTGGGAGTAGAGGAGGACGGTCGGGGCGCCGTCCGGCCCGGGCGTGTGGCCGTAGACGGCGGGGTACCCGTCGGGGCTCTCGAGCAGGCGCACGCCTCCGATCCCTGCGCCGGCCAGCAGCTCGGCGACGAAGTCGGCGGCACGCAGGCAGTGCTCGCGCGGATACTGGCGCTCGTCGGCCACCGATGGGATGGCCACGAGTGCACTCAGGTCCTCTCGGGCGCGCGGCATGAGGGCGGTGATGTCGTCGCGAAGGCTCAAGCCGCGCCGTTATACCCGGTCAGCCGCTCGAGTCCGGTCCAGAGCACGTCGAGGGCGACGGCGACGAGCGCGTCGCGGGGCACATCGCGGTGCTCCCACCACCACGCCGCGAGCCCGTTGAGCGCCGACTTGCCCAGCTCGGCAACCATCTCGTCGACCTGCGCTCGGGGGAGGTCGACGCCGAGCCGCAGGCGCTCGGCATGGCCGACGAGGACCTCGGCCAGGCGGGTCGTGGCGGCGGCCTGGATCTGGCGCTGGAGGGCCGCGATCTCCGGGTCCGGCGCCGGGTCGCCGAAGAGCATGCGCCACGCCGCTGGGTGATCCTCGACGAAGGCGAAGAAGGCGGCGGTGTTCGAACGCAGGGCCTGCTCCATCGACGCCCCGGGGTCGACGCGGGTGGTCGCCTCGACCAGGCGCGCAGCGTGGGCGCGCAACAGGTCCATGTAGAGCTCGCGCTTGGAGCCGGCGTGGTCGTAGATCACCGGAGCGGTGACGCCGGCCGCCGCCGCGATCTGGTCGATCGAGGTGGCGGCGTAGCCGCGCGCCGCGAACAGCTCGCTCGCGGCGACATGGATGCGCGCGCGGCGCTGCTCGGCGGTGAGACGTCGACGGCTCATCTGCTAACCTAACGATCACTAGGTTACGTCATGAGGAGGACGTCATGCAAACGCTCGAGCCGACAGAAGCCACCAAGCTCCTCGAGCCCTTCGTCCATCAGCGCACCGTCTCGCTGACGACCTACAAGCGCGACGGCACGCCGATCGCCACGCCGGTGAGCCTCGCCGTCGAGGGCGACCACGCCTACTTCCGCACCTGGCACACGGCGTGGAAGGCCAAGCGGCTGCGCAACAACCCCGAGGTCGAGGTCGCACCCTCCACGGTGACCGGCAAGGCCACCGGTGCCGCGATCCGCGGTCGCGCCCGCGTCCTCGAGGGCGACGAGGCCCGCCACGCCGCCGGCCTCCTCGCGGGCAAGAACAAGGTGCTGCAGCGCATCCTCGTGCCTGCGTACCACCGGCTGCGCGGCTACCGGACCCTGCACTACGAGTTCAGCCCCCATTCTTAGGTTCGTCCTACGTCCCTTCGCGACCATCCCATGCCATGCAACGGTCCACCCTCGTCCGTGGCGGCCTCGTCGTCGGCGCCTGCGCGCTCGTCGGCGCGATCGGCGGCATCGCCGGCAGCGCGGCCGCCCCCAGCAGCACGTCGCAGACGCAGACCACCACCAACGGCCACAAGGGCTGGGGCCCGGGCCGCGGCGGGCGCCGCGGGCTTGCCGGCGGCGGCCCGGCCCTCCACGCCGAGCTCGTCGTCCCAAACAAGGACGGCAACGGCTTCATCACGGTCACGCTCGATAGCGGCAAGGTCAAGTCGGTCAGCGGCGACCAGCTGACGATCACCGAGGGCACCGACAAGGCGACCTACAAGGACGCCACCCTGACCATTCCCTCCAACGCCACCGTGCGCCGCAACTTCGCCGACGCGAAGCTCTCCGACCTCAAGGAGGGCGACCACGTGCATGTCAGCCAGTCCTCGGAGGGCAGCTTCGTGTTCGCGGTCGACGACGCACACCAGGGCCAGCGCCCCGGCCCGGGCTGGGGCCACGGCGCCGGCAGGCGGGGACCCTACGGCGGGCCGCCGCCCGGCGGGCCGTAGTCCCACGCCGCCCCGCGGCGGCGCGAGAATGAGGCCATGAGGATCCTGGTCGTCGACGACGAGCGGCCGCTCCGCGACGTGCTGCGCCGCGCGTTGACGCTGGCGGGCTACGAGGTGCGGTTGGCCGAGGACGGCCTGGAGGGCCTGGCCGAGGCCGACAACGGCGCGCCGGACGCCGTCGTCCTGGACATCGGCATGCCCGGCATCGACGGGCTCGAGGTCTGTCGGCGCCTGCGCGTCGGGGGCAACCGCGTACCGATCCTCATGCTCACGGCGCGCGACGCGGTGGTCGACCGCATCGACGGCCTCGACGCGGGCGCCGACGACTACCTCGTCAAGCCGTTCGACGTCGACGAGCTCAAGGCGCGGCTGCGGGCGCTCGTGCGGCGCGCCACGGGGGAGGGCGACCCGGACGCGCTCGGCTTCGGCGAGCTCAGGCTCGACCGCGCCCGCCACGGCGTGCAGGTCGACGGCAGCCTGGCCGAGCTGACGCGCACGGAATTCCAGCTGCTCGAGCTGCTGATGCTCAACCCCAACCGGGTCCTGCCGCACAGCCTCATCTACGACCGCGTGTGGGGATACGACTTCGGCCCGGCGTCCAACGCGCTGCGCGTGTACATCGGCTACCTGCGGCGCAAGCTCGAGGATGCCGGCGCCCGTCCGCTCATCCACACCGTGCGGGGCATCGGGTACATCCTCCGCGAGCCGTGAGCCTCAAGACCCGCATGGCCGCGGTGGCCGGCCTGGCGGTCGCGCTGGCCGTGGTCGTGGTGGCGGTGGCCAGCTACGAGGGCACGCGGTCGTCGCTCATGGACCAGGTGGACAGCGCCCTGGCCGAGCAGGCGCAGGGCTTTGTCCGCGAGGCGCACGAGCCGCCCCCTGGCGGCGTGCCGCGGCCCCACGACGAGGGGGGCTTCGGCGTCGGCAGGCGCCCGCCGCCGCGCTTCGGCGAGCCGGCCGGGAACGCGCAGTTCGTCACGCCAAGCGGCCTGGTCCGCCGGCTGCCCGGCCAGACCACGGCGGCCGTGCCCGTCGACGCGCAGGCGAGGCGGATCGCCGCAGCCGGCGACGGCCGCGCGTACTCGGACGCCAACGTCAACGGGACGCACGTGCGCGTGCTGACCGCCGGCCTCGGGCCACGCGGCGCCGTGCAGGTCGCGCGGTCGCTCGAGGAGGTCGACAGCGTGCTCGACAACCAGCTCCTGCTGCTGGTCCTCGTCGGCGCCGGGGGCATCGTGCTCGCGGCGGTCATGAGCATCGTCGTCGCGCGGACCGCGCTTGCCCCGATCACCCGGTTCACCGGGCGCACGGAGTCGCTCACCGTCGACCCCGACCCGTCGCAGCGGCTCGAGGTGACGGGTCGCGACGAGATCGCCCGCCTCGCCCAGAGCTTCAACACCACGCTCGACGCGCTCGAGCGGTCGGTCGAGGCGCAGCGCAACCTCGTCGCCGACGCAAGCCACGAGCTGCGAACCCCGATCTCTACCCTGCGCGCAAACATCCAGCTGCTGCGCGAGGCCGATCGGCTGTCGCCCTCCGAGCAGCGGCAGCTGCGCGACGACATCATCAGCGAGCTCGACGAGCTCACCGCGCTCGTCTCCGACGTCGTCGAGCTCGCGCGCGGTCCCAAGCCGACCGGCGAGCCCGACGACGTGCGTCTGGACGCCATCGTCGGCGACGTCGTCGATCGCACACGGCGGAGGGCGAGCGACCTTGACTTCGAAGTGCGCCTCAAGCCCACGCTCATCGAGGGTGAGCCCGAGCGCGTCGGCCGCGCGGTCACCAACCTGCTCGACAACGCGCGCCAGTGGAGCCCGCCCGGGGGGACCGTGGAGGTGGAGCTCTCCGAGGCCGTGCTCAGCGTGCGCGACCACGGCCCCGGGTTCGATGAGGAGGACCTTCCGCACGTCTTCGACCGCTTCTACCGTGCGAAGCGGGCGCGCGGCCAGCCCGGCTCGGGCCTCGGGCTCGCGATCGTGCGCCAGGCGGCCGAGGCGCACGGCGGCTGGGTGCGCGCCGCCAACGCGCCGGGCGGCGGCGCGCTGCTTGAAGTGTCCTTCGGCGAATCGTCAGAGCTGACGCCTGACGAAGTGGGTGCGTCTGTGTCGTGAACAAATCACGACGAAAGGAGTCACCGAGTGCCGCCGCGACGCCGAGCGCGCGTGCCACCGCGCCCGCCGCGCAAGCGCGGACGGCACTACCGCGGCGTTGGGTCAGCCGCGGGAGGCGCCCGCGGTTTCGGACGAGCGGCGGCCGGCGACGGCGGCCAAGCGCACCAGGTCGCCGGCGGCGCCGCAAGAGGCGGCGCAAACCGAGCCCGTACACGAGCCGAGCACCTCCCAACGCTCGGCCGACCGCACGCCGCCGATCGAGCCGGTCGCGACGGCGCAACCGCACCCAGCGCCGATCCGCCGGTCGCCGCAGCGGCGAGCCACCATCCCTGGCCACAGGGCGCGCAGTCCTCGCAGCCGGCCGCTCAGCAGCAGCCTCCGCCGGTGCCGCAGCCCGACGGTTCCCAAGGGGCGAAAGGAGAGCTACCCTCGGCGAAATGAGCTTTCCGGGGACCGCCAAGCCCGTTCGCTTCGAACCCGCGATCTGGCCGCCGCGGCCGGCGCCGGCCCCCGCTCCGGTGCCGAAGCCGAAGCCCGATCCCGTGCCGGCCCATGACCGCTGAGCCGGTCTACAGCCAGGCGGCGATCGGCTACCGCAGCTGGGACGTGGCCCCCGACGGCGCCCTGCGCTCGACCGGCCTGGGCGGGATGCGCTGGCGCCGCGGCACCAATGTCGCCTACTGCGGCGCCGGGGGGGAGCACGACGCCCCGCACGCGCTGTGCGGATGCGGGCTGTACGCGCGCCACGACCCGCCGGTGGGCATCGAGGCGCGCTCCCCGTGGATCGCCGGGGGGGTGGCGATGCGGGGCCGCGTGCTCGTCCACCACGACGGCATGCGCGCCGAGGAGGCGGTGATCGTGGCCATCGCCGAGCCGCTCGACCCGCACCCGGCCGACCTGCGGCGCGTCCGCGCCGTGGCCGAGCGCTACGGCGTCCCGCTCGTGCCCTACGCGGCGCTGCGCGAGGAGGCCACGCGCTACGGGGCGCCTGTGCCGCTCGCCGACCGCCCGCCCGCGCCCGCTCCGGTGCGCCGGCGCGGCCTGCTGCGCGTGCTTCGTCCGCGATGAGCGCTGCCGACATCGACCTCGTTCGGGAGGCGTTTGACGCCTACGAGCGCGCAGGCGTCGAGGCGCTGGCCCAGTACTTCCACCCCGACTTCGAGGGCGTCGTCCCGCCCGAGCTGTCGGCCGAGCCCGACACCTACCGTGGACGCGAAGGGCTGCGGCGCTACTTCGCCCTGTGGGAGGAGCAGATCAGCGACCTGGGCGTCGCCGTCGAGCAGCTCATCGACAACGACGACGCGATCGTCGTGCTGGCGCGCCTCTCCGGTCGCGGGCGCGGAAGCGGCGTCCCGGTCGAGCTCCCCGCCGCGACGCGGGTGACCGTGCGCGACGGCCTGATCGCGACCTGGACCGCGTATCCGACGCTCGAGGACGCGCTGGCGGCCTGAGCCTGCCGCTCGCCGTGACCGCTCGACCGGGCGAGCGGCGAGTTGCGACCGGCGACTCGCCCAACGATGTGATGCGGTTGGCCGGACTCGGAGATGGATACCATCCGTAGGCGCCATCCATGAGGAGGAGATGATCGGTCGTGGCGATCTCCGCCGAAGCCCCCGCCGAGTCCCGCACGGTCACGCTGTCCATCGACGGCCAAGAGGTCACCGCCCCCGAGGGGGCGACGATCTGGGAGGCGGCGACGGCTGCGGGAGTCGAAATCCCGGTGCTCTGCCATGACGAGCGCTACGACCCGGTCGGGGTCTGTCGTATGTGCGTGGTCGACGTGGGCTCGCGCGTCTATGCAGCGGCCTGCGTCCGTCCCGTGGAGGAGGGGATGGAGGTAAAGACCGCCACCCCGGACATCGAGCGCAACCGGGCGACGCTCACCCAGCTGCTGATGGCCGACCAGCCTCCGACCGAGAGCGACCCCAAGGAGACGACCACGGCCGACAACGAGCTCCTGGTGCTTGCCCGCCGCTATGGCGTGCAGCGCGAGAACGGCCTCCCGGTCGGCGAGGGACGGGGCGAGGACGCCTCGAACCCGGTCATCGCGGTCAATCACGACGCCTGCATCCTCTGCGACCGCTGCGTGCGCGCCTGCGACGACATCCAGGGCAACGACGTGATCGGGCGCTCGGGCAAGGGCTACACCAGCCGCATCGCCTTCGACCTCAACGATCCGATGGGCGAGTCGACCTGTGTCACGTGCGGCGAGTGCGTCGCCGCCTGCCCGACCGGGGCGATCGTCAACAAGCCGATCCGGAACGTTCCGATTCGGCCCCGCACCGAGCTGAAGAGCGTCGACACCGTGTGCCCGTACTGCGGCGTGGGCTGCGCGTTGACCTACCACGTGGACGAGGAGCGCAACGCGATCGCCTTCGCCGACGGACGCGACCAGCCGGGCTCGCAGAAGCGCCTGTGCGTCAAGGGCCGCTACGGCTGGGACTACGCCTCATCGCCCCAGCGGCTCACCACGCCCCTGATCCGGCGCGAGGGCAGCTACCCCAAGGGTCCGCTGTCAGACGATGTGCGCGGCGAGGGCAAGGGCCGCCGCAAGCCGGGCGGGCTGGTCGACTACGACGAGGTCATGCCGCACTTCCGCGAGGCCAGCTGGGAGGAGGCGCTCGACCTCGTCGCCGAGCGCCTGAAGGGCATCCACTCCGAGCACGGCCCCCAGTCGATCGCCGGCTTCGGCTCGGCCAAGTGCTCCAACGAGGAGGCCTACCTCTTCCAGAAGCTGATTCGCGCCGGCTTCGGCACCAACAACGTCGACCACTGCACGCGGCTGTGCCACGCCTCGAGCGTCGCCGCGCTGTTCGAGGGCGTCGGGTCAGGGGCGGTGTCGACGACCTACGGCGACATCATCAACTCCGACGTCGCGATCCTCGCCGGCACCAACACGACCGCCAACCATCCGGTGGCGTCGTCGTTCTTCAAGCAGGCGCGCCGCCGCGGCACCAAGCTGGTGGTGGTCGACGTCCGCCGCGAGCGCATCGCCAACCACGCCGACATCTTCTGCCAGATCAAGCCTGGCACCGACGTCGCGTTCTACAACGGCGTGATGCACGAGATCATCAAGCTGGGGCTGGTGGACCGCGAGTTCATCGCGCAGCGCACGACGAACTACGCCGAGCTCGCCAAGCTGGTCAAGGACTATCCGCCTGAGCGCGTCGCCCAGATCTGCGGCATCGACGCCTCCTTGATACGAGAGGTCGCGCGGGTCTGGGGCGAGGCGCAGAGCGCGGTCGTGTACTGGGGGATGGGCATCTCGCAGCACACCACTGGGACCGACAACGCCCGCTGCCTGATTGCGCTGTGCGCGATCACCGGACAGGTCGGGCGCCCGGGCGCGGGCCTTCACCCGCTGCGTGGCCAGAACAACGTGCAGGGGGCCTCCGACGCCGGGCTGATTCCGATGATGTATCCCGATTACCAGCCGGTCGATCAACCCGGCGCGCGGGAGCGCTTCGAGTCCGTGTGGCACCGCGAGCTGGACCCTGAGAGGGGCCTGACCGTCACCGAGATCATCGGCTCGGTGCTCCACGGCGGGGTGCGCGGGATGTACATGATGGGCGAGAACCCCTTCCTGTCGGACCCCAACATCAACAAGGTCCGCAAGGCGCTGTCGGCGCTCGAATTCCTCGTGGTGCAGGACATCTTCCTCACCGAGACGGCCGAGTTCGCCGACGTGGTCCTGCCCGCCAGCTCCTACATGGAGAAGGAGGGCACGTACACCAACACCGACCGTCGCGTGCAGCTGGGCCGCAAGGTGCTCGACTCCCCCGGCCAGGCGCGCCCGGACTGGCGGATCGTCCAGGAGATCGCCAACCGCATCGGCCTCGAGATGAGCTACGAGTCGCCGCGCGAGATCTTCGACGAGCTGGTCTCGGTCACGCGAAACTACGCGGGCCTGACCTACGACAACCTGGGGGAGACCGGCAAGCTCTATCCCAACCCGGACCCCGAGCACTCCGACGGAACGGTGGTGCTGTTCACGGAGCACTTCGGCACCGACGACGGCAAGGCGCACCTGGTGCCGGCCGAGTGGCTGCCGGCCAGGGAGCTGCCAAGCGACGAGTACCCGTTCGTGCTCAACACCGGACGGCTGCTCGAGCACTGGCACACCGGCTCGATGACCCGGCGCTCGTATGCGCTGGATGCCATCCAGCCCGAGGCGCACTGCTACCTCAACCCGGGCGACGCGGCCGAGAGGGGGATCGAGGAGGGCGACTTCGTGCGCGTGACCTCGCGGCGCGGGAGCATCGACCTGCGCGCGCGTGTCTCGCATCGCGACACGCCGGGCACGTGCTTCATCCCCTTCCACTTCCGCGAGGCGGCGGCCAACCTGCTGACCATCGACGAGATCGACCCGTTCGGAAAGATCCCCGAGTTCAAGTTCTGCGCCGTGCGCATCGAGCGCCTCGGCCCGGATGGAGCTCGCCCCGAGCAAGAGCCGGCGACGGTGAGCGAGGGCGCCTGATGGCCGCCGGAAACGGCAAGGTCGGCATGCGCGTCCAGGCACGCCCCCCGGGCACGGAGGCCCGCGCCGGGAAGTTCCCCGGCCCCAGCCTGCTGCCCGCGCTCACCGCCATCCAGCGCGAGCACCGCTGGCTGCCGCGCGAGAAGCTCGTGGAGCTGGCGCGCGAGATGGACCGTCCGCTGTACGAGATCGAGGGCCTGATCTCCTTTTATCCGCACTTCCGCATGGAGCCGCCCTCGAAGGTGGACCTGCACGTGTGCCACGACCTGTCGTGCTGGCTGCACGGGTCCGACGAACGGATCGCGGAGCTGCGGGCGCGCTACGGGGATGACGTGGAGATCGAGATCCAGGAGGTGTCGTGCCTGGGCCGCTGCGACCTCGCCCCGGCGGTCGCGATCGACGAACGGCCCGCGCCCGCGGCCGAAGCCGATCGGCTCGTCGAGGTCGCCCGGCAGGATGGGCTCGACCCGGCGGAGGCGCACCGGGGCGACGCACCGCGCGCCAACGATCCCTACGCGCCGGGCGAGGAGCGCTACCGGGTCCTGCGCCGTGCGCTCGCGGGCGAGATCGACCCCGACCACATCATCGCGGCGCTCAAGGACTCGGAGCTGCGCGGGCTGGGCGGCGCCGGTTTCCCGACCGGGGCGAAGTGGGAGCTGGTCCGCCGGCAGGACAACACGCCCAAGTACGCCATCTGCAACGCGGATGAGTCGGAGCCCGCGGCGTTCAAGGACCGGCAGATCATGGCCGAGCAGCCGCACCTCGTGCTCGAGGGCCTCCTGCTCGGGATGCTGGTGACCGGCGCAGAGGAGGGCTGGATCTTCATCCGCCACGAGTACGGCCCGGAGGAGGCGGTGCTGCGCGAGGAGGTTGCCTCCCTGCGCGCGATGGGCCTGCTGAGCGAGGACGCGCTCGGCTCCGGCGTGCGCCTCGAGGTCGACATCTTCACTTCCCCCGGCGGGTACATCTTGGGCGAGGAGTCGGCGCTCATCGAGTGCATGGAGGGCCACCGGGGCGAGCCGCGCAACAAGCCGCCCTTCCCCGGCGTCTACGGGCTCTGGGGGCAGCCGACGCTCATGAACTCCGTCGAGACGTTCGCGGACGTGCCGGTGATCGTCGAGCGGGGGGCCGAGTGGTGGAAGGCACAGGGCGTCAACGGGGCGACAGGGCTGAAGTTCTTCGCGGTGTCGGGCCATGTCATGCGGCCCGGCGTCTACTGCCTGCCCATGGGGACCACGTTGGGCGAGCTCGTGGCGGAGGCCGGGGGGGTGCGGGGCGGCGCGAAGCTGCTCGCCGTCCAGCCGGGCGGAGCGTCGTCGAACTTCCTGGGCCCCGAGGGACTCGACCTTCCGCTCGACTTCCAGCCGTTGATGGAGGCCGGCTCGATGCTGGGCGCCGGCGCCGTTGTGGTGGTCGCGGAGGGCACCGACCTCGTCGCGGCGGCCACCAACGTGCTGCGCTTCTTCCGCAACGAGTCGTGCGGCAAGTGCGTCCCCTGCCGGGTGGGGTCGCACAAGGCACTCCTGCTCCTCAACGACGCGCTCGCCAGCGGTGACGGTCCCGAGATCGTCGCCGACGAGCTCGAGCGGCTCGAGGAGACGGCACGGATGACCTCCATCTGCGGCCTCGGACAGGTGGCGCTGGGGCCGGTGCTGAGCGTCCTACGGATGCGGACCAAGGGTCAGGAGGGCGACCAGGCCGAAGAGGCCGGCGCCACGCGCACGCACGACGCCTGACGGGGCGGAGCCACGACGGTAGCGAGCCCGGAGTCGAGGACCACCGCCACGCGTTCACCGGCACGGGGTGGCGACGCGCCGAGCGGCAGGTGTGCGCGCAGCGGCATCGGGGCGCTGAGCGCGATCTCCCAGCGGCCCGGTCCGGGGTAGACGCGCTCCACCGTGGCTGGGATTCCCGCGCGCCCGGCCGGCCGGATCTCCACCCCTGCCGCCCATGCGGCAACGACCGCCGGGCCGCTGCCCACCGCGCGAAGGCCGGTGGGCCGTCCGCCGACCGCCACCACACCCGCCGGGCCGATCTCGGCCTCGAGCAGGTTCTCGTACCCGACGACGCGCGCCACGGTGGCGTCGACGGGCTCGCGCAGCAACGCCTCCGGGGTGGCCAACTGCCTGATCAGGCCGTCGGCGAGCACGGCGACGCGGTCGGCCAGCCGGAACGCCTCCTCGGGACGGTGCGAGACGTGGACAACGGTCGTCGAGCTCGCATCAAGCGCCCGCTCCACGTCGGTCAAGAACGCCTCGCGAACCTCGGCGTCCAGGGCAGCCGCCGGCTCGTCGAGCAGGAGCAGCGCCGGGTCGAGGGCCAACGCGCGCGCGAGGTTCACGCGCTGGGCCTCGCCGGCCGACAGCGCCGACGCCGGGCGCTCAGCGAGCTGAGCGACCTTCAGGCGCCCGAGCGCCGCCGCCGCGCCAGCACGCCGCTGCGGTCGCGGGACTCCCCGCCAGCCGAGCGGCAGCTCCACGTTGCGACGCACGCTCGTGCTCAGGAGCCCAGGGCGCTGGGTGGCATAAGCAATCCGCCGGCGCAGCGCGACGGCGCCCGGACTTGTGCGGACGCCGTCCGCCAGCACCGTCCCGGCCGTGGGTATGTCGATGGCGGCCAAGAGCCGCAGGAGCGTCGTCTTGCCCGCGCCGTTCGGCCCCAGTACGGCGAGGCGCTCGCCCGGCGCGATGTCGAGGGCGTCGACGCGCAGCACCTCACGTCCGCCCCTGCGGTGGCGGACGTCGCGCAGGATCAGGGCCGCGCCCACGAGCTGCTGCGCTGCTGGACCGACGTGAGCAGGGCGTTGATGACGAACGCGAGCCCGAGGAGCACCGCCGCGTAGGCGGCGGCGGCG
>JBJMKX010000087.1:0-13391 GCA_045805605.1 Solirubrobacteraceae bacterium
GCCGTGATGACGGCCGCCAGGTCGGTCGGGCGGCCGGAGACCTTGAGGACGATCCCGTCCTCGGAGCGCTGCATGGCCCGCTGGCGGTTCCAGATCTCGTCGTCTTCGACCTCCGCGCGGGCGTCGGCGAGGCCGAGCGAGCGCATGCGCACCACGACCGACTCGGCCTGGTGCTCGGCGGCCGCCGCACCGAAGCGCACGAGCAGGTGGCCGCGGTCACCGTCCCAGGTCACGTCCAGGCAGTCCGCCTCGAGCGGCAGCGCGGCCAGCGCCGAGGCGGCCGTCGCCAGTGCGGCCGGATCCTCGCTCGAGGCGATCGCGGTCGCGTTGCGCACGGGCAGCGGGTGCAGCCGCACGGACACCGAGGCGATCAGGCCGAGCGTCCCGTAGGAGCCGGCGAACAGCTTCGCCAGGTCGTAGCCGGCCACGTTCTTGATCACCTTGCCGCCGGCCTTGGCCACCGTCCCGTCCGGCAGGGCCACGGTGATGCCGACAATCAGGTCGCGCGCCGCGCCGTAGCGGTGGCGCAGCGGCCCCGAGTCGCCGGTGGCGAATACGCCGCCGACCGTCGCCTCCGGCGTACCCGGCGGGTCGAGCGCGAACATCTGCCCGGCGGCGGCGAAGCGCTGCTGGGCCTCGCGCAGGGGCACGCCGGCCTCGAGCACGGCGGTCAGGTCACCCTCGTTGTGCTCGACGACCCGGTTCAGGCCGGCGGTGCTGAGCACGACGTCGGGCGGCTGCATCACGTGGCCCCAGCCGGCGCGGGTGCCGCCACCGCGGATGCGGACGCGACCGCCGGCGGCGAGCAGCTCCGCCGCCTCCTGCGCGGTGGCCGGGGTCTCCGAGTGCGTGGCCGTCGCGGCCACTAGAACCGCTCGGCGAGCCCCGCCTTCTCCAGCGGGTGCTCGCGATAGGGGCCGGGGACCTCGCCGCACAGCCGCGGCGTGGGCATGACCTTGCCGGGATTGGCAAGGCCCGCGGGGTCGAACGCGCAGCGCAGTTTCTGGAAGGCCGCGAGGTCGGGCTCGACGAACATCTTCGGCATGTGCGCCTTCTTGTCCACGCCGATGCCGTGCTCGCCGGTGAGCGAGCCGCCCAGCTCGACGCAGGTCTCGAGGATGCGCGCCGACAGCTCCTCGGCCTGCGCCGCCTCCTCCGGGCCCGCGTAGCAGACGAGCGGGTGCAGATTGCCGTCGCCGGCATGGAAGACGTTGGCGACCTTCATGCCGTACTCCTCGGCCAGCTCGTCGATGCGGCGCAGCGCCTCGGCCAGGCGCGTGCGCGGGATGACGCCGTCCTGGACGAAGTAGTGCGGCGAGATCCGCGCCGCCGCAGGGAACGCCGCCTTGCGCGTCTTCCACAGGAGCTGGCGCTCGGCCTCGTCGCGCGCCACCCGAATGTCGCGCCCGCCATGGCGCTCGCAATGCTCAACGACCTCGTCCAGGCGGGCCCGGCACTCGTCCTCGGGGCCGTCGAGCTCGATCAGCAGGCACGCGCCGGCGTCGAGCGGATAGCCCGCATGCGCCATCTGCTCGGACGCCTCGATGGCGAGGCCGTCCATCATCTCGATCGCCGCCGGCGTGATCCCGGCGGCGACGATCTCCGACACCACCTCGCCGGCATCGCTCGTGTGCTCGAAGAAGGCCACCAGCGTCTCGACGTGCTCGGGTGCCGGGACGACCCGCAGCGTGATCTTGGTTACCACCGCCAGCGTGCCCTCGGAGCCTACGAGCGCCCCGAGGAGGTCATAGCCGGGGCGGTCGAGCGCCTTGCCGCCGATCTCGACCATGTTGCCGTCGGGCAGCACGACCTCGAGGCCGGTCACGTAGTTGGTCGTGAACCCGTACTTGAAGCAGTGCGCGCCACCGGAGTTCTCGGCCACGTTGCCGCCGATCGAGCACACGATCTGGCTCGACGGATCGGGCGGGTAGAAGTGGCCGGGGCCGACCGCGGCCGAGACCTCGACGTTGGTTACGCCCGGCTCGACCACCACGCGCTGGTTGGCGAGGTCGACCTCGAGGACGCCCCGCAGCCGGGTCAGCGCGATGAGGACGCCGTCCTCCACCGGCAGTGCCCCGCCCGACAGCCCCGACCCCGAGCCGCGCGCCACCCACGGCACCCCGGCCTCATGGCAGGCGCCCACCACGTCGCGCACCTCGTCGCCCGACCCGGGCAGCACCACCACGCCGGGCGTGACGGCGTAGTGGAGCAGCCCGTCGGACGAGTAGGTCCGCAGCTGGTCGTGGTGGGTGATGACGTGCTCGTCGCCGCAGATTCCTCGCAGCCGCGGGATCAGGGCGGAGACCGACGTCTGGCTCAAGGCACCATCCAGGACAGGACCGCGGTCGATTGCAGGGTCACCAGCACGCACATGGCCAGCAGCAGGACGAGGGACCAGCCTACGACCTTGCGGAAGAGGTCGCCCTCACGTCCGATGATCCCGACCGCGGCGGCCCCGATGGCGAGGTTCTGCGGCGAGATCATCTTGCCCAGCACCCCGCCGGACGAGTTGGCCGCGGCCATGAGCGTCGGGGACAGCCCCGCGCCCTGCGCCGCCTTGACCTGCAGGGCGCCGAAGAGGGCGTTGGAGGATGTATCCGAGCCGGTCACCGATACCCCGAGCCACCCGATGATCGACGAGAGGAACGCGAAGATGCTGCCCGCGCCCGCCAGCCACAGCGCCAGCGTGCTCGTCTGGCCGGACTGGTTCATCACGTAGGCCAGCGCCAGCACGCTGCACACCGTCAGCGTCGCCCACTTCATCTGGTTGAGCGTCGCGCCGTAGACGCGCAGCGCCCGCATCGGCGACACACGCAAAACCGCCATCGTGAGCAGGCCACAGATCAGCAGCACGGTGCCGGCGGCGGGCAGGTAGTTGAACGAGAACGTCGCCGACTTCGGCGGCGTGCCATCCGGCGTGACGATGTGCAGGCCGGGCCACGCGAACTCCTGGACCGTCGTCTCCAGCCAGTCCTTGATCGGCCCGATCTGGAAGATCATGAACACCGAGATGATGATCAGGTAGGGCGCGAACGCCTCGAGGATCGCGCCGGCGGAGTCGGTCTTGCGCCGCTCGTCCAGCGCGTCGTGCAGCGTGTCGGGCCGGTGGCCGTCGCGCGCCTCCACGCGCTCCTCCAGCTCGGTGTCGCGCGTGGCGGCACCCGCGATTGCGGGTGCGCCGCGGCCGCCGACGTCGGCCGTGAGTGGCTCGGACGGGTGCCAGATGCGGGTCACCGCCACCACCGACCCGATCGAGACCAGTGCGGCGATGATGTCCGCCAGCTGGATCGACACGTAGTTGGACACCGCGAACTGGGTCACGCCGAAGGCGAAGCCGGCCAGCAGGGCGGGCATCCAGGTCTGTCGCAGCCCGCGCAGCCCGTCGATGACGAACACGATCACGAGTGGCACCAGGAGGGCCAGGAACGGCGTCTGCCGCCCGACCATCGCGCCGAGCTTGCCGGGGTCGAGCCCGGTGGTCTGCCCGAGCGTGGTGATCGGGATCGCGATCGCGCCGAAGGCCACCGGCGCGGTATCGGCGATCAGCGCCACCGCTGCGGCCTTGATCGGGTTGAACCCGAGCGCGATCAGCATCACGGCGGTGATCGCCACCGGCGTGCCGAAGCCGGCGAGACCCTCGAGCAGGGTCCCGAAGCAGAACGCGATGAGGACGGCCTGGATGCGCGCGTCGGTGGACACCGCGCCCATCGACCGGCGGAGGACGTCGAACCGCCCCGTCTCGACCGTCATGTTGTAGATCCACAGGGCGTTGAAGACGATCCACCTGATCGGGAACAGCCCGAACGTTGCGCCCTCGGCGCCCGAGTCGAACGCCTGTCCGGCCGGCATGCCGTAGACCGCGATCCCCACGACGAGCGCCGTGCCGAGCGCGGCCAGGGCTGCCCAGTGCGCCTTGACCTTGAAGCCGCCCAGCAGCACGAAGAGCACGACGAGCGGCATGACCGCGAAGATCGCCGACAACCCGAGCGAGCTGTCGACGGGGTCAAAGACCTGCTTGTACATCTCTCAGCCTCCCAGCCTCGTTTCAATAATCACGGATTCCCAACGAGGCGGGGCGGAAACGCCCATCATGAAAACATGCGTTCCAGTGCGGGCCGCCCTTCTCGTCACTTGCTTGGTCGACAGCCTGTTCCCGCAGGCGGGCATCGCGACCGTACGGCTCCTCGAGCGGCTCGGGTGCGAGGTCGAATTTCCGTCCGATCAGACCTGCTGTGGCCAGATGCACCGAAATTCCGGCCTGGTGCGCGACGGCGACGCGCTCGCTGCGCGGCTGCCGGAGGTGTTCGGCGGCTACGACGCCGTGGTGGCGCCATCGGCCTCGTGCGCCGCCACCGTGCGGGAGACCACCAACCTGGGCGTGTTCGAGCTCTCGGAGTTCCTCGTCGGGGAGCTGGGTGTGGAGGACGTGGGCGCGTCGTTCCCGCACCGGGTCACGTACCACCCGACCTGCCACTCGCTGCGGGCGCTGCGCGTCGGCGACGCGCCGCTGCGGCTATTGCGCGCGGTCCGCGGGCTCGACCTGGTCGAGCTGCCCGATGCAAGCGAGTGCTGTGGTTTCGGGGGCACGTTCGCGGTCAAGAACGCCGACGTCTCGCTGGCCATGCTGGCCGACAAGCTGCGCAACGTGCGCGCGACCGGGGCGGAGGTGTGCACGGCGGCCGACTGCTCGTGCCTGATGCACATCGGCGGGGGCCTGCGGCGGACCGGCGCGCCGGTTCGAACCATGCACCTGGCGGAGATCCTTCAGTCGTGAGAATCGGCGAGCCGCAGCTGCGCGACAACCTCCACCTGGCGACGCGCACGATTCGCGCCAAGCGCGCCCAGGTGGTGGCCGAGGTCGAGGACTGGGAGGCGCTGCGCGAGGCCGGCCGGGCGATCAAGGCCGACGCGATGCGGCGGCTCGACGCCCTGCTCGTGGAGCTCGAGGAGGCGGTGACCGCCGCCGGCGGCCGGGTCTACTGGGCGCGCGACGCGGCCGAGGCCAACGCGGTCGTAGGCGACATCGTGGCCGGCCACGGAGCCGACGAGGTGGTCAAGGTCAAGTCGCTGACGACCGACGAGACTGGGCTCAACGCGGCGCTGGCCGAGCGCGGGATCGACGCGCTCGAGACCGACCTGGCCGAGCTCATCCTCCAGCTCTCGGACGACTGGCCGTCGCACATCCTCGTTCCCGCGATCCACCGCAACCGGCGCGAGATCCGCGACCTGTTCGCCCGCGAGCTCGGCGTCGAGGGGCTCGGCGACGACCCGGAGGAGCTCACCGACGCCGCCCGCCGCCACCTGCGCCAGGCGTTCCTGCGCGCCCGGGTGGGCATCTCGGGCGCCAACTTCGCGATCGCCGAGACCGGGACGGTGGGCGTGGTCGAATCCGAGGGCAACGGGCGGATGTGCACGACGCTGCCGCCGGTGCTGATCACCGTCATGGGGATCGAGAAGGTGCTGCCGGCGTGGCGCGACCTCGAGGTCTTCTTGCAGCTGCTGCCGCGGTCGTCCACGGGCGAGCGCATGAACCCGTACACGTCGCTGTGGACCGGGCTGACCGAGGGCGACGGGCCGGGGGAATTCCACCTCGTCCTGCTCGACAACGGGCGCACGCGGGTGCTGGCAGACGAGGTCGGGCGCGACGCGCTGCACTGCATCCGCTGCTCGGCGTGCCTGAACGCCTGCCCGGTCTACGCGCGCGTCGGCGGGCACGCGTACCGGTCGGTCTACCCGGGGCCGATCGGGGCGGTGCTGACGCCGCAGCTGCACGGCGTGCCGGGCGATTACGACGACCTGCCGTGGGCGTCGTCGCTGTGCGGCGCGTGCTACGAGGTGTGCCCGGTCAAGATCGACATCCCCTCGCTGCTCGTGCACCTGCGCGGCCGCGCCGAGCCGTCCGAGCCGGCGCTGCGGGTGATGGGGTGGGCGATGGAAGGTCCGCGCCGCTTCGCCGCCGCCCAGAAGGCGGGTCGCGCGGCGCTGCGCGCCGGCGTTCCCCTGCCGCCGTGGACGAAGGGCCGCGACCTCCCGCCGGCGCCAAAGGAGACGTTCCGCCAGTGGTGGAGGAGAACGCGTGGCTAGCGGCAACGGGCGCGGCGCGGGCTCGGCCGCGGCGCGCGCCGCCGTGCTCGAGCGCATTCGGTCGGCGACGCGCGGTGAGCCGCTCGAGGCCGCGGTGCCGCGGGACTACGCCAGCGGGTCGCCGCTCGCCGGCGACGCGTTGACCGACCGGTTCTCGGAGCGGGTTTCGTCCTACCGCGCGTCGGTGCACCGCAGCGGGCCGGACGAGGTGGCCAGGCGCGTGGTCGTGCTCGCGCGCGAGCGCGGGGCGCGCCGCGTCGCCGTCGCGCCGGGCGTCCCGGAAAGGTGGAGGCCGGACGGGGTGGAGGTCGTGGTCGACCAGGGCCTGGCCGCGTCCGCCCTCGACCGCATCGACGCGGCGGTGACGGGCTGCGCGCTGGGCATCGCCGAGACCGGCACGCTCGTGCTCGACGGCGGGCCGCGCTGCGGCCGCCGGGCGCTGACGCTCGTGCCCGACTGGCACATCTGCGTCGTCGAGGCCGCCCAGGTCGTGGGCTCGGTGCCCGAGGCGATCGCCGCGCTGCACGAGGCGGCGGCCGCCGGCCGGCCGCTGACGTTCGTGTCCGGGCCGAGCGCAACCTCGGACATCGAGCTCAGGCGCGTCGAGGGCGTCCACGGCCCGCGGACGCTCGACGTGGTGCTCGTGGCGCCGAAGTAGGAAGATTCGGGCCTACCCCATCGGGTACCGCGGGGCGTTCACTCTCAAGGAGGACGAAGCTATGGAGGAAGGACAGCCCACCCGCGTCACGCCGGGCGTGCCGCCGGGCGTCGCAGCGGAGACCGAGACGGTCCGCGAGGCCGGCGAAACCACCGACGGCGGCGAGCAGCAGCCCCAGCAGAAGGCCGAACAGATCAAGGCCCAGGCCCAGCAGAAGCTCAACGAGGTCAAGGAGGCCGCGCCCGAGCAGCTCAACCAGGCCGTGTCGAGCGTCCAGGAGAAGGCGCGCGAGAACCCCCTGCCGTTCGCGGTGGGCGGTGCGCTGGTGGCCGGCTTTCTCTTCGGCCGCGCGACCAGGAGGTCCTAGTCATGGCCTCCAAGCGGGTCAAGGCCGCCGGTCGCGTCGTGGACCGGCTGCTGAGCGACCGCCGGGTCCAGGACCAACTCCTCGACGCCGGCGGCCACCTCCAGCAGGTCTACCGCCGGGTCAGCCGGCGCAAGGCCAAGGCGGCGGAGGACAAGATGGTCTACGCCCACGTCCGCAAGGGCGCGGTTGCCCTGCGCAAGGCGGGTACGACGGCGACCGAGTCGCGGCGCCGGCCGTGGGGCAAGTTGCTCGCGCTGGCGGTCGTCGCCGGCGGCGCGGCGGTGGTGTACGGGAACCAGGACGCCAGGGCGAAGGTCAAGAATGCCGTCGGCGGCTCGACGAGCTCAGCGGACGGCGCCGGAAGCTCGCCGCAGCCGGCCGCGACGCCGGCTTAGCGCCGAACGTCGGGGCCGTCGCGGCGCGGCGGTCCCGACGCCTCCCGCCGCGCGATCGCCGGCCGGCTACCGGGCGCAGCGCGCGCAGACGCCGCTGACGACGGTGTCGGCGCCGTCGGGACGGAACCCCGCCCGCTCGGCCGCCCGAAGCACGCCCGACGCGTCGACGGCGGCGTCGAGGTCCTCGACCGCCCCGCACACGCGGCAGACCGCGTGCTCGTGGGGCTGGGGCCGCGGATCGTAGAGCAGCGCGCCCGAGCCTGCGCGCAGGGGGCGGACCAGGCCCAGCTCTTCGAACAGGTCGAGCGTCGCGTAGACGGTGGGGAGGGAGACGCCCGGAAGGCGGCCGGCGACGGCGTCGCGCACCTGCTCGGCGGTGACGTGGCGATTCAGGGCCACGAGCGCGTCGTGGATCACGAGGCGCTGGGAGGTGGCGCGCAGGCCGCGGGCGTGGAGGGCGTCGGGGAGGTTCATCTTAGGTGTTCCTAATTCTAACTGACTCAATATAATGACCCGGCCGTGACCGAAGCCGTGATGAGCCGCTACCGCCGCTGGGCCGGCGCCGACGACCGCGACAAGGTGCTGCAGGTCGTGCAGCCCGCTCTCGTCGGGCTGATCGACGGCACGATCTCGACGCTGGCGCCGATCTTCGCGAGCGCCTATCTCTCGGGCTCGCACACGGCGCTGTTCGTGGGCCTGGCGACGGCGCTGGGCGCCGGGGTCAGCATGGGGCTGTCCGAGGCGCTGTCCGACGACGGCTCGATCACCGGCCGCGGCACCGGTCGCGTGCGGGGGCTCATCACCGGGATGGCGACGTTCGTGGGCGGCACCTTCCACGCGCTGCCGTTCCTGATCCCGAACGTGGCCCAGGCGCTGGTCGTCGCCTACGTCGTGGTGGCAATCGAGCTCGTCGCGATCGCCTGGATCCGCAAGCGCTTCTTGCACGTCTCCCTGGCCTCCTCGCTGGTGCAGGTCACCCTCGGCGGCGCGATCGTCGCCGGCGTCGGCTTCGCGCTCGGCCAGGCCTAGCGCAGGCGGATCCGCCGCGACGTGTGGCGTCCGTTGCCCGACGCGTCACGGGCGGTGACGGTCACCGCCGCGGTGACGCGCCCGCCGGCGACCAGGGTCCGGCGGGCGCGGGCGCGCTCGCTTCGCCCAAGGCGCAACCGCAGGGCCACACGCGTCCCGCCGTCTGCGTGGCGGCGGGCCGGCCGTGGCTTCGTCGACGCGGCGGCGCCCGGGTTGAAGCGGAGGACCCCGGTGGCGAACAGGTCGCAGGGCTCGTTGCAGGCCGCGGTCACCCGCACCGCGCGGGCAAGGCGCTGCGAGCGGCCGCTGCGAAGGCGGAGGGTGGGGGCCGTGAGGTCGGTCAGCACCGGGGGCGTGGGCGCCGCCTTGCCGGCGTCCGGCGTGGACGCGGCGTTGTCGGCGAGCGGAGTCGACGCCGACCCGGTGCCGGACCCGCTCTGCTCGCCGCTTCCCCCACTTGGGGGCGCGGGCGCCGTGCGCCGCGGCGGGCCGGGGCACGTGAACGGAGCGTCGGCCGCCGCGGCGACGCGGTAGACGGTGTGGTCCGCGGCCACGTAGACGCAGCCCTGCGCGTCCTGGCCGAACGCGAACAGCGTGACGGGTGCGGCGATCTCGAGGCCTGCCGGCTTCGGGTCGCCTCCGGGCTTCGCCGGGTCGAGCGTGCGCAGGTCGGTCCGGCAGAGGTCGCCGTACAGGTAGCGGCCGTCGAGGGCGGTCAGCCGCGAGTCGTGCACCACGTAGCCGCCGATGATGGCGCAGCCGGTCTGCTCCGGTGTCCCCGCGTCGTGCGGATAGGCAAAGATCGGCGGCCTCTGTGCAATCGGACATGGGGTCGTGGCGGAGCCCCGGGCGAACTCGCCCTCGCACGCGTCCCAGCCGAGGTTGTCGCCGGCGTGCGCCATGTCGACCTCCTCCCATGTGTCCTGCCCGACGTCGCCGACGATCAGCTCGCCGGTCGCCCGGTCGAACGAGGCGCGGAACGGGTTGCGCAGGCCGTAGGCGTAGATCTCGGGGCAGGGCTCGGTGGCGTCGCCCGGCCCGCAGCGGGGATGGCCGGGGAACGGATTGCCCGGCGGGACGCCGTACGGGTCGCCGTTTGCCTGCGCGCGCGGGTCGATCCGCAGGACCTTGCCGAGCGTCGTGTTCGTCGCCTGGCCGTTGGGGCCCCCGGTGCCGCCGTCGCCCATGGTGACGTAGAGGTAGCCGTCGGGGCCGAAGGCGAGCTGGCCCCCGTAGTGGTTGCCGGCGGGGTGGTCTCGGTTCAGCACGATCCGCGCTGAGGCCGGGTCGGCCATGTCGGGGTCGGCCGAGCGGCGGTACTCGACGGTCTGGATCTGGCCATCGTCGGGCTGCCCCCGGTCGTCGAGGGTCTTGAACACGTAGAAGCGCCCGCTGGTGGCGTAGTCCGGGGCGAACGCCATGGTGGACAGCCCGCGCTCGAAGTTCGTCTTGACGTTCGGCACGGTCAGGAACGGCGTCGCCTGCACGACACCGTCCTTGACGATGCGGATGCCGCCCGCGCGCTCGACGACGAACAGCCTGGTGTCGTCCGGCGGCGAAGTTACGTACATCGGCGAGGAGGCGAAGCCGCCGTGCACGGGCACCAGCGCCTCGCCGCGCGCGACCTCGGCGAGCGCGAGCAGCGCCAGCGCGGTCAGGACGGCGATGCGGACCACCGCGCGACCGTACCGGCAATCGGACGTTCGGTAAAGAAATCTTGATCGTTCAATATAGGCAGAGCCCTGGGCGGCTGCGACCTGCGCGGCCGGGCGGCCTCAGGCGGGCGTCGACGTCTACTCGGCGGAGGCGGCGCAGGGTCCGCACGACCGGCAGGAACTAGATCGGACGGATCGAGACCCAGCTCTTGACCAGCGGGCCGACTCGTTCGGCGCGCGGATCGCCGAACAGCGCCGCCATCTCCGAGCGGCGCAGCAGGTGGATGTCCTCCCACTCGCCGCCGGCGCCCAGGCGCCAGTAGGGGCGGCGCAGGGGCACGGGCAGCCAGTGGGCGAAGGGCAGGAGGGAGTGGGGGTCGAGCGGGAATCCGATGGCCGGCGTCTGCACGTACCAGCCGCGCGCCACCCGGCGCAACTCGGCGGCAAAGCGGGCGCGCCGCCCGGGGTCGATGTGCTCGACCACCGAGTTGGAATAGGCGAGGTCGAAGGCGTCGTCCTCGAACGGCAGCTTCGCCGCCGCGTCGGCCTGGACGAACGGGCCCGGGTAGCCGGGGCGGGGGTCGACGTCGACACCGGTGATGTCGAGGTCGGGCTCGAGCGCCCGCAGCCCCACGCCGCCGCAGCCGACGTCGACGACGCGGGAGGTCGCGGTGACGCCGGTCAGGGGGAAGAACCGGGCGTGGCGGCGGGCGCGGGCCTCCCCGGCGCGGCGCGAGAGCCAGCGCACCGCCCGGTTCCTTCGGCTGGCGGTGGCGTAGACGTCCACGTTGCGAGGATATGGCGGGTGCGTGCCGTCGTCGTCGATGCTCCCGGGCCCCCCGACGTGCTGCGGGTCCGCGACCTGGCCAAGCCGGAGGCGCGCCCCGGCTGGACGCTCGTGCGGGTACTTGCCTTCGGCCTGAACCGCTCGGAGGTCTTCACCCGCCAGGGCCACTCGGGCGACGCCGTGCGCTTCCCGCGCGTGCTCGGGATCGAGTGCGTGGGGGAGGTGGAGGAGACCGTCGACGAGGGCGCGCTCCCGCCCGGCACCACCGTCGCCGCGGTTATGGGGGGGATGGGACGCGCCTACGACGGCGGCTACGCGGAGTACGCGCTGCTGCCGACCGAGCGCCTGATGCCGCTCGAGACGCACCTCGACTGGCCGACGCTCGCCGCCCTGCCCGAGACGTTCCTCACCGCGCGCGGGTCGCTGGACGCGATGGAGCTCGCCCCAGGCCAGACGCTGCTGGTGCGCGGTGCGACCTCGTCGGTGGGCATGGCCGCGCTGGGGCTCGGGGCGGCCGCCGGGCTGCGCGTGCTCGGCACCACCCGCAACCCGGACAAGGCGCCGGTCCTGCGGGAACGCGGCGCCGCCGAGGTCGTGATCGACGACGGCACGCTCGCCGGCGCGGACGCCGACGCCGTCCTCGACCTCGTCGGCGGCCCGACGGTGCTCGACTCGCTCCTGGCCGTGCGCGCCGGCGGGACCGTCTGCAACACCGGCCTCCTCGGCGGCCGATGGACGATCCCCGACTTCGAGCCGCTCGAGCAGGTGCCGTCGGGCGTGAAGCTCACGACGTTCGGGAGCAGCACCATCGGCGGGCCGGAGTGGGTCGGCGAGCTGCAGGAGATCGTCGACCTGGTGCAGGAGGGCCGGGTCCACGCCAACGTCGACCGCACCTTCCCGCTCGACGACATCGCTGCCGCCCACGCCTACATGGAGGCAAATCGCGCCGTCGGAAAGGTGATCGGGATCCCGTGACCGCGCCTACACTGACCTGAATGGCCTCGCAGCGGCAGATCGATGTCGGCGGCGTGCCGATCGGCGGGGGCGCGCCGGTCGCCGTCCAGACGATGACCAAGACGGAGACCGCCAACCTTCAGGCGACGATGGATCAGATCCGCACGGTCGCCGAGGCGGGGGCGGACATCGTCCGTGTCGCCGTGCCGCGCGACAAGGACGTCGAGGCGCTGCGCACGATCGTCAACGAGTCCCCGATCCCCGTGATCGCGGACATCCACTTCAACCACACGCTGGCGCTCAAGGCGATCGAGGCCGGCGCCCACTGCGTGCGCCTGAACCCGGGCAACATCGGCGGGCCCGAGAAGGTCGCCGAGGTGGCCGAGCTGGCCAATCGCCACGGCACGCCGATGCGCATCGGGGTCAACGCGGGCTCGCTGCCCAAGCACCTGCACGCGCTCGAGCGCGAAAACCCGGTCGAGGCGCTCGTGGCCGCCGCCGTGGAGTTCGTCGCGCTGATGGAGCGCCTCGACTTCCGCGACTTCAAGGTGTCGATCAAGTCGACGAACGTGCCGTACACGATCGCCGCCAACCGGCTGCTGAGCGAGAAGATCGACTACCCGCTGCACCTCGGCATCACCGAGGCCGGCACGAAGTGGACGGGCTCGCTGAAGTCGGCCGTCGGCCTGGGGACGCTGCTGGCCGACGGGATCGGCGACACCATCCGCATCTCGCTGTCGACCTTCCACGCCGAGGAGGAGGTCAAGGTCGGGTGGGAGATCCTCAAGGCGCTGCACCTGCGCGAGCGCGGCCCGGTCCTCATCGCCTGCCCGACCTGCGGGCGGCTGCAGTTCGACATGGACACCGTGGTCGCGGAGATCGAGCGCCGGCTCGAGGACTACGAGGACCCGGTCGAGGTGGCCGTCCTGGGCTGCGCCGTCAACGGGATCGGCGAGGCGTCGCACGCCGACTTCGGCATCACCGGGGCCAAGAACGAGGGCCTCGTGTTCTCCCGCGGCAAGCCGCTGCGCAAGGTGCCGCAGGAGCAGCTCGTAGACGTCCTGTTCGAGGAGATCGACAAGTACGCGACCTCCAAGCGAGTCGAGGTCGACGCCACCGAGGCGGCGGAAGGCGCCGAGTGGCTGGCGAAGATCGAGGCCGAGAACGCGGGCGAGCTGACGCCGGAGCGGCTGGCCGCAATGGAGAAGGCCGCCTCGCAGCTCGATGAGGACGCCTCCCCAACCGCCGGCCGCCGCTTCACGCGGGCCTAGGCCATTCTCGACGCCCCTGGCGGCGTCCTCGGGGTTTGCCGTGCCCAGCACGGCTTCACCCCTGCGTCCTTGCCAGGAACGCCGAGCGATGGCCTAGGCCATTCTCGACGCCCCTGGCGGCGTCCTCGGGGTTTGCCGTGCCCAGCACGGCTTCACCCCTGCGTCCTTGCCAGGAACGCCGAGCGATGGCC
>JBJMKX010000088.1:0-6558 GCA_045805605.1 Solirubrobacteraceae bacterium
GAGATCTCCCCCAGTACGTCCACGACAACGCCGATGACGAGCAGAGCCACGCGAACTTCATCAACGCATATCTCGCAGCGAACGGCGCGCAATCGATCAACCTGGACAAGTTCCGCACCCTGCCCAGCAGCAAGGCCACCGGCGCGCGTCAAATCGGCCGGCTGACCAACCTGATGGAGCTCACCATCGACACCAGCTGGTGGACCCGCTACCGCAGCGACTCGCAGAACCCCGACCTGGGCGACACCCTGCCCCAGGCCGTCCCGGACCTTGCCATCGGTAAGCACCCGGCGATTCCGCGCAGCGACGACGATCTGACGCCACGCAAGCATCTGCAGGCGATCGCCAATACAGCCGCCTTCCATTTTGGCGCGATCGAGCAGGGCGGCACGAGCCTCTACGCCTCGCTCGCCCAGCGAGTGACGAGCCCGGAAGCCCTGCGCATCTTGCTCAGCATCGGCCCCACCGAAGCGATGCACTTCCAGACCTGGCAGGACAAGGCTGGCAACGCTCCGCCCCTGACCGACCCCACCACTGGGCTGACGTTCCCCGACCTGAACGCGGGCGGTGAGCTGTACAAGGCCAACCTGATCATGCCCGAGCCGACGAAGTTCCTCGACAGGAAGTTCCCGATCTGCTCCATCATCCGGCCCAGCCAGACGGAAGGCGCTGCCGTGGGCGCCGCGAAGGGCCTGGCCGCCATGGGGTTGTTCAACGGGCAGTCGCCAGAGTTCTTCGCCGGCGTCACGGCGCTCGCCGAGGCTGCGGACGCCGCTCAGCGGCAGTGAGGAGCGACGGCTGTGCGGTGTCGTTCTTCGGAGGGCATTCGCCGGCCGTGAGATGAGAGCGTCAACGAGGGCCGCCGACGCGGGTCCCTCGTTGGCGCCATCCCCGCATCGAGGCCAATCGCAACGCACTTAGCGGGGTAATCGCACGCCCTGCTCCAGCGGGCCATCGGCGCATCCACAGCGGGCCGATTGGCCCCAACCACAAGGACCACAGATGATCGAAAACATCCTCAGCCCCACACACCTGCTCCTGATTCTCGCCGTCGCGCTGATCGTGCTCGGCCCCAAGCGACTGCCAGAGGCAGGACGCGGACTCGGCTCGGCGATCCGCGGCTTCAAGGAGTCGCTCTCGGCGCCCGAGCGGCGCGAGGAGCAGCCGGCCATCCAGCCGTCGCGCGAGCACGATCACGCGCCCGGCGCATGACTTCATGAGGGGCGCGATCCGGATGGAAGCGTTCCCGCTACGACCCGCTGCTCACGACGAGCGACTCACGGTCACCGAGCACCTCACCGAGTTGCGAGCGCGGCTCCTGCTCAGCGTGGCCGTGCTTGCGGTGCTGTTCGCAGGATGTCTGTGGCAGAGCCGGCCGCTCCTGCGCGTGCTCAACGCGCCGCTGGCTCAGCTCGAGACGAGTTCGGCGGCGCAGGGTTCCGGGATTGAGTTGCCCCAGGCGCTGGCGCGCAGCGCCGATGCATTCACCCGGCTAGCGCACGCGTCCTCGCTCGCCCCATCCGATCGGCGGTCCGCGCTCAGTGCAGCCGGCTCGCTCAGCGCCGCCAGCCGCTCGCTCGCGCGCGCGGATGCGCGCACGCCGGTCACGCTCGGGCTCGGCGAGCCGTTCTCGACCTCGATCACGGTCGCCCTCGCCTTTGCGCTACTGCTTGGACTGCCGTTCCTGCTTGCTCAGGCGTGGGCGTTCGTCGCGCCGGCCATCGCGCCGGACGAGCGACGCGCGGTGCGACCGCTGCTGATCCTCGCGCCCGCGCTCTTCGCCGCCGGCGCGGCCTTCGGATACTTCGTCGTGCTCCCGCCGGCGGTCAGGTTCCTGCAGGGCTTCAACCACGGCGCCTTCGACGTCCTGGTCCAGGCGCGCGCCTACTACCGCTTCGAGCTCATGACGATGCTCGCCCTCGGCGCGATGTTCGAGATCCCCGCCCTGCTGCTGGCCCTCGGTCGTGCGGGCGTCCTCAGCTCCGCCACCTTGCGCCACCACCGCGGCTACGCCCTCGTCGGGCTGTCGATCCTCGGGGCCTTCCTGCCCGGCACTGACCCGGTGAGCACGCTACTGGAGACGCTGCCGCTCTTCGCCCTCTACGAGGCCACCATCGTCCTGCTCCGCTTGAGCGAGCGCAGGCGCGGCCGTGCGCAGCGGGTCTCTGGATAATCGCGCCATCCTCGCCGGCCAGCGCACCCCTCATGGCGTTGGTGTCGCGGTCAGATCTGAAAGTACCTGAAAATCGGGGTTATCCGGTAGCGTCGCGGCCGAGTGGTGATCGGGGCCCAGCCCTCCTCCGGCCGATTCACGGAAGCAATGACGCGATCGCGAGCGGCGCTTGATGCTCGGGGCACGGGGGCGTTTCATGGAAGTCGTTACCCGATCAAAGGAGCAAACCATGGCCCTAAATGAGCCTGTCCTGTCCGGCCCGGGGGCTGGACGTACCGTGACTCACGGCGCTGGCACGAGCACAGAGCTCAAGCTCGCCGGTGAGCAGTCAGGCGGCGACTGGGCAGTCGTCGAATGGCGGGTGCGCGCGGGCGACGAACCGCCGATGCACACCCACACCCGCGAGGACGAGACGTTGTACGTCCTGGAGGGCGCGATCACCGCCTACGTGGGCGACGAGAAGATCGAGGTCGAGGCCGGCTCATACGCGGCGCTCCCGAAGAACGTGCCGCACGGTTTCACCGTGCGTAGCGAGCAAGTGCGACTCCTCGTCACCGTCGAGCCAGCGGGCGCGGAGTACTTCTTCGTCCCGCGCGACGACTCCGACGCCGACCCGGCCAAGTTCGGCCTCATCATTCACGCGGCAGCCCAGGCGATGTAACGCAACTCGCCGGGCTGCGGCGGCGGTCGCGCAACAGCGCGGCCGCCGCCTTCGAGTTCCGGGAGGCTCAGGCGAAGCTCAGGTGGCGGCAACGGGTTCGGAGGCGTCGCACCAGGACCGCGGCCGTCACCGCACCGACCGCGATCGATGTTCCGGCAATCAGGATCGCGGCGAGCGCAGGCACCCCGACGGGAGCAACGCCGGCGACGTAGGGAAGGCCCGTGGCAGGGACCCCGGGCATCAACCGCGCGGCGAGCATCGCCAGGAAGCCGCGGCGTTCAAGCAAGGCATGGACCTTCCTCAGCTTGGTGCGACGTATGACCGTCGCCTCGAGTCGCGTGCGTCCCGCGGTTGGTGCCAGCGCGTAGGCAGCGAGCACCGTCCCCGAGAACATCGCCGGCGTAAGCAAGATCCACGCCCGGAGCGCGATCGCGGGCGCCGCACCCTGCGGCACCCTCCTCGCCGCCGCAACGCCATCGACCTGCCATCCGTCTGGCTGGCCGTGCACTACCTGCTGGCGAACGTACGCGTCACCGCGACCGCGCGCAACAGCGCCGATGTATTCGCCCCGGGGAGGCGCGACCAGTCACACCTATCGTCCGCGCGGATCGTTCGATCACGGCGCGCGATTGAACCGGGGACCCACAGCCGCACACTGCAGTTCGAAATGCCGCGCCTCAGCCGCACACGCATGAGAAATCAGGTCCGCCGCAAGCGGCGCCTTGCGGCCGTCCGGCGCAGCCGACGCGCGCGACGCGTTGCGCGCTGAAAGGAGCCAAATTGGCCAGCATAGTGTTCGAACACGTGACCAAGCGCTACGCCGACGGCGCAGAGGCGGTCACGGACATGAATCTCGCGATCGCGGATGGAGAGTTCATGATCCTGGTCGGGCCTTCGGGCTCCGGCAAGTCGACCGCGTTGCGCATGCTCGCCGGGCTCGAGGACATCACCGAGGGCGCCATCCGGATCGGCGACGACATCGTGAACGGTCTCGCACCGCGGGATCGGGACATCGCGATGGTGTTCCAGAACTACGCGCTCTATCCGCATCTGACTGTGCGGGAGAACATGGGCTTTGCCCTGGAGCTGGAACGCGTGCCTCGCAAGGAGATCGCCCGAAAGGTGGAAGAGGCGGCGAGGGTCCTGGATATCGAGCGCCAGCTCGACCGCAAGCCCGCAAACCTCTCCGGTGGGCAGCGCCAGCGGGTGGCCATGGGTCGCGCGATCGTCCGCGACCCCAAGGCGTTCCTGATGGACGAGCCCCTATCCAACCTCGATGCCAACCTGAGGGTGCAGACGCGAGCCGCGCTCTCGCGCCTTCATGACCGGCTCGGGACGACGACGATCTACGTCACCCACGACCAGGTCGAGGCGGTGACGCTCGGCGATCGAATCGCCGTAATGCGCGCCGGGCGGATCCAGCAGGTGGGAGCACCCATCGATCTGTATGAGCACCCGGTCAACCTGTTCGTCGCGGGCTTCATCGGCTCCCCCGCGATGAACTTCCTACCGGGCCAGCTCGACGGAGATCAGCTGCGGACACCGATCGGGGACCTGCGCCTTGCAGGGGAAATGTGCCGGCGCCTCGAGGCGGGCGACGGCGGTGGCCGCCGCGGTGTGATCGTCGGCATCCGTCCCGAGCACTTCGAGGACGCGATGCTGGTGACACTTCCAGCGACGGGTCACATCTTCAAGACCAAGATCGAGGTCCTCGAGGCGCTCGGATCCGATTCCTACGCTCACTTCACTGTCGACTCGCCGCGGATCTCGTCAAGTGAGCTGGAAGAGCTCGCAGACGAAACGAGCGTTGCTTCTTCAGCTGAGGGCGTTCAGGTCGTCGCTCGCCTCGCTGCGGCCAGCGCAATCAAGCAGGGACAGGAGGCCCAGCTCTGGGTCGACACGTCTCAGCTACACCTCTTCGATCACGAGACCGGCCGAAGCCTGCTGACGCGCGAGAGCTCCAGGCTAGAGGTCCCCGAGTCCTCGACGGCCTCCCGCCACCGGCTTGTCGCCTAGCGCGTCGATCGCGGCCGAGCCGTGAGCGGGGCGGACGGATCGTGACCACCCGCGCCGACTTCTGGTCGGGAACAACCGCGCGTGCGCGCCGGTTCAAGAGCCCGCTACGCGCGTTCCTGCGGACTGAGAGCGGCGGCGCGGCGGTCCTGCTGGCGGCGACGGTGACGGCGCTCGTGTGGGTGAACGTCGACGCCTCTTCCTACGAGGGGCTCTGGAAGGCCGTGCTCGCCATCGACCTCGGCGGCGGGGGGGTCGAGCTGACGTTGCGCGAGTGGGTGAACAGCGGGCTGATGACGTTCTTCTTCTTCGTGCTGGGCCTGGAGGCGCGGCGTGAGTTCGACCTCGGCGACTTTCGCGAGCGCCGGCGGTTCGTGCTCCCGTTGCTGGCGTCGGTCGGCGGCATGGGCGCCGCGGCGGCGATCTACCTCGCGTTCAACCTCGGGAGCTCGGCCGCCGAGGGCTGGGGCATCGCGATGTCGACCGACACGGCGTTCGCGCTGGGATTGCTCACGCTGTTCGGCCGGCGGGCTCCGGACCGCCTGCGGGCGTTCATGCTCACGGTCGTCATCGCGGACGACTTGCTCGCGCTTGTCGTGATCGCGCTCGTCTACAGCGACTCGATCGACGTCATGCCGCTGATCTGGGCGGCCGGCCTGTTCGCGGTGGCGCTGGTGCTGCTGCTCGGGCTCAAGCTGCGGCGCGGGCCGCCGTACTTCGTGCTCGGCAGCGCGATGTGGGTCGTCGCGCTCGAGTCGGGCATCGAGCCGCTGGTGGTGGGCCTCGCGTTTGGGCTCCTGGTGTGGGCCACGCCCGCCGCCCGCTCGGACCTCGAGCACGCAGGAAAGCGCTTCCGCGAGTTCCGCGAGCAGCCCACGCCCGAGCTCCAGCACATGGCCCGCGAGAGCATCAGGACCGCGATCTCGCCCAACGAGCGCCTGCAGCTCATCTATCACCCGTGGACGAGCTACGTGATCGTCCCGCTGTTCGCGCTGGCCAATGCGGGCATCGCGATCGACGGCGACTTCCTCGAGCGGGCCGCGGACTCGCCGATCACGCTCGGCGTTCTCGTCGGCTACGTGGCCGGCAAGCCGCTCGGCATCGTCGGCACGGCGCTGCTCGTCACCTGGCTGTCACGCGGGCGACTGCGACCGACGGCCGGCTGGGGCGCCGTCGCAGGCGCAGGCGCGAGCGCCGGCGTCGGCTTCACCGTCTCGCTGCTCGTCGCCACGCTGGCCTTCGACGGCGCACAGCTCGAGGAGGCCAAGGCCGGCATCCTCGCCGCCCCCGTCGGCGCGGCTGCCGTCACGTGGCTGGTGTTCCGCACCATCGGACTGCTGTCGCAGCGGCGCCGTATTGCCGCCCTGCTCGGCGGCGCAGAGCCGCTCCTCGACCTCGAGTTCGCGGTCGATCCCGAGTCGGACCACATCCGCGGTCCGCTCGACGCGCCGGTGACCGTGGTCGAGTACGGCGACTTCGAGTGCCCGTACTGCGGACGGGCGGAGCCCGCTGTGCGCGAGCTGCTCCGCGACTTCGCGGACGTCCGCTACGTGTGGCGGCACCTGCCGCTCGCAGACGTGCATCCTCACGCCGAGCTGGCGGCACTGGCCTCGGAGGCCGCCGCCGATCAGGGCGCGTTCTGGGAGATGCACGACCAGCTGCTCGAGCACCAGGACAAGCTGCGAATGGCCGATCTGGTGTCGTACGCCGA
>JBJMKX010000089.1:0-3623 GCA_045805605.1 Solirubrobacteraceae bacterium
AGCCCGCTCTGACGTCGCGGTAGGCGCGCGCGAGCGGGCTGCCACCGACGTACCCGGCGCCGCCCGAGAGGGCGAGCGCGCGCTCGACGATGCGGGCGGCCGCTTCGTTGACGAAGGCCTTGGCGGCCTGGGCCTCGGCGAACAGAGCGGCGAGCACGTCGTCGCTGCCGTCCGACGCCGGGTTGGCGGCGCGATGGTCGTCGATCAGGGCACCGGCGCGCGAGAGAACACCCCGCGCCGCGGCGAGGTCGACGGCGTTGTCGGCCACCTGCATGCGGGGGCGTGCGTCGCCGTTGATGCGTCCGGCGATCCCGCGGCGCGCGATCGCGTCCGCCGACTCTGCGATGCCCAGCGAGGCGGAGGCGTGGAACAGGCCGGCGACGAGGTTGCGCTCCATGTAGGGCACCGCATCGCCGGCGCGGAAGCCGCCGCGCACGCCGGACTCCGGCAGCTTTACGCCATCCAGCGTGACCGAGTGGCTGCCGGAGGCGCGCATTCCGAGCGCATCCCAGTCGTCGTGCACCACGACGCCGGGCGCCCCGACCGGCACCATGGCGTACGCGTACCGCTCGGTCCCTTGGTCGTCGGCGTAGGTGACGGCCACGTACAGGTCCGTGGCCGCCGGGACCATGGTGCAGAACATCTTGCGGCCGTCGATCCGCCACCCCGCGTCGGTGCGGGTGGCGACCGTCCCCGGCCGCGTGAGGTCCTGCCCGCGCTCACTGATCGCGGCAGCGAGCACGACGCCGTCGCGGGCGATCCGCGCGAGCCCCTGGCCGTAGCCGCGGGCGCGGCGGTCCGCGCCCGCGGCGACGGCGACCTGGCGTCGACGCTCCATGTTGAGCACCGCGACCAGGTGCATGTTCACGCCGATGGTGACCGACGCGTCGCCCCGCGCCAGACGGCTCGAGGCCACGACCAGGTCGTGCGCCGAGCTGACGCCCAGCCCGCCGAGCTCGGCGGGGATCGGCGCCGTGAAGTACCCGGCGGCCTTGAGCGCGTCGATCGCCTCGTGCGGGTAGCTGCCATCGCGGTCATGTTCGGCCGCTCGCGCGCCGAGCTCGTCCGAGAGGTCCTCGGCGGTCGCCACCAGCCGGGTGCCGGCATCGGTATGGGCTGTCAGCTCGATCGGCATGGCGGGTGCCTCAGTCGGTCGCGACGTCGAGCGTGACCGGCACGCCGTTGGTCACCATGTCGTAGACGGCCGAGCGCTTGCTGGCGCGCTCGACGACCTCGCGGAGCTTCTCGTCGGGCGCGTCGCCGGTCACCCGGAACGACACACCGATGCGGGAGAACCCGTTGCGGGGCTCGTCGTCCACCCCGAGCGCGCCGCGCACGTCCATGTCGCCGGTCAGCGTCGACTCGACGGACGTGAGCTTCACCTTGCGCGCTGCCGCCACGTAGACGATCGAGGTCGTCAGGCAGGCCGCGAGCGCGTGCAGCAGGTACTCGGCCGGGTTGGCGCCGGTGTCGGTGCCGAGCAGGATGGCGGGCTCGCCGGCATCGATCTCGAACGCCTCCGCGCGGCTTTCGTCCTCGCCGCCAGCGGCGTAGAAGCCCTGGATCGTCGAGCGGTTGTGGGCGCCGTCGATCCAGCGGTTGCTGGCGCGGAATTGGAACTGCGCCAGCTCGGGCTGCTTCTTGATCAGATCGAGCGTGGCGAACATCGTTGCGGTGTCCACCCCGTTGCGGATCGTGTCGGTCACAGTGGTCACTTCGAGACCTCCTGGGTCGTCGTGGTGTCGGCATCCACTGTCCTTCAGCGCGGCTCGGCCGGCATCGGCGCCACCACCCAAATCGACATCGGGCGGCGTGGGTGGATGCACGTAGGGACCGCCCGTTAGCCGACGGTCGCATCGCCTGCGAGGCGCATCGCACGATCTGATGCCCGCGGGCTCGGGGCGCCACTGATGATCGTCGCCGACGGCGCCCGGGGCTAATCAAGGCGGTCGAGCAGTGCTGGCTGCCTCAGATCGCCAGCACTGCGCCGTTCACCGCGCGCGCAACCTGGTCGCGAAGCTGCCCGAGCGAGAGCGCGAGCGCGTCCGCTGCGCCTACTGGCGGGCGCTGCGAGCGGGGTCATCGAGGAAAAACTCCCCGGAGGTGTCGCACGGGGATTAGGTTCGGGGCGTCACTACGAGAGGAGTAGGGATGCGCATGATGATGAAGGTGCAGATGGACACCGAGGCGGGCAGTCGCGCGATCGCGGATGGCTCGATGCCCCAGCTCCTGCAGGAGACCCTTGGACGACTTCAGCCGGAGGCCGCATATTTCGGGCCCGAGAACGGCATCCGGACCGCTTTCATCGTGTTCGACCTGCAGGACCCCTCCGAGCTTCCCTCCCTTTCTGAGCCGCTGTTCAGCGCGCTGAAGGCCAACATCCAGATGTTCCCGGTGATGGACCGTGAGGACTTGCAGAAGGGGATGGGGCAGCTCGGCGGAGGCGCCTAGAGCACGGCGGGTTTCGCTAGCCCCTCATACCGGAGCTACTGCTTCGCCAGCCTGCTGTAGTCGGCCGGCGCGGCGGTCGCCTCCCCCAGCTGCTGTGGATCGCCGAGGGGCCTCAAGGACACGCCAGCAATCGCACGGGGTTTGGCTTGACCTGGGGCGCGCGCAAGGTTGCCCGGAGGAGCTCTCTTCATAGGCTGTGCCGGTGGACGTGATGGGACTCGTCGACCGGAGCTGGCCGGTGCTGCGTCGGATGATGGACGCGCACGAGCTCGTCTACCTCGCGACCGGCGGGCTCATCGGCCACCGCTTCCCCGGCTTTCCGCCCGTCCTGCTGCTCGACCATGTCGGGGCGAAGAGCGGCATCCGGCGAACCACGCCGCTGGCGTACGTCGAGGACGGGGACAACGTCGTCCTCGTGGCGTCCAAGGGCGGCCACCCCAGGAACCCGGCCTGGTTCCACAACCTCCGCGCCAACCCAGACACGACTGTGCAGATCGGCAGCGAGCGCCGTGCGGTCCACGCGCGCGTCGCCGGCCCCGACGAGCGGGCGCGTCTATGGCCCAAGGCGGTCGCCGCCTACGCTGGCTACCGGGGCTATCAAGAACGCACGCAGCGCCAGATCCCCCTCGTCATCCTCGAGCCCCGCCGCTGAGTCGCAGCCGTTAGGGTCGGCTGGCGAGGTGCTCGGAATGGGCCGAGCGTCAGCTCTGGAGGAGGCTCAAAGATGGCGGTGGCGATAAGAACGACCGACTTTCCAGAAGGGGTCGGCACGAGGATGTACGACAGCGTCCAAGCCGAAATGGACCTCGGGAACAACCCGCCGGAAGGGTTGCTCTTCCACTGGGCCGGTGATGTCGACGGCAAATGGACGGTCACGGCCGTGTGGGAGACGCGCGACGCCTATGACCGCTTCCGGGACGGACGGCTCTTCCCGGCAATCCAGAAGGTCGCTGGGATGGATCCGGCCACGGGACCCCGGCCGACGATCACCGAATTCGCCGTTCACGACTACTTCAAGCCCTGAACGGCGCGGGCCGTCAGGAGTCCGCGTCCTCGCCCTCCGGGTGCCAGCGCTCGCGGCGAGCGGCCGCGACGAGGCGATCGGCCTCGCGCCGGCGCCGCTCGGCGTACGCGTCGAGCTCCCGGTCGGCCTCGGCCCGGCGCTGCTCGGC
>JBJMKX010000090.1:0-54676 GCA_045805605.1 Solirubrobacteraceae bacterium
GCTGGCCGTGCCAGCCCTCCGCCACCTGCGGCCCGCTGGAGCCGATCCCCAGCAGCATCCGGCCGTCCGAGAGCTGGTCGATCGTCGCCGCCGTCATCGCGGTCATGGCGGCGCTCCGGCCGGGCATCTGGAAGATCGCCGAGCCGAGCCTGATGGTCTCCGTCGCCTGCGCGAGCCAGCCGAGGATGGTGGCGGCGTCGGAGCCGTAGGCCTCGGCGCTCCACACCGAGTCATAGCCGAGCCGCTCCGCCTCGAGCACCAGGTCGAGCTGCTCCTGCGCGCTCATCCCGAGGCCCCAGTAACCGATGTGCAGGCCGAGTCGCAAGGTTCCTTTCGCAGCTTGCCGCCGCGGCGGGGCGTGACCGATGATGCCCCCGTGCGGAAGGCGCGCGACCCTATCAGCCGGTTGCGAACCGCAATCGACTGCCTGCCGGCCCGGACCCGCGAGGCGATGCTCGAGGGGATCCGCGCCAACCCGATCGTCGTCGGCGCCTACACCGACGGCCGCGGCGGCATCTGCCCGATGCTCGCCGCCCACCGCCACGGCGGCCGCACGAGCTTCGTCAGCTTCGCCCGCGCGTGGGACGAGTTCGCCCGCACGAAGACGATCCGCCGCGCCACCGAGCGCGAGGTCCGCACGCTCGAGAACCTGCTCGTCGCGTCACTGGCCGACGAGGAGGAGACCGACCTCGGCGCCGCGATCGCGGACTACCGCCGCCGGCGCGCCTTCCCCGAGATCATTGCCCGCCGCCTGAAGGACCCGCCTAGGCGGTCTCTCCAGGCCGCTGGAAGATGATCTCCGGGATCACGCACGCCGGGCTCACGTGCAGCGCGAAGCGCACGGCCTCGGCGACGTCGGAGGTGCGGATCATCTCCTCCGCCGGCACCTGATCGCGGATGAACTCGGTCATCGCGGTCTCGACGAAGCCCGGGCACAGCGCGAGCGACTTGATCCCCTCGCCGTTGAGCTCCTTGTTCATCGACTGCGTCCAGCCCACGACGGCGAACTTCGTCGCGCTGTAGACCGACAGCCACGGCTGGCCGGACTTGCCGGCGATCGAGGCGGTGTTTACCACGAGCGCGTTCTTGTGCTCGGCGCCCGCCGCGCGCAGCAGGTCGGCGCACTCGCGGTAGAAGAGGATGATCGCGCGCAGGTTGACGGCGATCTGCAAGTCGACGTGCTTCGTCTGGTGTTCGTGGACCGCCGCCCCGATGCCTACGCCGGCGTTGTTGACGAGCACGTCAAGGCGGCCGAAGCGCTGGCGATGGCGCTCCACCACCGCGCGCACGGCCTCTTCGTCGCCCATGTTGCCGGCGACGTCCTCGACCTCGTGACCGTCGGCGCGCAGGCGCTCCGCCGCCTGCTCGAGCGTATCGGGCTTGCGGGCCGAGACCGTCAGCCCGTACCCGTCCTGCGCGAGCGCCTCGGCGATGGCGAGTCCGATCCCGCGCGAGGCGCCGGTGACGATGGCGGCACGTTCGGCCATGCGGCGCGGGATCGTAGTAGGAAGTGTCGAGAACCGCCCCACGGCTCCGACTTCCCCACATGAAATACATGCTGCTCATCTACCAGAACCCCGCCAATTGGGAGGCCCTGCCCGAGGACGAGCGCAACGCCGTCTTTCAGGAGGTCGACGCCCTCGTAGCGGAGATGACCGAGCGGGGCGAGTTCATCGGCGGGGATGGCCTCGCCGACCACTCCCAGACCAAGACCGTGCGCGTGCGCGACGGCGTACCGGCGGTGACCGACGGCCCGTTCGTCGAGGCCAAGGAGCACCTGGTCGGGTACACGCTGTTCCAGACCGACAGCGAGGAGCGCGCGGTCGAGATCGCCAAGCGCTGGCCGGAGGCCCGCCACTGGGCCGTCGAGCTGCGCCCGCTGATGGGCGCCTCCGGGACGGAGATGTGACCATCGACCCGGCGCACGAGGACCTGCTGCGCCGGCTGACGCCGCAGGTCCTCGGTGCGCTGGTGCACCGCTACGGGCAGTTCGACGCCTGCGAGGACGCGGTCCAGGAGGCGCTGCTCGCAGCTGCCGTCCAGTGGCCCGACGCCGGCGTGCCGGACCATCCGCGCGCGTGGCTGCTCACCGTCGCCACCCGGCGCCTGACCGACGAGGTGCGCGCCGAGCAGTCCCGGCGCCGGCGCGAGGACGCGGTGGCAGCCGAGCCGCCGCCCGGGCCGGTGGCGGACGACGACGACACGCTCGCGCTCCTGTTCCTGTGCTGCCATCCCGCCCTCTCCCCCGCCTCGCAGGTCGCGCTGACGCTGCGGGCGGTCGGCGGCCTGACGACGGCGCAGATCGCGCATGCGTTCCTCGTGCCCGAAGCGACGATGGCGCAGCGCATCAGCCGCGCCAAGCAGCGCATCCGCGCGGCGGGCCAGGGCTTCGAGCTGCCCCCGGACCAGGAGCGGGCCGAGCGCCTGCGCGTGGTCCTCCACGTCCTCTACCTCATCTTCAACGAGGGGTACAGCGCGACCGCCGGTCCCGACCTTCAGCGCGTCGAGCTCACGAGGGAGGCGATCCGACTGACGCGCGCCGTCCACGCCCTGCGGCCCGACGGCGAGGTCGGGGGCCTGCTTGCGCTCATGCTCCTGACCGACGCGCGGCGCGCGGCCCGCACGACTGCCGATGGGGCCCTGGTCCCGCTCGCCGAGCAGGATCGCTCGCTGTGGGACCGCACGGAGATCGCCGAGGGCGTCGCCTTGGTGACCGACACGCTCGCTCGCGCTCCCGTCGGGCCCTACCAGCTTCAGGCGGCGATCGCGGCCGTGCACGCCGAGGCGCCCAGCGCCGCCGAGACCGACTGGCGCCAGATCCTGGCGCTCTACCGCCTGCTCGAGCGCGTCGGGCCGAACCCGATGGTGACGCTGAATCACGCGGTCGCGCTCGCCATGGTGCACGGGCCGCACGCGGGGCTGGAGCTGCTGGCCACGCTGGACGGCGACGCGCGCGTGGCCAAACACCACCGGCTCGAGGCGGTGCGGGCGCACCTGCTCGAGCTCGCCGGCGACCACGCTGCGGCGTTGGGCGCGTACCGCACCGCCGCCCGGCGGTCGACGAGCACCCCCGAGCGCCGCCACCTCGAGGCGCGCGCCGCCGGGCTGGAGCCGCTCCAGGACGAGCCGGCGCCGGGCTGAGCTCGCGCCGCCGGCCGACCGTGGCCGTGCCGGCGTTGGCGCGCCGGGCCTCCATCTCGAGTCGGAGCTGCGCTACACCGACACGCCGGGCGCTGCGAGAGGCTGGACGCCGCCGACGGTCAAGGTGGTCGACTGAGAATCAGCGATTGCGCGCGACCACCGGCGTGCTGCGGTGGGGCACGAGGATCGTCGCCCGCAGCACCATGCGCTCCTCGCGCGGCCACACCGGCCGCAGGCGGACCCGCCGCAGGGCCGTGGGTACGATCGTCCGCACGTACTCGCCGAACAGCGCCTCGCCCAGGCAGCGTCGTGCGCCGCCGCCGAACGGCAGGTAGTGCTCCGGCGGGCCGGGGTCGCGGACGGGGTCGAAGCTGTCGGGGTCGGTGTACGCGCGCGGGTCGCGCTGCAGCACCGGGATCGGGACCATGGTGACCACGCCGGCCGGCAGCAGGCGCCCGGCGATCTCGGTCGGTTCGACCAGGCGCCGCAGCGACGCGATCGCGGCCGGGTGCAGCCGCAGCGTCTCGCGGACGACCGCGTCGTCGATGTAGCCGGCGGCGAAGCGCTGGGCGAGCGAAGGCGAGCGCGCCAGCCGGTCAAGCAGCCAGGTCAGCGCCGCCGCCGGCGGCTCCTGGCCGGCCATCAGCAGCGGAATGGCCTCGTCAGCGAGCGCTTCCGGCGCCGCGCTCGGCTGCGCCTGCGCCATCGCGCCCAGCACATCGGCAGCGTCGCCGCGCGCACGGCGGGCGGCGATCTCCTCGCGCAGCAGTCCCGCCACCGGCGCGCGCCGGTGCTCGAACAGCGTCTCGCCGGCCGCCCCGACGACGCCGTCGCCCTCCCCCGGGACCGACAGCGGCGGGTTGCCCGGCGTCCACAGCATGCGCCCGATGGCGGCGACGAGTGCGCCGCGCCGGCGGTCGTCGGCGACGCCGAGCAGGGTGCGCGAGAACGCGTCGTCGATCAGCGCGCGCATCCGCGGCAGCAGCCGGAACGGCCGCGAGCGCGGCCAGTCCTCGACGTGGTGGGCGGCGATCGCGGCGAGCGTGTCCCGATGGCGATTGAGCGCCTCGGGCGCGAACAGCGAAGCGACCGCGCCGCGGGCGGCGTGGTGGCGATCGCCGTCGCCGGCGAACACCGACCGAGGCGAGGCCATGGGCAGGATGCTGCGGCGGGCCGACCCGGCCTCGGCATGGCCGGGGTCCGCGGTGACCAGGCGAGCGACCTCGGACGGCTCGGTGACGACGACGATCGGCCGCGCCGTCGCCAGGCGCAGGGTGAAGATGGGGCCGTAGCGGTCGACGGCCTCCCGCAGGGTGCCGAGCGGGTCGCGGTGCAGAGCGACGGTCTGGGCCAGGACGCCGTGCTCGGGACCGGGCGGAAGGGCCGGCTCCGGACGGGCGTGACGAGGAGGCGCTGCGGTGGTCGCCATCCGCTAGTTCTTCGACGAGCCCGGCTCGGCCATGCGGCGATGCATGGCGGCCTTGGCGCTGTCGGGAAGGACGCGGCTCGCGCGGCCCTGGACCTTCGTCTTGAGCGAGTGGCTGACCACGCGCTCCTCGCCGGCCATCATCGCTTCGAAGCCGTCGCGCGCGACGTCGGCTGGGTCGTCCTTCTCGCCCGTGCCGACCGCGGTGTCGAGCATGTCGGCGCGCTCGAAGAACTCGGTGTCGGTCGGACCGGGCATGAGGAGGGTCACGGTGATGCCGGTGTCCTTGAGCTCATTGCGCAGCGCCAGGCCGAAGGACTGGTCGAAGGACTTCGAGGCGTTGTAGACGGCCTGGAACGCGCCGGGCATCGTCGATGCGATCGACGAGGTGATGAGCACGCGTCCGGCGTTGCGGGCCTTCATGTCGCGCAGCACGAGCTTGGCCAGGTGCACGGTCGAGCGGCAGTTGAGGTCGACCAGGCGCAGCTCCTGTGAGAGGTCGGTGCCGTCGGCGCCGTCGGCGAACGCGCCGCCGACTCCGATGCCGGCGTTGAGCGCGAGCGCGTCGACCGGACGGCCGGTGTCGACGATGCGGGCGTAAAGCGCCTCCACTCCCTCGGGGACGGCGAGGTCGACCTGCACCGGCTCGGCCCCGAGCTCGGCGGCGACCGCGTGGATCGCGTCGTCCTCGGCGGCGACGATCAGGTCGAAGCCGTTGGCTTGGAACTGGCGCGCAAGCTCGAGCCCGATCCCGCTCGAGGCGCCCGTGACGACCGCGAAGGGGCGGTGGGGGGAGGCATCCATGCAGTGCGCCTTCCCGCCGCCTCCGCGCTGCAAACGGTCACCTGGAGCGCACGTCTTCGAGCGTCCGCTCGAGCGCCTCCACGAGGTCCTCGGCGGGCGACGGCTGCTTGCGCGGCGCGGGCACCTCGATCTTGCGTCGCTTGCGCTTGGCGTCGATGACCTTCTTCAGCCGCGCCCGGTAGCAGTCGTCGTAGCGCTCGGGGTCCCATTCGGTCGAGAGCTCCCCGATCACCGCCACGGCGCTGTCGACCTGTTTCTTGGTCGGCTTCTTGCCGCCGGAGGGGACCGGCTTGATGGGCCGCACTTCGTCGGCGAAGCGCATGGTCGTGAGCGCCAGAGCCCCGTCGCGCACGCGCACCAGCGCCAGGTACTCCTTGGTGCGCATCACGAACCGGCCGAGGGCGGCGCGATCGGTCTTGCCCATCGACTCGACAAGCAGGCGGTATGCGCGCAGGGTGCCCTCGCTCTCGCCGGCGGGCACGAGCCAGTACGGGTGGTCGAAGTAGAGCGGGTCGACGTCGCCGAGGTCGACGAAGGCCTCGATGTCGATCGTGCGCGTCTTGCGCGGCTGGACGGAGGCGAGCTCCTCGTCGGTGATCACCACCTGCTTGCCGTCGAGGTCGTAGGCGTGCGCGATCTCCTCCCACGTGACCTCGACGTCCTCCTCCGAGCAGTAGCGGCGCTGCTCGATCGGCACCTTGTCCTTGTCGTGGATCTGGCGGAAGTGGTAGTCGAGGTCGCGCTGTGCGGTGACGAGCTGGACCGGCACATTGACCAGCCCGAAGCTCAGCGACCCGCTCCACAGCGTGCGTGCCATCAGCGGCCCGCTCCCAGGCTCGCCTCCAGCGCGGCGGCGAGGTCGTCGCCGTGCTCCGGCTCCTCCTGCTCGGCCAGGTCGATCTCCTCGCCCTTGGCCTTGCGCTTGATGAGGTCCAGGACGGCATCGCGGTAGGTGTCCTCGTAGGCCTCGGGCTCGAAGTCCTCGTGCAGCGAGTCGACGAGCTTTCCGGCCATGTCGACCTCCTTGGAGGACGGCTTGCGCCCGCCCTTGCCGATCTCGAGCTCGGCGCCGCTCACCACCTCGTCCGCGAAGCGCAGGGTGTGCAGGGCCATCACGTCGCCGAGCGCGCGCAGCGCGACCAGGTACTCGCGGTCGTGGAAGGTGAAGCGGCCGATGCCCGCGCGGCCCGACTTGCGCAGCGCCTCGTGCAGCAGCGCGTAGGCGTCCTTGTCGTCGCCCGCGCCGACGTAGTAGCTGCGGTCGAAGTAGACGGGGTCGATCGCGGCGGCGTCGACGAACTCCTCGAGCGCCACCACCTTGCCGCGGTCGCCGGCGGCCGCCTTGACCTCGTCCTTCTCGAGCACGATGAATTTGCCGTCCGAGACCTCATAGCCCTTGACGACCTCGTCGTAGGGCACCTCCTTCTCCTCCTTCGGGCAGATCCGGCGGTGCTCGATCTTGGCGCCGTCGCGCGCGTGGACCTCGTTGAACGAGACCGACTTGTTCTCGGTGGCGGTAAAGAGCTTGACCGGCACGTTGACCAGGCCGAAGGTCACGGTGCCGTTCCAGATCGAGCGGGCGGCCATGCCGCCCTGCTACCCCGCGGGCCCTGGCGCTTAGCGGGCCAAACGCGGTCGCCCGGTCAGCCGCCCTTGGGCGGCCGCCGGCTCGACCGCTCTCTTTTCCCTTTGGCGGCGCAGCTCCTGGCGCGCCACCGAGAGCATGTGCACCTCATCGGGACCGTCGGCGAGACGCAGGGTGCGCATGTGCGCGTACATGAAGGCGAGCGGGAAGTCGTCCGACACCCCGCCGCCGCCATGGACCTGGATCGCGCGGTCGATGATCTTCAGCGCGACGTTGGGCGTGGCCACCTTGATCGCCGCGATCTCGGTGTGGGCGTGCTGGTTGCCGACGGTGTCCATCAGCCATGCGGTCTTGAGGACGAGCAGGCGGATCATCTCGAGCTCGATCCGCGCCTCGGCGATCCAGTCGCGGATGTTGGCGTTCTGGGAGACCGGCTTGCCGAACGTCTCGCGCTCGTCGGCGCGGGTGCACATGAGCTCGAGCGCCCGCTCGGCGACGCCGATCGCCCGCATGCAGTGGTGGATGCGCCCGGGGCCGAGCCGGGCCTGCGCGATCGCGAAGCCCATGCCCTCGCCGGCGATGAGGTTGGACGCGGGCACGCGAACGTCCTGACGTGGCCTCGTCGGACGCTCTGCTGCCGGTAGGCGGGACGTTCGTCGTCCACCACTTGCAGCCAGCGGTCCTTCTGCTCCTCGGTGCCGAACTGGGCGAGCACCTCCATGTTGCCGGTGTCCGGCGCCGAGCAGTTGCACGCCTCCGAGGCGATGCTCGTGCGCCCCATGAGCTCGGCGAGCGGCGCGTAGTCGAGGTTGGACAGGCCGGGGCCGTGCTCGGGGTCGGGCAGGAACAGGTTCCACAGCCCCCGGGCGCGCGCATCCTCCTTCAGCTCCTCCATGACGGGGGGGTGGAAGTGCGCCTGCCCCGAGGCGAGCATCTGGTCGCGGTAGACCGGCTCGGCCGCATAGACGCGGTCGTCCAGGAACGCCTGCAGCCTGCGGGTGAACTCGCGGCTGCGCTCGCTCGGCTCGAAGTCCATCAGGCCGCGGGCTCCAAGCGCGGACCGGCGACGTTGCGGAATCCGAACGGCCCCGCGCGGCCGGGCTGTACGAACCAGCACTCGCCCGTCATGTCGCCCTCGAAGAGTCCGAGGACGACCGCGGCGACGTCCCGCGCGGGAATGACGCGAAGGCGAGGTCGACGCCGCCGGCGAGCTCCGTTGCGCCCTTCACCATCGCGCGGTTGGCGTCGAGGTCGGTCACGTCGACGGCGACGAAGTGGCCGCCGGGCTCGCGGGCGAGCTGGGTGCCGCGGTCCTCGTCGAGGTCCGCCATGACCACGACGGCGCCGGCCTCGGCCAGCGCGCGGCACGTGGCGCTCCCGAGTCCGCCGGCGCCGCCGGTGACGAGGGCGACCTTGTCGCGGAGGTCTTCCACGGGGCGCGAGTCTATGGGTCACTCATTTGTGGCCACGATCACCCGCGTCCAGCGGGGACCGTCGCCAGCGGCCTTGTCGCGGCGTACGCTGAATCAGCCGACGTAATCCACGTGCCACCACTCACCGGGGGCATGCACCTTCGACCACCCGTACTGCAGCCCGATCTTGTCCACGACCCAACGCATCGACGGATCATCGACGTCGACGGCGTTTCCGTCCTCGTGCGAGGACGTGCCGGGCGGGTTGGCCGGCGCGCCGCGGCCATCCAGGTACGCCTCGTAGAGCCGGGCCTGCTGCGCGTAGGTGCGGTATGCCGAGAGCGGGCCGCCCGGGTAGATGTCGATCCCGTAGCGGCGCAGCGCCTCGGCGCGCATGGCGTTCCATGCGTCCGCGGCATCGGCGGCCAGGTGCAGGTCCCCGTAGGGAGACGGGATGGTCCCCATCCCGTCGGCCGAGGCGTCGCCCGTCCCCGACGCCGTCGCGGAGGGCTCGCTTCCGTCGCCACCGGCCGGCTCGTCGACGCCCGGCTCCCCCGAGGCGAGCGCCGCTGCGCCCTCCTCGACGGTGGGGACGTAGACGGTCGCGCCGACCGAGAGCGCCTCGTCCTGGGACAGGCCGTTGTACACGGCCACCGTCCGAGTGGTCAGGTTGTTCGCGTAGGCGATCGACCAGAGCGTCTCCCCGGGCTGAACCGGGTGGGGTAGTTCGGCGGACGCGGTGGCGCACACCAGCAGGACCCCGCCGAGGGAGCAGGCCAGCGACCCTCCGATCACCCTTCGGAACATTGAACCTCCTCTCCGCCGACGCACGCGATCGCTCACCTCGTTCGCGGGCGCCCGGGACCTCCCTGCTCCACTCGGCCAGCCGCAAGGCCGCGCCCACTCATCGTCGGCTCTCGAGGTCGTGCCCGATCTCTGTCATGGATGCCGAACCCGTACGTCGCGCTCGGCGGCAGCGAGCCAACTCGAGAGTCGAGGGTCGAGGACGTCGATCGTTAGGCTCCGTAGAGAAGTTCGTGAGGACGCCCCTGGGATTCGTGCAGCGGGAAGCAGGAGTCGTGACCTCGGCGTCGCCCGTCGGCGCGCCGTCGAACGCGGCGCGTGCGCTCGTGCTCGCTCGCGATCACCTTCTGGCCCGCCAGGACCCGGGCGGCTGGTGGAAGGGCGAGCTCGAGACGAACGTGACGATGGACGCCGAGGACCTCTTCCTGCGCGAGTTCCTCGGAGTGCGCGAGCGCGAGCCGTCCGAGCGCTCGGCGGCTTGGATCCGCTCCCAGCAGCGGCCCGACGGCACGTGGGCGAACTTCTACGGGGGTCCCGGCGACCTGTCCACGACGGTGGAGGCCTACGTGGCGCTGCGGCTGGTGGGCGACGCACCCGGGGAAGCGCACATGGTCGGCGCCGCGGCGTTCATCCGCGAGGCCGGAGGGGTGGAGGGGGCGCGGGTGTTCACCCATCTGTGGCTGGCGCTGTTGGGGCTGTGGGCGTGGACCCAGCTTCCAGCGCTGCCGCCCGAGATCATGCTCCTGCCCCGCCGGGTGCCGCTCGATCTGTACGACTTCGCCTGCTGGGCGCGCCAGACCGTCGTGGCGCTCACCGTGGTCAGCGCGCACCGTCCGGTGGTGCCGGCGACATTCGGCATCGACGAGCTGCGCTCCGGCCGCCCGTGCCCGCGCAGCGCGGGGCCACGGCCGCGGCTGGCGCCGCTCGACCGGGTGCTGCGGATCTACGAACGCCGGCCCGTGCCCGCGCTGCGGCGCCTTGCGCTGCGCCGCGCGGAGCGCTGGATCGTCCGCCGCCAGGAGGCGGACGGGTCCTGGGGCGGGATCCAGCCGCCGTGGGTGTACTCGCTGATCGCGCTGCGGGTGCGTGGCTACGCGCTCGACCACCCGGTGATGCGCGCCGGCCTGGAGGGCCTCGACGGGTTCATCATCGAGGACGAGCGCGGCCGTCGGCTCGAGGCGTGTCAGTCGCCGGTGTGGGATACCGCGCTGGCCGTCGTGGCGCTCGCCGACGCCGGCGTGGCGCCCGACGATCCGGCGCTGTTGCGCGCTGCCGACTGGCTGCTCGGCGAGGAGGTGCGCGTCCGCGGCGACTGGGCCGTGCGGCGCCCGGCGCTGGCGGGCGGCGGCTGGGCGTTCGAGTTCGAGAACGACAACTATCCCGACGTCGACGACACGGCCGAGGTCGTCCTGGCCCTGCGCCGCGTCGATCATGCCGAGCCCGGCCGGGTGGAGGAGGCGATCGGCCGCGCCGTGGACTGGACGCTTGGCATGCAGTGCACCGGGGGCGGCTGGGGCGCCTTCGACGTCGACCACGACCAGCGACTGTGCCGCGAGCTGCCGTTCCTGGACTTCGGCGAGGTCATCGACCCGCCGAGCGCCGACGTCACAGCCCATGCGCTCGAGATGCTGGGCGCAGAGCGGCGGGCGCCGGCGCAATCGCGCCGGCGCGGACGCGAGTGGCTGCTCGGCGCGCAGGAGCCCGACGGATCTTGGTTCGGCCGCTGGGGCGTCAATCACGTCTACGGCATTGGGGCGGCCGTGCCCGCCCTCGTGGCCGACGGGGTTGCGCCCGACCATTTGGCCGTGCGCCGGGCGGTGCGCTGGCTCGAGGAGCACCAGAACCCGGACGGGGGTTGGGGGGAGGACTGCCGCTCGTACCGCGACCCGGCGTGGATCGGGCGGGGCGAGAGCACGGCCTCGCAGACTGCTTGGGCTGTGCTCGCGCTGCTCGCCGCGGAGGAGCGGACGCCGGCGGTGGAGCGGGGCGTTGCGTGGCTGGTCGAGCGCCAGACGGCCGACGGCACATGGGACGAGCCGCAGTACACGGGCACCGGCTTCCCGGGCGACTTCCTCATCAACTACCACCTGTATCGGCACGTGTTCCCGCTGATGGCGCTCGGGCGGTACGTCGGAGCGGAGGCATGACGGGGTCCGCACTCGCTCCCCACCGCATGGACCGGACGCCCGCGGGCCTGCCGCCCGAGGCCATCGTCATGGCGCAGGCCGGGACGGAGAACTTCCCGGTGGCCAGCCGCGTGCTTCCACGGCGCGTCCGCGGGCACCTGCTCGCCCTGTACGGGTTTGCCCGCCTCGTTGACGACGTCGGCGACGAGGCGTCGGGCGATCGCCTGGCCCTGCTCGACTGGCTCGACGCCGAGGTTGACCGCGTCTACGCCGGAGCGCCCACGCTGCCGGTCACCGCGCGGCTCGCGGCCACCGTGCGCGCGTGCGCCATCCGGTCCGACCCTCTGCGGGCGCTGATAGCCGCGAACCGCCAGGACCAGCGGATCACGCGCTACGAGACGATCGACGATCTGTTTGCCTACTGCGAGCTGTCGGCCAATCCCGTTGGCCGGCTCGTGCTCGCCGTGCTCGGCGCCGCCACGCCCGAGCGCGTGCGCCTCGCCGATGCGATCTGCACGGGCCTTCAGCTCACCGAGCACTGGCAGGACGTCGTCGAGGACCTCGACCGCGGGCGCGTCTACGTCCCGCTGGCCGACCTCGCGCGGTTCGGCTGCGAGGTCGACGACCTGCGCGGCCGACCCGCCCGCGCGGAGGTGCGCTCGCTGCTGGCCTTTGAGGTGGGGCGGGCCCGCAGCCTGCTTGCTGCGGGAGCGCCGCTGGTGCGGACGCTGCGCGGCCGCCCCGCGCTCGCCGTCGCCGGCTTCGTCGCGGGCGGCCGCGCCGCGCTCGACGCGATCCAGCGAGCGGGCTACGACGTCTCCGGCGGGCCACCGCGGCCGTCGCGGCCGATGTATGTGCGCGCGCTGGCGGCCACGCTGGCGGGGACGGGCCGATGAGCATGGATGTTGCGCAGGCCTACCGTACGTGCGAGCAGATCACCCGCGACGAGGCCCGCAACTTCTTCTACGGCATCCGGCTCCTTCCGCCGGCCAAGCGCCGGGCGATGTGCGCCGTGTATGCGTTTGCGCGCCGGATCGACGACATCGGCGACGGCGCGCTGCCGAGCGAGGCGAAGCTCGCGGCGCTCGCCGAGGGGCGGGCCAGCCTCAATCGGCTGGCGGCGCCGCCGGATGACGCGGTGCTGGTCGGGCTTGGAGACGCGTGCGAGCGCTTCCCGATCCCCCGCGAGGCGCTCGGGGACCTCGTCGACGGCGTCGAGATGGACGTGCGCGGCGCCACCTACGAAACCTTTGACGAGCTCGTGGTCTACTGCCGCCATGTGGCCGGGTCGGTGGGGCGGCTGTGCCTCGGGGTGTTCGGCACCGACAACGGGCCCGGCGCCTCGTCGCTCGCCGACGACCTGGGCGTGGCCATGCAGCTCACGAACATCCTCCGCGACGTGCGCGAGGACTTCGGCGTCGGTCGGATCTACCTTCCGGCCGAGGACCTGCGCCGGTTCGGGTGCCCCGGCGATCTCGCCGCCGCGCCCCCCGCCGCGGCAGCGGAGTTGATCCGCTTCGAGGCCGCGCGCGACCGCGAGTGGTTCGACCGCGGGCTGAAGCTGCTTGACCATCTCGATGCCCGCAGCCGCGCGTGCGTCCTGGCCATGACCGGGATCTACCGCCGGCTCCTGACCCGGATCGAGAAGCACCCGGACGAGGTCTTGGAACGGCGGATGTCCCTTCCGACCTGGGAGAAAGCATGGGTGGCCGTGCGCAGCCTCGCGGGGGTGGGGGCATGAGCGCGCACCGCGTCGTCGTGGTCGGCGGCGGCCTGGCCGGCATCGCCGCCGCCCTGGACTGCGCCGGCGCCGGCGCCGACGTCACGCTCGTCGAAGTTCGTCCCCAGCTCGGCGGCGCCGCGTACTCGTTCGAGCGAGAGGGCCTCCGTGTCGACAACGGCCAGCACGTCTTCCTGCGCTGCTGCACCGCGTATCGCCGGCTGTTGCGCCGGCTCGGCGCCGAGCCGGCCACCGTGCTCCAGCCCCGGCTCGCCATTCCGGTGCTGGCGCCCGGAGGCCGGCGCGGCTGGCTGCGGCGCGGCGCCCTGCCCGCGCCGGCGCACCTCGCCCCGGCGTTGCTGCGCTACCCGTTCCTGAACCCGCGCGAGCGCGCAGGCGTGATCGGGGCGGCACTCGCGCTCGCGCGGCTCGATCCGGACGACCCGGCGCTGGACAGGCGCACGTTCGGGTCCTGGCTGGCCGACCACGGCCAGAGCCCGAGCGCGATCGAAGCGCTGTGGAACCTGATCGCCCTTCCGACGCTCAACCTCCACGCAGACGAGGCCTCGTTGGCGCTCGCCGCCTTCGTGTTCCAGACGGGGCTGCTCGGGGCGCGCGACGCGGGCGACATCGGCTACGCGCGCCTGCCCCTGTCCGCGGTGCACGCGGAGCCGGCGGCGCGCGCCCTGACCGCGGCCGGCGTCGACGTGCGGACGCGCTGGCGGGTGCAGCGCGTCGTGCGCGGCGACCGCGGGCTCGGTGTCGAGGGCCCCGGGGAACGGTTGGACGCCGACGCGGTGGTGGTAGCGGTGCCGCACGACCGCGCCGCCGACCTGCTTCCCGACGGCGCGTTGCCCGACCACCAGGCCCTGCGCAGGCTCGGCACCTCGCCCATCGTCAACCTGCACGTGGTCTATGACCGCCGCGTCCTCGACCTCGATTTCGCCGCGGCGGTGCGGAGCCCGGTGCAGTACGTTTTCGACCGGACGCGCGCCGCGGGCCTCGAGCGGGGCCAGTACCTCGCCGTCTCCCTCTCGGGCGCCGTGCGCGAGATGGCCTCGAGTCCGGACGAGCTGCGCCGGCGCTACGAGCCCGCGCTGGCCGAGCTGCTCCCCGCCGCGCGCACCGCGGCCGTGGGCCGCTTCTTCGTGACCCGCGAGCATGCCGCCACCTTCCACGCCGGGCCCGGCGTGCGCGCGCTTCGGCCCGGGCCGCGGACCGCGATCCCCGGGCTGGTGCTCGCCGGCGCCTTCACCGCCACCGGCTGGCCGGCCACGATGGAGGGCGCGGTCCGCAGCGGCCACGCCGCCGCGACCGAGGCGCTCGCGGCCCGCCGGACGCCGGATGGGAGCACGGAGAAGGTGGCGGCATGAGCGTGGCCCTGTTCACCCCGCTGCGGCTCGAGGCGCGCGCCGTCCGCGGCGGTGCGCCGGGGGTACGCACGGTGCACACCGGCATGGGGCCGCGCCGGGCCCGCCGTGCGGCCGCCCGTCTCAACGGCGACCACGCGGCGATCGGCATCCTCGGCTTCGCGGGCGGGCTGAGCGACGATGTCGCCGTCGGCGACCTCGTGGTCGCGACCGAGGTGCGCGGGCCGGCCGGCACGACCGAGCTGCGCGGTGCCGGGCTGGTGGCCGGGATGCTGCGGCGCCGTGGCCTGTCCGTCCACACCGGGCCCGTCGTCTCGCGGCCGCGGCTCGTGACCGGCGCGGAGCGCGCGCGGCTGGCCGCCGACGGCGCCGTCGCTGCCGACATGGAGTCGGCGTGGCTTGCGCCCGCAGCCGCCGGTCGCCCCCTCGTCGTCGTCCGGGCCCTCGTCGACACGCCGGGGCGCGAGCTGCGCCGTCCGCTGGCCACGCTCGGCGGCTGGCGCGCCGCCAACCGCGCGCTGCGCGAGGCGGCAGGCGTGCTCGCCGGCTGGAGCAAGGCGATCGCGTCGCGACGGGTGGTCCTCGCCGCGCCGCGCGCCTCGTGCGCCGGGGTCGAGCGCGCGATCGACGTCGTCGAGCGCCTGCTCGACCAGCAGGGACCCCCGCTCTACGTCCGCAAGCAGATCGTTCACAACGCCCACGTCGTCGCCGACCTCGAGGGGCGCGGCGTGGTCTTCGTGGACGAGATCGACGCGGTGCCGGAAGGCGCGAACGTGGTGTTCTCCGCCCACGGCGTGTCGCCACACGTCCGCGAGGAGGCGGTGCGCCGGCGCCTGCGGACGGTCGACGCGACCTGCCCGCTCGTCAGCAAGGTCCACGCCGAGGCGCGCCGGTTCGCCGGGCGCGGCTACACGGTCGTGCTCGTCGGCCACGACGGCCACGACGAGGTCGAGGGGACGCGCGGCGAGGCGCCCGCGGCGATCCGCGTGGTCGCCGATGCCCGCGAGGCGGCCACGGTCGAGGTCGATAATCCCGATCGCGTCGCCTACCTCACCCAGACCACGCTGGCCGTAGACGAGGCCCGCGACGTCATCGACGTGCTGCGCGCGCGCTTCCCGCGCATCGTCGGGCCGGCCAGCGACGACATCTGCTACGCGACGCAGAACCGCCAGGACGCGGTGCGCGCCCTCGCCCCCGAATGCGACGTCGTGCTCGTTGTCGGCTCGAGCAACTCGTCCAACTCGCGCCGCCTGGTCGAGGTCGCCGAGCGCGCGGGCACCACCGCGCGGCTGATCGATGACGAGAGCGAGGTCGACCCCGCCTGGCTCGTCAACCACCGGACGGTCGGGCTCACGGCCGGGGCCTCGGCCCCCGAGCGCCTGGTTGCGCGTGTGCTCGACGCGCTCGCCGTGCTGGGGCCACTCGAGGTCTCCGAGCGGTCGGTCACCACCGAAACCACGCGTTTCAAGCTGCCACCGGAGATGAGAAGAGGAAACTGAGGTCATGCCCGTTCCCGTCCGGCAGAGCATCCGCATGGGCACGTACCTGGCCCGTCAGCGCCTCGCGCGGCGCGAGAGGTTCCCGCTGCTGGTCGAGCTCGAGCCGCTGTTTCAGTGCAACCTGGCCTGCGCGGGCTGCGGGAAGATCCAGCATCCCGAGCACGTCCTGCGCCGGCGGATGGGCGTCGAGCAGGCGGTGGGGGCGATCGAGGAGAGCGGGGCGCCGATGGTCTCCATCGCCGGCGGCGAGCCCCTGATCCATCCCGAGATCCACGAGATCGCGGGCGAGCTGGTCGCGCGGAAGCGGTTCGTCTACCTGTGCACGAACGCGATCCTGATGGAGCGCAAGCTCGACCGCTTCGAGCCCTCGCCGTACTTCGCTTGGGCCGTGCATCTGGACGGCCTGCGCGAGCGCCACGACGAGTCGGTGGGCCGCGACGGCGTCTTCGACAAGGCCGTCGCGGCCATCCACAGGGCCAAGGCGCGCGGGTTCCGCGTTACCACGAACACGACCTTCTTCACCCACGACTCGCCCGACACGGTGCGGCGCGTGCTCGACTTCCTCAACGACGAGCTCGAGGTCGACGAGATGATGATCTCGCCGGCCTATGCGTACCAGAAGGCACCCGACCAGGATCACTTCCTCGGCGTCAAGCAGACCCGAGCGCTGTTCCGGGCCGCGTTCGCCGACGGCCGCCGAAAGCGCTGGCGGCTCAACCACTCGCCGCTGTTCCTCGACTTCCTCGAGGGCAAGGTCGACTTTGGCTGCACTGCGTGGGGGATCCCCAGCTACTCGCTCTTCGGCTGGCAGCGGCCGTGCTATCTGATGGCCGACGGCTACGCCAAGACATACAAAGAGCTGATCGAGACCACCGATTGGGACCGGTACGGACGCGGCCGCGACCCGCGCTGTGACAACTGCATGGCGCACTGCGGCTACGAGCCGACCGCCGTCCTGGCCACCACCCGCTCGCTGAAGGAGTCGGTCCGGGCGCTCGTCGGTCGGTGAGGGTCCTCGTCACCGGGGCGAGCGGAATGATCGGCGCCCACGTCGCGCGCGAGCTGGCCGAGTCCGGCGCCGACGTGCGGGCGCTGTGCCGCAGCGAGCCGCCGCCCGAGGCGCGCGTGGCCGAGCACGTCGCGGCCGACCTCCGCGACACCCCCGCGCTCGAGCGGGCGACCGAGGGGTGCGCTGCCGTGATCCATGTCGCGGCCCTCTACAGCTACGCGCGCGCAGACGCCCCCGCGATGGAGGCGGTCAACGTCGCGGCGACCCGCGCCGTGCTCGCGGCTGCGGCGCGCGGAGGCCGGCGCCGCGTCGTCGTGACCAGCAGCTCTGCCACCTGCGGCCCGGTGACGGGCCGCCCGGCGACCGAGGACGACGCGCCGCCGGACTGGGAGCTGCGCATCCCCTACAAGCGCACCAAGGTCGACGGCGAACGCGTCGCGCTCGAGGCGGCGCGGTCCGGCCAGGACGTGGTGGTGGTCAACCCCACGACGACCATCGGTCCGTTCGACCGCCGGCCCACGCCCAGCGGGCGCATGGTGCTGGGCGTGATGCGCGGGCAGATCCGCGCCTACCTTCCCCGGGCCGGCATCAACGTCGTCGCCGCCGCGGACGTGGCCCGCGGGCATCGGCTCGCCCTCGAGCGCGGCCGCGCCGGCGAGCGCTACCTGCTCGGCGGCGACAACCTGTCCCTGCGCGACGCCTTCGCGCTGATCGCCGCGTGCGCCGGACGCGCCGCGCCCCGCTTGCCGGTCCCGTACCCGGTGGCCCTGGCCGCCGCGCACGCCGCCGACGCCGCCGGCCGCGCGCTGGGGCGAGAGTTCGAGCTACTCAACCTCGATGAGACACGGCTCGCCCGTCATCCGCTCCACTTCTCCAGCGCCAAGGCCGTACGCGAGCTCGGCTACGCATGGCGCTCGGCCGACGAGGCGATCAGCGACGCCGTGGCGTGGTTTGCCCGTGTCGATCAGACGGGCCGGTGATTTTTGCGATGTCGTCGTCGGTGATGTTGAGCTCGGCGGCCTAGGTGAGCACCTCTTGCGCCCCGCGCGTTGGCGGTCTTCCCATTGCCGCCCGCCTACGTTGCGCCTAAGGCCGGGCGAAATCCCCCGCCGGCCGCGCCCGCCGCCTCCCGATCCGAGCACGGGCGGAGGCCGAGCCTTATGAGGCTCGGCCGCCGCACCGGAGGAGAGTCATCGCGCCTGTGGAGAGAACATGCGCAATGCGCTCGTGCGGCGCCACCCCTCTGTCCTGGGCGCCGCGTTGTGTCTCGGCCTACCAAAAGGTCGCGCAAACGGGGCCGTCGCGACAGGGGGCCGTCAGCACGATCACGGCTGCGTGTCAGAAGTCGAACACGCCCGCACCGGGCGGCCTGAGCGCCTCACCCCCACGCGGTCAGGGGCTTCGCTCGCTGGCCTCCTCCAGCGTGCGCTCGAGGTTGTCGAAGCAGTTGTTCCAACCCTCCTGGTGCGAGCGCACGGCCTCTTCGTTCCACAGGTCGCGGTGGGTGAAGCGAACGGTGGTCACGCCGCCGGCTTCCTCGAAGTCGATCTCGATCAGCTGCCTCGTGTCGTTTCCGTCCCAGATCCACGTGAACGCAAGCCGGCGCGGCGGATCGATCTCGGTGTAGCGTCCTCCCCCGCCGTACTCGGCGTCCTTGTGCGGGTCGCGCATGACCACGCGCACGGTGCCGCCGACGCGCAGGTCGACCTCGGCCTCGGTCGTCTCCCAGTCGTGCTCGGCATGCCACCAGCGGCGCATCACCTCCTCGGTGGTCCAGGCGTCGAAGACGGCCTGCGCGGGCGCCTGGAAGGTCCGCTCGATGCGCAGGGTGTGGCCGCTCACGCCGCGTCGGCGTACTCGTCGTGGCGGCGCCACCACTGGTAGGGCGGAGTCTGGGGGTAGCCCTCGGGCGAGTCCTCCCATTCCTCCTGGCGCCCGAGCGCAGTCAGATCGAGGTAGCTCCACGTGCTCCCCATCGCCTCGTCGCCGCGGTTGTTGACGAAATACGTGCGGAATATCCGGTCGCCGTCGCGGTGGAAGGCGTTGGTGCCGTGCCACTCGGCGACGCCGAAGTCGGCGTCGAAGTCGTCGGTGATCGTGAACCAGGGGATCTCCCAGCCCATCCGCGCCTTCAGGCGCTCGATTTCCGGCTGCGGCGCGCGCGAAGCGAACACAAGGGTCGTGTCGCGGGCGTTCAGGTGGGCGAGGTGCGCGACCTGGTCGGCGACGAACGAGCAGCCGGGGCACCCCTTCTCGGGCCAGCCGTCGACTCCGGGCTCGAAGAAGAAGCGGTAGACGATCAGCTGACGGCGGCCGTCAAAGAGGTCGAGCAGGCGTGCCGGCCCGTCCGGCCCCGCGAAGCGGTAGTCCCTCTCCACCGCCATGCGGGGCATTCGGCGGCGCTCGGCGGCCAGCGCGTCGCGCGTTCGCGTCAGCTCCTTCTCCTTGACCAGCAGTCGCTCACGCGCCGCCTCCCACTCCTCCGGCGACACGATCGGCGGCATGTTCATCGGGGCCCTTCCTCCTTCAGGTAGTCGTCGACGACGTCGAACAGGCGCGCCCACTGGGCGCGTTGCCGATCCATCCAGTCCGCGGCGTCGCCGAGCGCGCTGGGGTCGAGCGAGAGCCGGTGGCTCCGGCCCTCGACCTCGCGCGTCACGACGCCGGTCTCCTCGAGCACCTTCAGGTGCTTCGAGATCGCGGGCTTCGATACGCCGAACCCGGCAGTGGCATCGCCCACCGTCGCCGGGCCCGCGCCGAGGCGCTCGACGATCCGACGGCGGATTGGGTGCGCAAGAGCTCTGAACGGATCGTTAACCAGAAAGTTAACGGTAGCAGCGCTACCGCCAGTGCTTGTTGGTCGTCCCCGGCATAACGAGGGCTCCAAGCGGGGCGGGCCTTAGCGCGGGGTCAGCCCCAGACCTCAGACGCCGTCTCGACGATCAACCGCAGCTTCGCCACCTGCTCGTCATAGCTCAACACGTTGCCCTCGACCGTCGACGAGAAGCCGCACTGCGGGGATAGGCAGAGCTGATCAACAGCGACATGCTTCGACGCCTCCTCGATCCGCCGCTTCAGCGCATCCTTCGACTCGAGCTCGCCGCGCTTCGTCGTGACCAACCCCAGCACGACCATCTTGCCCGGCGGCACGAACCGCAGCGGCTCGAACCCACCGGACCGCGCGTCGTCGTATTCGAGGAAGAAGCCGTCGACCGCCAGCCCCCCGAACAACGCCTCGGCCACGAAGTCGTAGCCGCCCTCGGCCACCCACGACGAGCGGAAGTTCCCCCGGCACATGTGGGTGGTGACGGTCAAGTTCGACGGCCGGTCGGCCAGCGCCTCGTTGATGTGGCGGATGTAGCTCTCGTGCAGGTGCTCGGCGTCCTCGCCGCGCGCCGCCATCATCTTCCGCTGCTCGGGGTCGTTGAGGTAGGCAAGGGAGGTGTCGTCGAACTGCAGGTACGTGCACCCGAGGTCGGCCATGCGTCGGACCTCCTCGCGGTAGGCCGCAACCAGGTCGGCCCAGAACGCGTCGGTATCCCCGTACACGGACGGATCGATCGCCGCCGCGCCGCCGCGGTAATGGACCATGCTCGGCGACGGAATCGTCTGCTTGGGCACGTTCGAGGTGTGCTCCTTGAGAAACGTGAACGCGTCGCCGAAGATCGTCTCGCCGATCCCCAGCTTCCCGTTCACCTTCAGCGCGGCCGGCGTGAAGTCGATCCCGCCCTCGGGGTTGCGGAAGTGCACGACGAGGTCGTCCTCGGCCCGGGTGACTCCCTCGAGCGAGTAGATGAAGTCCATGTGCCACGACGCCCGGCGGAACTCCCCGTCGGTCGCCGACTGCAGGCCCACCTCCTCCTGCATGCGGATCACGTCGAGGATCGCGTCGTCCTCGACCGTCCGCAGCTCCGCATCCGACAACCGCCCCTCGGCGTGCTCGGCACGCGCGCGCAGCAGCCGCTCGGGGCGCAGCAGCGACCCGACGTGGTCGGCGCGGAACGGCGGCTCAGAACGGATAGGGCGGCACCTCCCCGGCGATCGTCAGCGACTGGGTCTCGGTGAACGCCTCCTGGTTTCCCAGCCCGCCCAGGCGTGAACCGGTTCCGGAGTCGCCGAGCGCACCGAACGGCGCCACTGCCTCGTCGCCCACCGTCTGATCATTGATGTGGACGATCCTGCTCGGGATGCGGGTGTCGAGCAGGTGGGTGTCGAGCACGGTCATGGGTCTCCTCAAGGTTGCACCGAGATGTCGAGCACCAATGGATCTTCCCGCGTCGGGAGGCCCGGCACGACCTCGTCGAACGCGGCCACGACGTCGTCATAGGCGTCCAGCGAGACCGCAGGGCAGGCGAGCGCCCGGGCCAACCCGGCGACGTCCACGTCGTCGAACGACGGCCACGGACCGCGACCGCCGGCGAGGCGGTCCATGATCGCGTAGCCCCCGTTGGACAGGATCACGAACAGCACTCCCGCGCGGTAGCGTGCCGCGCTCCACAGCGCCTGGATGGCGTACAGCGACGAGCCGTCGCCCACCACGGCGACGACCGGCCGGTCCGGGCGCGCGAGGCGGACCCCGACCGCCGCGGGCAGCGCGAAGCCCAGGCCGCCCATCGCGGCGCTCAGGAAGCCGAGCGGCTCGCGCGCGCGCACCAGGCGGTGCAGGTCGGGGCGGCTCGACGGCGTCTCCTCGACGACGACGACGTCACGAGGCAGGCGATCGGCAAGCGCGGCGAGGACATGCTTCGCGCGAAGCGGCTCGCCGTCGGCGGGCGGGGAGGCAGCGGGGGCGCCGCCCGCGGGGCTCAGAACACCGTCGCGCTCTGCAACCCGCTCGGCCAGCGCCGCACAGACCGCCGCCGGCGATGCCAGGACGGCCAGGTCGGCTGGGCTGCGGTGGGCCTCGTCGGGATCGTCGGTGACGACGGCGACGCGGGTGCCGCCGTCGACCAGCCGGCCGGGCTCGTACTCGTACTGCCGAAGGACCGGCGCCCCGATCGCCAGCACGAGGTCGTGCCCCGCCAGCGCCGTCCGCAGCGCTCCCCGCCCGGCCGGCAGGTGGCCGGCGAAGCGCGGATGGTCCTGGGGGAAGCCGGCCCGGGCGCCGAACGCCTCCTGCCAGACGGGGCAGCTCAGCCGCTCGGCCAGCCGCACGAGGCCCGCCCACGCCGCGGGGTCGTCGGCGCCGGCGCCGACGACGAGCACCGGGGCGTCGGCCGATTCGAGCATGGCCGCCAGCGCATCGACGGCCGACCCGTTGACGCCGCCGGCGCGCAGCACCGAGCGCGGTGCGGCTGGCTCGTCGGCCGCGTCGGCCGCCCAATCGTCCATAGGCACGATCACGATCGCCGGGCCGCGGCCGTCGCGCGCCTCGTACCACGCGCGCGCGATCGCGCCGGGCACGTCGGCCGGCCGCGCCGGCTGGTCGGACCAGACCGGGTAGCGGCCGGCCAGCCCGTCGAGCTCGCCCGCCAGGAATGGCTCGAAGGCCAGGTGCCGCCGGTCCTGCTGCCCGACCAGCACCACGAGCGGCGCCCGGTTGACGCGCGCGGTCGCGAGCGCCCCGACCGCGTTGCCCAACCCGGCCGTGGTATGCAGGAGCGCGACCGACGGCTCGCCGCGCGCGATGGCCCAGCCGGTCGCCATGCCCACGACCGTGCCCTCGTGCAGTCCGAGCACGAACCGCAGGTCCGAGGGCAGTCCGGCCAGGAACGGCACTTCGGTCGACCCCGGGTTCGCGAAGAGCGTGGTCAGGCCATGGCGCCGCAGCACCTCGAGTGCGGCCTCGCGGACGGTCACGCCGGCTGGTGCGACGGCGCCTGCTCCTCCCTCCCGCGCGTGCGCTTGGCCCGCTGGATCTGCGCGTACACGTGCTTGCGCAGCTCGGCGAAGCGCTGGTCGGAGCGGGTAGTGAGCTGGTCGCGCGCGTCGGGCAGGTCGATCCCCACATCCTCTTGCACGACCGTCGGCGACGACGACAGCACGAGCACGCGCTGACCGAGGTAGACGGCCTCGTCGATGTCGTGGGTCACGAACAGCACGGTGATGTCGTACCGGCGCCAGATATCTCGGATGAGGTCCTCGAGGTCGGCCCGGGTCTGCGCGTCGACCGCCGCAAACGGCTCGTCCATGAGCAGCACCTCGGGTTCGTATGCGATCGCGCGCGCGATCGCCACGCGCTGCTGCATCCCGCCCGACAGCTCCCACGGATGGGCATCCCCGGCGTGGGCCATGTCGACCGCCTGCAGTGCCTCGCCGACCAGCTCGCCGCGGCGTGCGCGATCGATGCCCTTCTGGCGCAGCGGAAGCTCGACATTGCCGCGCACGGTCATCCACGGGAACAGGCTGCGGCCGTAGTCCTGGAAGACCATCGCCATGCCCTCGGGCGGCTCGGTCACCGGCCGGTCGCGCAGGCGCACTTCGCCGGCCGTCGGCTCGAGCAGGCCGCCGATACAGCGCAACAGGGTCGTCTTGCCACAGCCCGACGGACCGACGACGCAGACGAGCTCGCCCGCGCCGATCGAGAACGTGATGTCTCCGACCGCTTCCACCGCCCGAGCGTCGGTCTCGTAGGTCTTCTTGAGGCCCCGGACGTCAAGCACCGGCCCGCTCCCGCCGCACCCCGAAGTACCAGCTCAGGACGTGGCGTTCCCATGCCCGGAAGGCCATCGCCAGCCCGAACCCGAGCAGGCCCAGGAGCACGATGCCGCTCCACATCTCGGGGATGGCGAAGGTGCGCTGGAACTGCACGATCGTGAATCCGAGCCCGCTGCTCGAGGCGAACATCTCGCTGATGACCATCAGGATGATCCCGATCGACAGGGCCTGGCGAAGGCCGGTGACGATCTGCGGGCTGGCCGCCCGCAAGGTCAAATGGCGCAGCCGCGCGAGTCCGTCGATGCGGTAGCTGCGGCAGGTGTCGATCAGTTCCTGGTCGATGCCGCGCACCCCTTCGACCGTGTTGAGGAGCACGGGCCACACGCAGCCGGAGACGATCACCAGCACCTTCATCGTGTCCCCCACGCCCGAGAGCAGGATCAGCAGCGGGACGAGGACCGGCGGCGGTGTCGCGCGGAAGAACTCGAGCACGGGCTCGAGCGTGGCGCGCACGCGCGCATGGCGGCCGATGACCACGCCGAGGGCGATCCCGATCAGCGCCGCGACCAAATAGCCCACCGCAAGCCGCTCGAGGCTGGGCAGCACGTCGTCGACAAGGCGCGGGCCGATCCACGTGTCGGCGAACGCGGACACGACCTGCTTGGGCGTGGAGATGTAGTAGCTGTGACTGCCCGCCGTCGCGAGCGCCCACAGCCCGACCAGCAGCGCCGGCAGCGCAAGCACCCGCACGATCGTCAGCGCGCCGCGCCTCACGTCACCGCCTCCGCGCGAACGGACGGATGCCAGTGCAGGGCACGGCGCTCGACGGCGCGCACGACCATGTTGATCGTCACACCGATCAGCCCGGTGGCGACGACGAGAGCGTAGAGGTCGGCGGTCGCCCCGCCTTGCTGCGCGAGCGCGATCTCGTGCCCGAGCCCCGGCGCCCCGATGACGAGCTCGGCGGTGACGGCGAGGATGAGCGCCACCGCCGCCGCCAGCCGCAATCCGGTCATCACGTACGGCAGCGCGGTGGGCCAGACCACATGGCGGACGCGCCCCCACCGCCCGAAGCGAAACGAGTGGGCGGTCTCGGATGCCACCGGGTCGACGTCGAGGACGCCGTACAGCACCTGGACGAGCACCTGCCAGAACGAGGCGTAGATGACGAGCAGCAGCGTCGAACTCAGGCCGCTGCCGAACAACAGCACGGCGAGCGGGATCAGCGCCACCGACGGGATCGGGCGCAGGAACTCGATCGTCGAGCTCGTCGCCGCGCGCAGGAAGGGCACGCTGCCGATGATCACGCCGATCACGAGACCGGCCGCGAACGCCACCGCCAGGCCGATCGCCCACGCCTCCATCGTGTCGGCAACCGCGGTCCAGAAGGCCGAGCTGGCGACCTCCTGGCCCAGGGCGTCGAGGATCTTGGTCGTCGGCGGCAGGTAGCGCTCGGACACGATGCCGAGTGTCGGCACCAGCTGCACGACGACCAGGAACCCCACGAGGCCCGCGGCGCCGTAGACGGCGCGCGGCAGCCCCCGCCCGCGGCGGCGTGCCGGCCGTTCCGCGGTGGAAGGGGCGGCGGCTGGGGCGGCGGCACTCACGTCTGCGTGGACGACGGGAGCAGCTCGTTCAGGTTCGCCGGCTTGGAGATCAGCTTGTCCTGCAGCGCCAAGTTGGCCAGGGTCTGCACCGACTGGCGGTTGATCTGCGTCGGCCAGTCCGGCAGCGTGATCTTCTGCGCCACGTCGGGCGGGATCTTCGTGTAGGTGGTCAGGATCTTGCGCACCTCGGCCGGGTGCGAGTCGGCGTACGCGAGCGACTGGTCGATGGCCGCCGTGAAGCGCTTGACGAGGTCGGAGTCGTTCTGCATCACGTCCTGCGACGTGAAGTAGGTGGCGATCGTCAGCTTGGGCGCCGTGTCGACGAAGTTCCACGCGACGACGCGGGCGCCCTGCGAGCGCGCCTGACTGACGAACGGCTCGACGACCCAGGCGGCGTCGACCTTGTGGTCGGCGACCGCCGCCGGCATGTCGGGAAAGGCGAGCTCGATGAACTTGATCCCGTTGGGGTCGCCGCCGGCCTTGCGCACCGACTGGCGCACGGTGGTGTCGCCGATGTTCTTGAGGTTGTTGACCGCGACGGTCTTGCCGGCCAGGTCGGCGGCGTCCTTGATCGGGCTGTCCTTCGGCACCACCACCGCGCCGAAGTCGGCGCCCGCCTTGCCGGTGGACGCGTTTCCGTTCGCCACGACCTTCACCGGTAGGCCCTTGTCCTTGGCGACCAGGAGCGACGTCACGTTGCCGAAGGCGAACTTGAACTCGCCGCTGACCACGCCTGGGACGGCGGCCGCGCCGCCGGACTCCTGCTGGAGCTTGAGGTCGATCCCCCGCTTGGCGAAGAAGCCCTTCTGCTTGCCGAGGTAGATCGGCGCGACGTCGACGATCGGGATCACGCCCACGGTGATGTGGTCGCGACCGCCCGACTTCGACGAGCCCGACGAGCCGCAGCCGGCGACCCCCACGAGCAACGCCAGCAGCGACAGAACGGCGAGGAACCGACCCATGCCTCTCACACTCCCTATGTTGTGCGCAATGCGCACGCTCGTTCGAGTTGAACTTGGCACACCCTTCCCACCCATCTCTGGTTCTAAACGCCACGGTGATTGACCGCGCAAGGAGCCGGGTAGTGTGCGCATCGAGCACGTACTGCTCCCTATGCGCACGCACCCGTTTGCTTCCCTGGCCGACGCCGCCGCCGAGCTGGTCCACGACGGCGAAACCGTCGCGCTCGAGGGCTTCACCCACCTGATCCCGGTCGCGGCCGGACGCGAGCTCATCCGGCAGGGGCGGCGCGAGCTCGTGCTCGTGCGCATGACCCCGGACGTCGTCTACGACGAGCTCATCGGCGCCGGCTGCGCGCGCAAGCTGGTCTTCTCGTGGGGCGGCAACCCCGGCGTCGGCTCGCTGCATCGGTTCCGCGACGCCGTGGAGAACGGCTGGCCGTGCCCGCTGGAGCTCGAGGAGCACAGCCACGCCGGGCTGGCAAACCGCTACGTCGCGGCCGCCTCGGGGCTGCCCTTCGCCGTCCTGCGCGGTTACCACGGGACCGACCTGCCCGAGCACACCGACGGCGTGGCTCCGATCACGTGCCCCTTCACCGGCGAGACTCTGACCGCCGTCTCCGCCGTCGACCTGGACGTGGCGGTCGTCCACGCCCAGCGCGCCGACCGCGCGGGCAACGTCCAGCTCTGGGGGCTCGTCGGCGTGCAGAAGGAGGCGGTGCTGGGGGCACGCCGCTCGCTCGTCACCGTCGAGGAGGTGGTGGACGAGCTCGACCCGCGTCCGGACGCGGTCGTCATACCGCGCTGGGCGGTCACGCGCGTGGCCGTCGTGCCCGGCGGTGCGCGCCCCTCGTACGCGCACGGCTACTACGAGCGCGACAACGCCTATTACCGCGCCTGGGACGCGATCAGCCGCGACCGCGACCGGTTCCGGGCCTGGCTGGAGGAGCTCGAAGGGGTCCGCGTTTGAGCTGGACGACGGACGAGATGATGACCGTGGCCGCGGCCCGCGCCCTTCGCGACGGGGCGGCCTGCTTCGTCGGCATCGGGCTCCCGAGCACGGCGGCCAATCTCGCCCGGCGCACGCATGCGCCCGACCTGAGCCTGATCTACGAATCCGGCGCGATCGGGGCGAAGCCGCCCGCGCTCCCCCTGTCCATCGGGGATGGCATCCTCGCCGACACGGCCGATGCCGTGGTCTCGGTGCCGGAGGTGTTCAACTACTGGCTCCAGCCCGGTCGGATCGAGATCGGCTTTCTCGGCGCCGCGCAGATCGACCGCCACGCGCGAATCAACACCACCGTGATCGGACCGGACTACGGGCAGCCCAAGGTGCGCCTCCCCGGAGCGGGCGGAGCACCCGAGATCGCCGCCGCATGTCCCGAGGTCATCGTGGTCCTGCGCCAGACCCGGCGCTCGTTCGTGCCGCGCGTCGACTTCGTCACCTCGGTGGCGCCCGGCGACGTGCGGGTGATCACCGACCTGGGCGTCCTCGAGCTGCGTGACGGCGAGCTCGAGCTCACCGCCGTGCATCCGGGCCTGCGCTCAGACGACGCGCGCAACGCGACCGGCTGGGACCTATGCGTCGCGGACGACCTCGCCACGACCGACCCGCCCACCGCCGAGGAGCTCGACGTCCTGCGGGAGCTCGTCGCGTGAGCAGCGCCTACGTTCTGGACGCCGTCCGCTCGCCGTTCGGCCGCTACGGCGGCGGGCTTGCGGAGGTGCGGCCCGACGACCTGGCGGCGCATGTCGTCACCGCGCTGCTCGAGCGCTCCCCCGATCTCGACCCCGCGGCGATCGACGACGTCCTCATGGGCAACGCCAACGGCGCCGGCGAGGACAACCGCAACATCGCCCGCATGGCCGCGCTCCTCGCCGGCCTCCCCACGTCGGTCCCCGGGGCCACCTTCAACCGGCTGTGCGGGTCGAGCCTCGAGGCCGCGATCCACGGCAGCCGCGCGATCGAGAGCGGCGATGCGTCGCTGATCGTCGCCGCGGGCGTGGAGTCGATGAGCCGCGCCCCCTGGGTGCTGCTCAAGCCCGAGCGCGGCTACCCGCGCAACCACGAGACGCTGCATTCGACCACCCTCGGCTGGCGGATGGTCAACCCGCGCATGCCCGACCAGTGGACGATCTCGCTCGGCGAGAGCGCCGAGCTGCTCGCCGGCCGCTACAAGGTCTCGCGCGAGGACCAGGACGCCTTCGCGGTGCGCAGCCACCGGCTGGCGGCCGAGGCGTGGGAGCAGGGCTTCTACGGGGGATGGGTCGTGCCCGTGCCCGAGACCGACCTCGAGCGCGACGAGGGCATCCGCCCCGACACCTCGCTCGAGACGCTCGCCAAGCTCAAGCCGGCCTTCGCGCAGCAGGGCACCGTCACCGCCGGCAACGCGTCGCCGCTCAACGACGGCGCCGCCGCCGTGCTGCTGGGCGACGAGCGGGCGGCCGAGGCGCTGCACCGCGAGCCGCTGGCGCGCATCGTCGCCCGCGGGGCGGCGGCGGTCGATCCCGACGTGTTCGGCATCGCGCCGGTCGAGGCGGTCAACACGGCGCTGCAGCGCGCCGCGATCGGCTGGGACGACGTGGCGGTGGTCGAGCTCAACGAGGCCTTCGCGTCGCAGTCGCTGGCCGACATCCGCCAGTGGGATGGGCTCGACCCCGAGAAGGTCAATCCCAATGGCGGCGCGATCGCGCTCGGCCACCCCCTGGGCGCCTCCGGCGCCCGCGTGCTTGGCGGCCTCGCGCACGAGCTCAAGCGCCGCGGCGGCGGCTACGGCGTTGCCGCCCTGTGCATCGGCGTCGGCCAAGGCCTGGCCATGGTGGTGCAGGGATGACGAGCGTCAGCGGCGACCCCCACCCCCCGCTGCTCTACCCGGACTACCGCTCCACCCGCACCCGCGCCCCCAGCCGGCCGCTCATAGATCTCGCCCCGAGCCTCACCGAGGCCAGCGGCCCCGTGCTCCCCGGAGGTCGTGTCGGCGAGGCCGACCATGATCTGACTGTGCAACACGACGGCGAGCCGGTGGGCGAGCGGATAGTCGTCCACGGGCGCGTACGGGAGACCAACGGCCGCCCCGTGCCCGACACGCTGGTCGAGGTCTGGCAGTGCAACGCCGCCGGCCGCTATCGCCACCGGAACGATCGGCATCCGGCGCCGCTGGATCCGAACTTCACCGGCGTCGGGCGCTGCCTGACCGACCGCGAGGGCCACTTTCGCTTCGTCACCGTCAAGCCCGGCGCCTACCCGTGGCGCAACCACCCCAACGCCTGGCGCCCCGCCCACATCCACTTCTCGATCTTCGGCCGCGCCTTCACGCAGCGGCTGGTCACCCAGATGTACTTCCCCGGCGACCCGCTGTTCGCCCAGGACCCGATCTTCAACTCGGTCCGCGACCCGGCCGCCCGCGAGCGGATGATCTGCCGCTTCGACCTCGAGCAGACCGTGCCCGAGTGGGCGCTGGCCTACCAGTACGACATCGTCCTGCGCGAGACGCCCTTCGAATGACCCTCCCCGCAACTCCCTCGCAGACCGTCGGGCCGTTCTTCTCGATCGGCATGACGTGGGAGGAAGGGCCGTTCGTCGTACCCGAGGGAACCGACGGGGCGATCTGGCTGTCCGGGCGCGTGTTCGACGGCGAGGGCGCCGCGGTGCCCGACGCCGTCGTCGAGACCTGGCAGGCCGACCCGGCGTTCCGGGGCTTCGGCCGCTCGCTCACCGACGACCACGGGCACTGGCGCGTGCTCACGCGCAAGCCAGGCGCGGTCGACGACCACGCGCCCCACGTCGACGTCGCGGTGTTCGCGCGCGGCCTGCTGCGCCAGGTGCTGACGCGCCTCTACTTCTCCGACGAGGAGGAGCGCAACGGCGCCGACCCGGTGTTGAGCGGCCTCGCGCCCGAGGCCCGCGAGACCCTTATCGCGCCGCAAGCCGAAGATGGGTACCGCTTCGACATCCACCTGCAGGGACCGCATGCCACCCAGTTCTTCCGGCTCTGAAGGCGAGCGCATCCGGCGCGAGGTACTCGGCGACGAGCACGTCGATCGGGCCAAGGGTCGCACGACCCCGTTCACGCAGCCCTTTCAGGACTACATCACCCGCGCCGCGTGGGGCGATGTGTGGGGCCGCGCGGGACTGGACCGCCGCACGCGCAGCGCGATCACGCTCGCCCTGCTCACGGCGCTGCGGGCGGAGAACGAACTCCCCATGCACGTCCGGGCGGCGATCCGCAATGGGCTGACGCCGGACGAGATCGCCGAGGTGCTCCTGCACACCGCCGTCTACGCCGGCGTCCCGGCCGCGAACGCGGCGTTCGCGGTCGCACAGCGGGTGCTGGAGGAGGACGACGCATGAGCCACTTCGTCCAGTCGCTCCGGCGGGGGCTCGAGGTCATCCGGGCGTTCGACGCCGAGGCGCCCGAGCTGACGCTGTCCGACGTCGCGCGCCGGACGGGGCTGAGCCGCGCGGCAGCACGGCGCTTCCTCCTCACGCTCGCCGAGCTCGGCTACGTGCGCACCGACGGGCGCCAGTTCAGCCTCAGTCCGCGGGTGCTCGAGCTCGGCTACGCCTACCTCTCGAGCCTCAGCCTGCCCGAGGTGGCCGAGCCGCATCTCGAGGCGCTCGTGGCCGAGGTACGCGAGTCGTCGTCCATGTCGGTGCTGGACGGGGGCGACATCGTCTACGTCGCCCGCGTGCCGGTCTCGCGGATCATGACCGTGGCCATCAACGTCGGCACCCGCTTCCCGGCGTACGCCACCTCGATGGGCCGCGTCCTGCTCTCGGGGCTGCCCGACGGCGAGCTGGACGAGTACCTGGAGGCGGTCGAGCTCAAGCGCCTGTCGCCGCGCACGCTCACCTCCACCACCGCGCTGCGCACGGAGCTGCAGCGGGTACGGGACCAGGGATGGGCCATCGTCGACCAGGAGCTCGAGGAAGGGCTGCGGGCGGTGGCCGCGCCGGTCCGGGACGGCAGCGCGAAAGTGGTGGCCGCGATCAACGTCTCGGCCCACGCGAGCCGGTCGTCGATCGAGTCCATGCGCCGCGACCTGCTGCCGGCGCTGCTCGCGACGGCGGCCCGCATCGAGGCCGACGTACGGGTGGCAACGACGACCGCCAAGCGCTCGGCATGAACCGCCCCGTGGTCGGCATGGCGCTCGCCGTCGTGCTGCTCGCGCTCAACCTGCGCACGATCTTTGCCAGCCTGCCGCCGCTGCTGTCGGAGGTGCGGGCCGACCTCGGCCTGTCCGCGGGCGCGGCCGGCCTGCTCACCACCCTGCCAGTCGTATGCCTGGGCGCATTCGCCCCACTGGCGCCCCGGCTCGCGCGGCGGGCGCCGATCGAGCGGCTGCTGGTGGCGTGCGCCCTCCTGACCGCGGCCGGGACGGCGCTGCGGGGCGCGGGCGGCGTGGCCGCGCTGTTCGCCGGGACGCTGGTTGCCGGCGCCGCCGTCGCCGTGGCGCAGGCGCTCGTGCCCGTGCTCATCCGCGACCGCTTCCCCGCTGCAACCGGCACGCTGACCGGCGCCTTCTCGATGGCGCTCACCCTCGGCGCGGCACTGGCGGCAGGGCTGGCCGTCCCGCTCGAGCGGCTGCTCGGCGACGAATGGACGGCGTCGCTCGCGATCTGGGCGGTCCCCGCGCTGGTCGCCGCCGCCGTGTGGGCGCCGCGGGCCGCCCGGCCCGGCACGATCGTCGGCGGCGGCCCGGGCCCGGCGCTGCTCCGGGTGCCCCTGGCATGGTCGGTGGCGGTGTTCTTCGGCGTGCAGTCGATGGCCTTCTTCGCCGGCCTGGCGTGGATGCCCTCGATCCTGCGCGACTCGGGCTACGACGCCGCGGATGCCGGCGCGCTGCAGGCGCTCGCCCAGGCCGTGCAGGTGATGCCCGCCTTCGTCGTCCCCGTGCTCGCCGCGCGCAGCCGCGGCCAGGTGGCGCTCCTCGTCGCCATCGTCGGGGTCGCAGGCGGTGGGCTCGTCGGGCTCCTTGCCGCCCCGGCGGCGGCCGGCCTGTGGATGGTGCTGGTCGGGCTCGGGCAGGGCGGCGCGCTGGGACTGGCGCTGATCTTGCCCGTCCTTCGCGGCGGGGACATCAGGACCGTCGCGTCGCTCACCGCCATGGCCCTGTGCGCGGGCTATCTCATCGCAGCGACCGGCCCCTGGCTCCTCGGCGCGATACGCGACGCCACCGGGGACTGGACCATCCCGCTCGTCGTGCTCATCGCGATGACCGCCGCCGAGCTGGTCCCCGGGGCCGGCGCCGTGCGGGACAGGTCGGTGTCGCCGGTGCCTGCATGACCGACTCGCTCGAGACCGACGTCGGCATCGTCGGCGCCGGGCCGGCCGGCCTGCTCCTCGGCCACCTGCTCGCGCGCGAGGGCATTGAGACCGTCGTGCTCGAGGCCCGCAGCCGCTCCTACGTCGAGCAGCGCGTCCGTGCCGGCGTCCTCGAGCAGGGCACGGTCGACGTCCTGACCGAGACCGGCGTCGGCGAGCGCCTGCACCGCGAGGGGCTCGTCCACGAGGGCCTCGAGCTGCGCTTCGAGCGCCGCGGCCACCGCATCCCGCTCGCCGAGCTGACCGGCGGGCGGGCGATCACGATCTACGGGCAGCAGAAGGTGGTCGAGGACCTCATCCAGGCGCGCCTGGACGCAGGCGGTGCGCTGTTCTTCGAGGTCGAGGACGTGCGCGTCGACGCCGTCGACACCGACGCCCCCCTCGTCCGCTTTCGCCACGACGGCACCGACCAGGAGCTGCGCTGCAGGATCGTCGCCGGATGCGACGGATCGCACGGAGTCAGCCGCGACACCATCCCCGATGGCGCACTGACGGTCTACGCCCGCGACTATCCGTTCGCGTGGCTCGGAGTCCTCGCGGAGGTCGCGCCCTCGACCGACGAGCTCATCTACTGCCATCACGACCGCGGCTTCGCCCTGCACAGCCTCCGCTCGCCGCAGCTCAGCCGCCTCTATCTGCAGTGCGACCCCGCCGACGAGATCGAGGCCTGGCCCGACGAGCGGATATGGGACGAGCTGCGCACCCGCTTCGGAACCGCGGACGGCTGGACGCTCAACGAGGGCCCGATCGTCGAGAAGGGCATCACGCCGATGCGCAGCGTCGTGATCGAGCCGATGCAGCACGGGCGCTTGTTCCTGGCCGGCGACGCCGCGCACATCGTGCCCCCGACCGGCGCCAAGGGCCTCAACCTGGCGGTCGCCGACGTGCGCGTACTCGCCGCCGCCCTGGTCGACTGGTTCGAGCACGGCGACGACACCGCCCTGAAGGGGTACTCGGAGGCGTGCCTGCGCCGGGTGTGGCGCGTCCAGCACTTCTCGTGGTGGATGACCTCGATGCTGCACCGCCCGGCCGGGCAGGACCCGTTCGAGCGCAAGCTCCAGGCCGCGCAGCTGCGCTACGTCACGCGCTCGCGGGCGGGCGCGACGACGCTGGCCGAGAACTACGTCGGGCTGGCCCGTGTCTGAGCCGGGGCTGTGGGACGGGATCCTCGCCCGCGGCGCGGTGCGCGCCGAGGTCGACGACGGCGCCTGGCTGCAGGCCATGCTCGACGTCGAGGCGGCGCTGGCGCGCGTGCAGGGCTCGCCGCACGCGGACAGCATCGCCGGCTGCTGCCAGGCCGAGCTGCTCGACGCCGGCCGCCTGGGCGCCGAGGCCGCGCGCGTCGCCAACCCGGTGGTGCCGCTCGTACGGGCGGTGCGCGAGAGCGTCGAGCCGGACGCCGCCGCTGACGTCCACCGCGGGGCTACGAGCCAGGACATCCTCGATACCGCCGCGATGCTCGTCGCCCACCGCGCGCTCGGCCCCCTGCTCGACGACCTGGGCGCCTCGGCCGGCGCCGCGGCCGCGCTGGCCGAGCGCCACCGGGAGACCGCGATGGCCGGCAGGACCCTGCTCCAGCAGGCCGTCCCGATCACGTTCGGGCTGAAGGCAGCCGGGTGGATGACCGGCCTGGACGCGGCGGCGGCGCGACTCGCGGAGGTGCGCCGCGACCGCCTCGCGGTTCAGCTCGGCGGCGCCGCCGGCACCCTGGCCGCGTTCGGCGGCGACGGACCTCGGCTGCTGGCCGACCTGGCCGCGGACCTCGGCCTCGGTGAGCCGGCGCTGCCGTGGCACACCGACCGCACCCGCGTCGCCGAGCTCGCCGCTGCGCTCGGTGAGGCATGCGGCGCCGCGGGCAAGGTCGCCGGCGACGTCGTGCTCCTGGCCCAGACCGAGGTGGCCGAGGTGAGCGAGGGCGACCCGGGTGCCGGCGGCTCGTCGGCCATGCCGCACAAGCACAACCCCGTTGCCGCCGTCTCGACGCTGGCGTGCGCAGACCAGGCCCCCGGCCTGGTGGCGACACTGCTGCGCTGCATGGTCGGCGAGCACGAGCGCGCCGCGGGGGCCTGGCAGGCCGAGTGGCGCCCGCTCAGCGACCTGCTGCGCCTGACCGGGTCGGCCGCCGCCTGGCTGCGCCACTGCCTCGAGCATCTCGAGGTCGACGCCGAGCGCATGACCGACAACCTGCGCCGGGGAAGCGAACAGGCCCTGCGTGAGCACGCGGACGCTAAGGACATGCTGGACGTCGGGGACGCCGTCGCCGCGGCAGCGGCCTTGGTCGACCGCGCCCTGGAAAGTCGTTAGCCGTTAGTCGGCGCGCTTCAGCTCGCCCGCCATCAGCCGCCGCGTCACCACGGCGGTGACGCTCGTCGGCATCAGTCGGTTGGGCGCGAACGACGCCTTGACCACCACGCCGCCCGGAACCACGGAGCGCTTGCCGCGCTCGACCGCCCGCAGCGCGTCGGCGGCCACTCGCGCCGGGTCGCACCAGACCATCTTGGGCAGCCGGTCGGCGAACAGCGGCGCGGAGGTCTCCCGGAACTCCGAGCGCACCGGTCCCGGCGCGACGGCGGTCGCGGTGACGCCCGTGTCGCGGAGCTCCTCGTGCAGCGCCTCGGTGTGGACCAAGACGAAGCTCTTGGCCGCCGAGTAGGTGCCGTTGCCGGGCAGCGGCTGGAAGCCGGCGGTCGAGGACAGGTTGATGACGGCGCCCCGGCCCCGCTCCACCATGGCAGGGACATAGCGGGCGTCGAGGTCGACGACCGCCTCGACGAGCAGCCGCACCTGCTGGAGCTCGCGCTGGCGGTCGCTGCGTGCGAGGGGCTCGTAGATGCCGAAGCCGGCGTTGTTGACGAGGATCTCGACCTTCAGGCCGAGCGCCTCGACGGCCTCCGCGAGCCGGTCGCGCTCGCGCTCGGAGACAAGATCAACGGCTACGACTTCGGCGCGGACGCCGTGCCGCTCGCGCAGATCGTCGGCCAGCCGCCTGAGCCGGTCGTCGCGACGGGCGACGAGCGTCACGCCGTGGCCGCGCTGCGCCAGCCCGCGCGCCAGCTCCGCGCCGATCCCGGCCGAGGCGCCGGTGACCAGAGCGGTGGAGCCGGGATCCGGGGGCGGAAGCGCCATCCCGGCATCCTACGGTCCTCGGCTTCCTGCTCACCAACGTGCTGCTCTACCAGTACGGCGGCCGGTCGACGCCCTGAGCGCCGCTCATCATCCGGCTCGTGTCCTGAGCGGCGAGCTTCGGCACCGCGTCGCGCACGATCGCCAGCAGGGATTCGACGAGCAGGGCGCGGACCTGCTCGCGCGTCGCCTGTCCCGTGATGAGCCAGTCGCGCGCGGCGACCTCGAACAGCCCCGTGTAGGCGCGCAGGACGAGCCTGACCGTCGGAGGCATCTCGACGTCGCCGAAGTGGTTGTAGAACATGCGGTCGACGAGCTCGTCGCGGATCTCGCCGATCAGGCGCTCGGAGTTGGGGTCGGCCCCGAACGGGCCCGCGCCCGCGATCGCGAGAGTCGTGTTGAGATTGGCCTCGACGTGGTCCAGCCACGAGTCGGCGTTGCGGGCCACCATCTCCTCGATCGGGAGGTCGAGGTCGGTGCGCACCGCATAGGGCGCGAGCTCGGCCACGACGCGGAGGGTCTCGAGGAAGAGCTCGCGCTTGGAGCCGAAGTAGTGGTTGACCAGCGCGCGGCTGACACCCGCCCCGTCGGCCACGTCGGCCATGTTCACCGAGCCGTACGGGGCGTCGGCGAACACGCGCCGGGCGGCCTCGAGGATGTCGGCACGACGGTCGGCGGGATCGCTGCGCGTCCAGCGCCCGGTCTTGGCCTCCATGTCCGAATTACGGTAGCGCGAAGCGCCTGCTCCCGCCGCTTATTGACCTGCTGCCAACAGCAGGGTTATGCTCGCACCCATGCAACTCGCCCGGTTGCTCGGCGCACTGGCCGCCGCGCCGCTTGTGCTCGCCGGCGCCGCCCCAGCGGCGGCCGGCACGGTTCCGGCGGCCCCGCTGACGCCGTCGGGACCCGCTCCGACCCTCGCCGCGCACACCGGCAAGGCGTTCAAGGCGCACCCCGTGCCCGGCGTCACGCTTCCGCCGCAAAACCCGCGGATGGCGCCCAACCCCAAGAACAACGTTCACAACGACACGTGGATGACCGACAACTACTCGTCGCTGTCCGGGCCGCTCGGCCGCTCGCCGGACGTCTTCTCGACCACCGTCCAACGGGTCTGCGTGACGCTGACCTTCGACCGCCGGGGCCGCCTGGTAGCCACGTGCACTGACCTCGCCCACGGACCGGGCCTGTACATGTTCGACGCCACCACGCTCGACCAGCTCGCGGTCATGCCGCTGCCCTACGTGCCGCCACCCGCCGGCACGAACCCGGCGACGAACACCACCGGCGGCGCCTACTTCTACCTCGACGATCATGACCGCGCCGTGATCGCGACGAGCGACCGCCGGATCATGGTGGTGGCCGAGACCGAGGACAACGGCGTGCCCGGCTTCGCGACCGTCGCGACCTACGACCCCACACCGTGCCTGCCACCCGACGAGCGGATGCCCTCCGTGCTGCCCGACTACCAGGGCCGCCTGTGGTTCGTGGGCCGCACGCACGGCACCGTCGGGGTCTTCGACCCGGTGGCCGGCCGCTGCTCGTCCACGTCGCTCGGCCAGGAGATCGAGAACTCGTTCGCGATCGCCAGGGACGGCGCGTACATCGTCACCGACACCGCGCAGTACAAGCTGCGGGCGGGCGCCGACCTCGCCCCCCGCGTGGTCTGGCACGTCAACTACCGCAACGACGGCGTCCAGAAGCCGGGCCAGTTCAACGCCGGGTCGGGCACGACGCCCACGCTGGTCTGGTCGCGGCGTCCCAACCGCCGCCGCCAGGTGCCAACCTACGTGGCGATCACCGACAACGCCGACCCGCTCGACGTCGTGGTCATGCGCGCGGCCGACCGCCTCCGCCACGGGCAGCGGCGCGTGGTGTGCCAGCTGCCGGTGTTCGCGAAGGGCGCGAGCTCGGACGAGAACTCGCTCATCGCGATGGGCCAGAGCCTCGTCGCCGAGAACAACTACGGCTACTCGCTGACCGACTGGAACGACCAGCTCGGCGACGGGACCCCGATCGGCGGCAACCTCGCGCTGGTCTCCATTCCCGGGATGGCGCGGGTGGACGTCGCATCCGACGGCTCGGGCTGTCGGAAGATCTGGACGAACACGTCGGTGCGCCCGCCCTCGGCGATCTCCAAGGGCGACACCGCCAACGGGCTGATCTACACGTACGAGAACCTGCGCGACCGCAGCGGCGCCGACCCCTGGTACTGGACCGCGGTCGACTACCGGACGGGCAAGGTGGCCTGGAGGCAGCGCTCCGGCTACGGCGGCCTGTTCAACAACCACTACGCGGGCATCGCCCTGGGACAGGCCCCTCGCGGCAGGCCGACGCTCTACCTCGGCGGCGTCGGCGGCATCATGGCGTTGCGCGACCGCTGAGGATCAGCGGCGTGAGCGCCGCCCGAGGTAGCGCATCCCCTCGTAGACGGCGAAGACGACGAGGAAGATCAGGGCCACCATCCACCAGGGCGCGGACTCGCCCCGGATGATGTCGACGGCGATGAGCACGATCGCGCCGATGACCCCGGGAACCACCACGTCCATGAGCAGGCCCTTCACGGCGCGCGAGCATATCCAGCCGGTAGATGAATGCCGTGCCCCTGCCCGGGAATACCGAGTGGCAGCAGGAGGCCGTGAGGACGTTGATGACGAGAGAGCTCAGCGCCACCTTCGCCGGTGGCCCATACGCCGCCGCGGCCGCCCGCCGGGCGCTGGGCGGTCTCGGCGACGTGGTCAGCCATCGCCGCCTCGACGACATCGCCCTGCTCGTGTCCGAGCTCGTGACCAACAGCGTCCGCCATGGCGGCGCCGACGAGGACGACCGGCTCGAGCTGGCCGCGCTCCGCGAGGGCGAGCGCCTGCGCGTCGAGGTCACCGACTGGGGGCCGGGCTTTACCCGCGACGCCCGCCCGCGTCGCCCCACCGACGAGGTCGGCGGCTGGGGCCTTGTCCTGGTCGAGCGGCTGGCCGACCGCTGGGGCGTCGAGCGCCACGGCGACGCCACCGTGGTGTGGTTCGAGCTGTCGATGCCGGAGCGCGCCAGGCGGGGCGGCGGGCGCCTGCAGCGGCACATGCACACCCTCTATCTGAATTAGGGAGGTCTTATCCAGCCCGGGAAAGATCACTGGTCTGGACCCCGGCGGCGCATCGCCAGAGGCAGCCCGCGTTGATCTCCGGGGAACGTCGCACCGCAGTACTCTCCTGACTGGGCATGGCGTACGCCGAAGAGCAAAGTTTCTCCACGCCCATGAGCCAGCAGAACGTCTCGCTGGCCATGGAGTGGCGCCGGCTGCGTCGCGCCGCGACGATCGTCGGACTCTTCACCGCCCCCGCGTTCTTCCTCTGGCTCTACAGCGGGCTGCACTGGAGCCTGCCGGTCGCCCTGATCGTCACCGCCTTCGGGGTTGCCGCCTTCCGGGGGCTGATCGACGTGGTCGTGCGGCGACTGCTCCCGTGGCCGAGCATGTACGGCGCCGACGACGAGCTCGCCGAGGAGGACGTCGTCGCCCGCCGGCGGGTGTGGTTCTGGCGCAAGTTCTTCAAGCGCACGCTGACGCTCGTCGTGATCCTCTTCGGGGCGCTGCTGGCCCTCAACCTCGTGCTGCGGCTGTTCGGCACGAAGCTGCCGCTGTTCGGCACGCTGGACTTCCTCGGCCCCTTCATCGCGCAGAACGGCGCGCAGCTCGCTGCACTGCTGCTCCAGCTGCCGTTCTTCCTGCTGATCAACGTCCTGATCTTCATCGGGCCGCTGATGTTCGCCAACATCAAGCAGATCCGCGGTTACGAGCCGGGGGACGCCGACTGGGGGGTCAAGCTCGCGGACGTGCGCGGCCAGGCCGAGCCCAAGCAGGAGGTCGCCCGCGTGGTGAACCTGTGGCAGTCGGGCGAGGAGTTCGAGCAGCGGGGTGGCAAGCGCGAGCGCGGCATGCTCTTCCTCGGCGCGCCGGGCACCGGCAAGACGATGCTGGCCAAGGCGATCGCCACGAACTTCAAGTGCCCCTTCGTGACCATCCCCGGCTCGGGCTTTGCGGCGACATTCATCGGCATCGACGTGATCGTCGTCATGTACCTCATCCACAAGGCCAAGCGCCTGGCCAAGAAGTGGGGCGGCCAGTGCATCATCTTCATCGACGAGATCGACGCGGTGGGGCGCCGGCGCCAGGGCGTCGGAGGGATGCCGGGCATGGCCCAGCCGACGTTCGACGACGGCGCGCCCTCGCTGCACGACCTCTGCTTCTACGGGCGCATGGGGGCGCTAAACGCCACCGGCGACATGATCCTCGAGACGCGCGAGTGGCGCGAGAAGCTCTTCCGCGCCCGCGGCCCGGAGCCGCGGCTCGGCTGGGCCGGCCGCGTAGCCCAGGGCGTCCAGGGCTACCTGCCGTTCATGGGCGGAGGCATGGGCGGCCTGGCCCTCAACCAGCTGCTCGTCCAGATGGACGGCATCGACGAGCCGCCCTTCTTCCGCCGCATCGTCACCAACAAGGTCAACACCTGGCTCGACGCCCTGTACTTCATCCCGCAGCGCATCGGCAAGAAGTCGATGCGGCTGGCCCGGCCGAAGCCCTCGCCCGAGCAGGTCTTCTTCATCGGCGCGACCAACATCCCCCTCGACGACCTCGACCCCGCGCTGATCCGCCCGGGCCGCATGGGCCGCCACGTGTGGTTCCGCACTCCGACCGCCGAGGACCGCAAGGACATCTTCGACCTCTACATGGCCAAGGTCAACCACGACCCGGAGCTCGACACCGACCGCCGCCGCGACGAGCTCGCGCGCATCACCAACGGCTACTCGCCCGCGATGATCGAGCAGGTCTGCTCGATGGCGCTGACCTACGCTCACTCCGAGGGGCGTGGGCAGTTCGAGTGGACCGACATCGTCGAGGCCATGACCACGGTCGAGTCGGGTACGGCGATCAACCAGCCCTACCCCGAGCACGAGAAGCGCTCGATCGCCATCCACGAGGCCGGTCACGCGGCCGCCAGCCACACCTACGCCGACAATCACCTCTCCACGCGCCTGTCGATCCGTCGCCGCGGCCACTCGGGCGGCCACCACGCCGCGATCGAGAAGGAGGAGCGGTTCGTGCACTGGCGCAGCGAGCAGTTCGCGCAGCTCATCTGGGGGCTCGGGGCGATGGCGGCCGAGACGGTGTTTTTCGGCCAGAACTCGACCGGCGTCGGCGGCGACGTCCGGAGCGTGACCGCCGGCGCCGCGCTGATGGTGGGGGTCGCCGGCATGGCGCCCGAGCCGGTCGAGCTGAGCGATCGCATCAGCGATCGCAAGCGCGCCGAGGAGCTCGAGAAGGAGACGATGGAGCGCTACGTGCGCATCGGCCGACGCATCATGAACACCGGGATGGGCGGCGGCGGCATGATGGGCGGCGAGGACCCGCTCTCGGCGATCCTCCGCAACCCAGACAAGAACCGCGCGGTGGCGGGCATGCTCGGTCAGGCGTTCGTGGCGGCCTATGTCCTGGTACAGCGCAATCAGACGGCGGTGGAGAAGATTGCGGAGACGTTGATGGAGCGCGGGGAGATGTACGGCAACGAGGTCGTCGACCTGCTCGACCACGTCGGGCTCGTTAAGCCCGAGATCGACGTCCTCAACGAGCAGACGTGGCCGAAGGTATGAGCGAAGGGCTTCCTCCGCCGCAGCCGCCCCTTGACCCGCCTCCCCCGCCCGCGGCGGACACGCGCAAGAAGGGCCTGCCGCCGGCCCCGCACGCGGACCGGTTCCGCTTCGTGCTCGGCGCCCTGCTGGGCCTCGGCCTCGCCGCCATCGTGGCGGCGGTCGCGTTCGTCGTGCAGGGGCCATCGGCGCAGGACCGGTGGTCGGCTTGGAAGCCGTCCGAGGACGGCGTCTCCGGGGCCACCCAGATCGCGAACCACGTGAGCGGCACCTACCGCCAGCCCGACGGCCAGCAGCTGGTCGCGGTCAAGGCGGGGCCGATGAAGGTCGCCGACCTCGACCTCAACGTCGCGGTCAAGGCGTCGAGCGGAGACAAGGTGTTCGACGGGTCGGGCGTGCGCTACGTCATGTGCGGCCTGGGACCCAACTGCTCGATCGCCGACGGCAAGCCGTCGGTCGAGCGCGGGGTGCTGCTCCAGCGCGAGGCGCTCGAGCTCGCCCTCTACAGCTTCCAGTACCTCGGCAACGTCGACCAGGTCGTGGTGTTCCTGCCGCCGCGGCCGGGCGAGGACCCGACCCAGGGCAAGGCGCTGTTCTTCCAGCGCGACGACGTCGGCGCTGCCCTCGATCAGCCGCTCGACCGCACGCTGACCTCGCCGCCGCCGTCGTTCAACTCGCTGCGGGCATCCGACGTTGCCGCCGTCGACCACTTCGCCGGCCACCACGTCTACTGCTTCGCCTATCAGGTCGCGCAGGACGTGAGCGCTTACCTCGTGCTCTCGCCGCCGCGGGCGACGTGCCCGGGGTCGAGCGCCGCCGCCCAGGGACCCTGAGCGCGGCCGAGACCGCCGCGGCGCTCGCGCGCTGCAAGGCGCGGCTTGACCCGTTGCGGCTCTATCCCCGACCGGTGCGGCTGCGCTTCGTGCGCGTGCTAGTGACGCCGTGGCTGTTCCGGCTGCCGTGGTTCGGGCGCTTCGACGGCTACACGATGTGGGACTGGATCTTCCTCCGCCGGCCGCTCGGCGCGGGATCGAGCGAGGATCTCCTCTGCCACGAGCTCTGCCATGTCTGGCAGATGCAGCATCACCCGGTGCGGATGCCGCTGTCGTTCGTGCGGCACGGCTACGAGGGCAACGCCTACGAGCTCGAGGCGCGGCGCGCTTCGAAGCCCTTGCATTCCACCACCGGCAGGCGCGGATAGCGCGGATAGTCGCGTTCCGTCTTCGAGCGCTCGCAGAGCGAGAACGACGAGCCGCGGGTGGTGTGCACGATGCGCTGGTGGCGGCAGCTGTCGCAGAGCCCGGCCTGCACAGCGCCAACTATATTTCCTGAAGTAATGGCTACGTTCCGGCGCCTCCTCGGCTTCCTGCGCCCATATCGCAAGGGCGTGATCGCCTCTGCCGTGCTGGCGGCGCTGGCCATGGGCGCCACGGTTCTCCTCCCCTACCTGATCGGCACCGCGATCGACGAGACCAAGGCGGGCTCGGCGGACGCCGAGAAGGCCAACGCATGGGCCGACCACAAGGGCTTTCTGACCTTCGTAGCGGTGATGATCCTCATCACCGCCATGCTGCGGCTGGGCCTCACGGTGACGCGGCGGCTCGTGGCGGGGCGCGTGTCGCTCGGGGTCGAGGTCGACCTGCGCAACCGGCTGTACTCGCATCTGCAGTCACTCGAGCTCGGCTTCTTCGACCGCCAGCAGACCGGGCAGCTGATGTCGCGCTCGACCGTCGACCTGCAGTCGGTGCGGTTCTTCCTCGGCTACGGCCTGATCTTCATCATGCAGTCGGCGCTGACGATCCTCCTCGGCGCGACGGCGATGTTTCTCCTCGACCCCCGGCTTGCGGCGATCGCGCTCGCCCCGGTGCCGTTCGTGATCGTCATCGCCACTCGCTACGGGCGGCGCGCGCGGCCGGCCCAGCAGGAGGTCCAGCAGCGGATCGCCGAACTGACCGCCGATGCCGAGGAGAACGTCTCGGGCGTGCGGGTGATCAAGGCGTTCGCACGCGAGCAGGTGCAGCTACAGCGCTTCCGGAAGTCGGTCGCGCGCGTGTTCGAGCAGGCGATGATCGCCACGCGGCTGCAGGCCTTCTACACCCCGTTCATCGGCTTCCTGCCCAATCTCGGCCTGGCCGCGATCCTGTTCTTCGGCGGCATCCAGGTCATCCACGGGTCGCTGAGCATCGGCGACTTCTCGGCCTTCTACACCTACCTGCTCATGCTGATCTCGCCGATGCGCACGCTCGGCGTCGCGCTGGGGATGGCGCAGCGGGCGACGGCGTCGGGGCGGCGGATCTTCGAGCTTCTCGACCGCCCGCCGGCGATGGAGGTGCCCGCGGACGCGCCGCCGCTGCCCGACGGCGCCGGGCACGTGGAGCTGCGCGACGTGACCGTCCGGTACGAAGGCGCCGGCTCGCCGGCCTTGCGGGACGTGTCGCTTGACGTGCCCGCCGGGACGACCGTGGCGCTGGTGGGCCCGACGGCCTCGGGCAAGACGACGCTGGTCTCGCTGATCCCGCGGCTCTACGACCCGATCGCCGGATCGGTGCTGGTCGACGGCGCCGACGTGCGGTCGGTCGACCCGGCCTCGCTGCGGCAGCAGGTCGCGCTCGTGACCGACGACCCCTTCCTGTTCTCGGCGTCGGTCCACGAGAACATCGCCTACGCGCGGCCCGAGGCGACGCGGGAGGAGGTCGTGCGGGCGGCGCGGCGCGCGCAGGCGCACGACTTCGTCACCGAGCTGCCCGACGGCTACGACACGCTGATCGGCGAGCGCGGTTTGACGGTTTCCGGGGGCCAGCGCCAGCGCCTGGCGATCGCGCGGGCGATCCTCGCCGACCCGCGCGTTCTCATCCTCGACGACGCGACGTCGTCGGTTGACGCCTCGACCGAGCAGGAGATCAAGGGCGCGCTGGCCGAGGTCATGCGCGGGCGCACGACGTTCGTCATCGCCCACCGGCTCTCGACGATCGCGCTGGCCGACGAGATCGTCGTGCTCGAGGACGGGCGGATCACCGCCCACGGCACCCACGACGAGCTGCTGGCCGAGTCGCCGCTGTACCGCGAGATCGTCGAGAAGGGCCTGCCCGACCAGGTGTTCCTCAACCGCGTGCTCGAGCGCGGTCAGGCGGTGGGACTGTGAGGGAGGAGATCCTCCGCCGCCTCCGGGCCACGAGCGGGCGTGGTCGCAAGCTGCGCGGCGTCCTGGTGCTGCTGCGGCCCTATCGCGGGCGCGTGGTGGCGATGTTCGCGGCGCTGCTGGTCGCGACCGGCGCGACGCTCGCGCCGCCCCCGCTGGCCAAGCTGGCGATTGACGACGGCATCACCCCGGGCGACGAGACCGTCCTGTACTGGACGGTCGCCGCGTTCCTCGTCTCGGCGCTGCTGCTGTGGGGCGCGACGTGGATCCAGACCTATCTGGTCGGGTGGGTCGGCCAGCGAGCGCTGCAGGACCTGCGCATCGAGGTCTTCGGGCACCTGCAGCGGCTGTCGATCGGCTTCTACTCGCGCCGCCAGTCGGGCGTGTTGATCTCGCGCCTGACCAACGACGTCGAGGCGCTGAACCAGCTGGTCAGCGACGGCGTGGTGACGTTGTTCCAGGCCACGCTGACCGTGCTCGGGACGATCGCGATCCTGTTCTGGCTCGACGCCGAGCTGGCGGCGATCACGATGCTGGCCGTCCCGCTGCTGCTGCTCGGGTCGCTGGGGTTCCGGATTGCGTCGGCGGACGCCTACCGGATCACCCGCGAGAGGATCGCGCTGATCAGCGCCTACCTGCAGGAGACGCTGTCGGGGGTGCGCGTGGTGCGGGCGTTCGGGCGCGAGGGGCGCCACCTGGCCCGGTTCGGCGAGCTCAACGACGACAACCGGGCGGCGAACATGAAGACGGTCAACCTGAACGCCGCGTACTTCCCGGCGGTGGAGCTGCTGTCGGCGATCGTCACCGTGGCGATCCTGCTCTACGGCGGCTACCAGGCCATCGACGGAGCGGTCACCGTCGGCGTGCTCGTCGCCTTCGTCACCGCGCTGAACAACTTCTTCGACCCGATCCAGCAGCTCTCCCAGCTCTACACCACGTACCAGTCGGGGATGGCGGCGCTCGACAAGATCTTCGAGCTGCTCGACGAGCAGCCCGAGCTCGTCGACGCCCCCGACGCGGTGCAGCTCGGCCGGTTGCGCGGCGAGATCGCCTTCGAGGGCGTCTCGTTCCGGTACCAGGGCCAGGACGAGTGGGCGCTGTGCGACATCGACTTGCACGTGCCGCCGGGGCAGACCGTGGCGCTGGTGGGCGCGACCGGCGCGGGCAAGTCGACGCTGGCCAAGCTCGTCGCGCGCTTCTACGACCCCGACCGGGGGCGCGTGGTCGTCGACCGGCACGACCTGCGGGCGGTCACGAGCCAGTCGCTGCGATCGCAGATGGGCATCGTGCCCCAGGAGGCGTTCCTGTTCAGCGGCACGGTGCGCGAGAACATCGTGTTCGGCAAGCCCGACGCGACTCTCACCGAGGTGCGCGAGGCGGCCGCCGCCGTGGGGGCCGACGCGTTCATCAGCGGGCTCGAGGAGGGCTACGACACCGAGGTGGGCGAGCGCGGGGTGCAGCTGTCGGCCGGCCAGCGCCAGCTGATCGCATTCGCGCGGGCGCTGATCGCCGATCCGCGGATCCTGGTGCTCGACGAGGCGACCTCGAACGTCGACATCCACACCGAGGGCCAGATCGAGCGCGGCCTGCGGCGACTGCTCGCGGGCCGCACGGCGATCGTGATCGCCCATCGTCTCTCGACCATCCGCCAGGCGGGGAGGATCGTGGTACTCGAGCACGGGGGCGTGGTCGAGCAGGGCACCCACGACGAGCTGCTGGCCGCCGAAGGCGCCTACTACCGCCTGTACCGCGACTGGGCCGAGCAGGCAGCGGCCTGACGCTCAGCGATCAGCGGCGCAAACTTGAACAACTGGCCGCCCGCCACGAACGTGATGCGGCCGCGCTCGAAGGTACGGTGGCCCTCCTCGCCCCACGCCGGATGGCTCGAGATGCACGTCCGGACGTGCTCGGGCTCGGGGTCGAGGCCGGGTAGGCACGCCTCCACGTAGGCGCGCAGGCGGTGCAGCTCGTCGCCGGCGTCGGTGTCGTTCAGGTCGTACGCGGGCGAGCCGACCGCGTAGCGTCCGGTGCTGCCGACCGCGGCCGCGTAGTAGCTGCGGCCGTCGGGAGGCGCCTTGTCTCGCAGGCAGGCCAGCGCGTGCGCGCCGGCGCGGACGACGTAGGTGGCCCGGGTTGAAGCGGCATATCCGATCGGGATGTCCAGGCCCTGGGCGGCCGCGAGCGCGCTCGTCTGCGCGCCGGCGCACACCACCACCGCCTGCGCGTGCCAGACGCCCTCGGTGGCGACGACGCGTACGTGGTCTCGGCCGTCACGCAGCTCGAGCACCGCGCACCCGGCGACCAGCCGGTCCCCGAGCCATCCGGCCAGCGTCGCGATCGTGCGGCGCGCGCGGATGGCGCCGCCGGGTTCGAGGACGGCGGGACGCTCGGGCGGCGCCCACGGCCCGAGCGCGGCGCGCTGCTCGTCGCCGCTGACCATGCGGGCGTCGACGCCCGCTGCTTTGAGCCGTTCGAGGTCCCCGCCGGGATCGTTGCGGACGAGCAGCGCACCCTCGTCACCGAGGAGGCGGCGACCGGCGCGCTCCTCCCAGCGGCCCCACAGCCCCCTGGCCTCGATCGCCTCGCGCACGAGCCCCGGGTCCTCGTGGCTGTGCCGAAAGATCCGCGTCCGCCCGGCCGACTGGCCGGCGCCGGGAATGCCGGCCTCGAGGCAAGCGACCTCGGCGCCGCGGCGGTGCAGCGCGTGGGCGACGGCAAGGCCGACGACGCCTCCCCCGACGACGACAACGTCGACATCCACGAGCCGACCATACGGACCGCCGCGCCCGGAGTCACTGCTGAGGCGGTCTCAATCCCGTCTGAGCGCACGGCCGTCCTGCCATTCCTCCCGGCTATCCTCCCCCACGTTGCGGGGTCGGATAATGGCAATCCGCCCGGCTCTGGACCGGGAAATCGGGGTTCGAGTCCCTGCCCCGCAGCTTCCCGCCTCAGAGCCACCAGTCGAGTTGACGCGGTAGGGGGTGGCGCCCCGATGCGCGTCGACGTACCCTGCGACCAGGGGTACGATCGGAGGGACCGGAATGGCGAACAATGGACGTGTGGAGGTTGCGCTCAGCATCCCTCCCGCCGTGGATGCGCCGATGCGGGCGCGGGCAGAGGTCGGGGGGCTCCGGGTTCCCAGGCCCGCCGTCGACGACATCACGCTCCTGGTCTCCGAGGTCGTCACCAACTGCGTCGTGCACGCCGACCTCGCCCCGGGGCAGGAGATCCACCTGCGGATCACGCGTGACCCCGACACGGTACGGGTCGAGGTCTGCGACGAGGGCCGCGGATTCGCCGATTCGCTGCTCAAGGGCTCCCACTCGAGCGGGTTCGGCCTCTACCTGGTCGAGCAGCTCGCCGACCGCTGGGGCGTCGAGCGCGGCGACCAGACGTGCGTCTGGTTCGAGGTCGACGTTCCCTAGCTGGCCGAGGAGCTCAGCTCGAACCAGACCCGCGTGCGCCCGCCGTGGACGTCGAAGCCCCAGCAGTCGCTCATGCGGTCGACGAGGAAGAGCCCGAAGCTCGTCTCGCCGTCGGGCTGCGGCCGGCGCGAGTCGAACTCGAAGCCCTCGCCGGCGTCCAGGACCTCCACGCGCACCCACTCCGGCTCGGCGTCGATGCGGAGCTCGAGCCGGCCCTCGCCGTCAGGCATGCCGTGCTCGACCCCGTTGGTAACCAGCTCGCTGACGAGCAGGTCCAGATCCCCGCGCCGGTCGGCCACCGCCCCGTTCAGGTGCCGGGTCAGCTCAGAACGGGCGTGCGACGAGATCCCATGGTCGCAAGGGAGGTGAATGGTAAAGGCATATTGCTGCATTCCGCCATCGTGCGGAACCGCCGACTGGCACCCGGAAGAGAGCAGAGAGGATTCGGTATGAGACCGCTCAGCGCAGCTCGGCCAGGTCGGCCTCGCGGTCGGCCAGCCGCGCCTCGTGGCCCGAGATGTCGACGCCGTCGCGGAGCAGGCGGCTCGCCTCATTGAGCGCCTCCGAGCTCTGGACCGCCAGGCACGCCGCCACCCGGTCGCCGTCGAGGTAGAAGATCGCGAACTCACCGTCCTCGATCGACCCGCGCACCACCTCGCGGTCCCACGAGAGCGCCGGCCCGACGTACTCGAGCGACGCCCAGTCCGCCAGGTCGGAGAAGAAGTACGGCATGACGTCGTGCGGCTGCTCGCGCCCGAGGATGTTCAGCGCCGCCGTCTTGCCCTGATTGAAGGCGACATCCCAGTGCTCGATCCGCATCCGCCGCCCGTGGACGACCGAGTCGTACTCGCACATGTCGCCGGCGCAGAACATGTCGTCGAAGCCCTCGACGCGCAGGAACCGGTCCGCCCGGACGCCGCCCCGCTCGCCGATCGGCAGCCCCGCCGACTGAGCCAGGTGGACATCGGGAATCGCTCCAGCCCCGATGACCACGAGCTCGCACTCGATCGACCGCCCGCCCTTCGTATGCACGTGGGTGACGTGCCCCTCCGGCCCTTCGAACCGGTCGAGCTCGTCGCCGCCGATCACGGTCACGCCGTGCTCCTCCAAGACGCCCTGGAAGAACCGTCCCGCAGTGGCGCCGAACGACCGCTCGTGGACCACGTCCTCGAGCATCACGATCGTCACCCGCTTGCCCAGCAGCGTCAGCGACGCCGCCACCTCGGTCCCGATGTAGGACCCGCCGACCACGACGACGTGCTCGGCCTCGTCGGCGTCCGCGCGGATGGCGTCGGAGTTCGGCAGCGTGCGCAGGTAGTGGATGCGGTCGTGCTCGCCTCCCTCCACGCGCAGCCGCCGCACGTTGGCCCCGGTCGCCACGAGGCCCTTGTCGAACGAGAGCTCCTCGCGCGACGAGAGGGTCGCCACCTTGCGCGCGGGGTCGAGCTTGGTCACGCTCGTGCGCGTGCGCAGATCGATGCGCTGCTCCCCCCACCACGAATCGGGGCGGAACAGCGCGTCCTCGCGCGACTCCTTGCCCTGCAGGTGCCCCTTCGAGCACGGGGGCCGGTTGTAGGGCGGGTCGAGCTCGCGCCCGCACAGCACGACCGACCCCTCAAAGCCGTCCTCGCGCAGCCACCGCGCGCAGTTGGCCGCCGCCAGCCCGCCCCCGATGAGTAGGACGTCGACGTCGGCCACGGCCCTACCCCGGCTGGCCGTCGGACGAGAACTGGGCGGTGATGTCTTCTTCGAGCCCTGGGTCGAGCACCAGCAGCACCTCGTCGCCCGCTTCGATCATCGTGTCGCCCTTCGGCACGATGCCGCCCCCCTCGCGCAGCACGGAGATGATCAGCGACCCCTCCGGCAGGTCGATGTCGATGACCTTCCGCCCCGCCGCGGGGGCGTCGTCGGCCACTTCCATCTCGATGATCTCGAGCTGCTCCTCCTCGAGGTCGAGCAGGTGCACGAGTCCGTACTTGGGTACCTCGTGCTCGATCAGCCGCAGGATCAGGTCGGTCGCCGACACCGCGGGCAGGATGTCGAGCAGCTTGAAGTGCTGGAGGTTCCGCGGGTTGTTGACGCGGGCGATGATGCGGTCGACCAGGTACTTCTCCTTGGCCACCTGGCAGATGAGCATGTTGTCCTCGTCGTCGCCGGTGACCGCGATCACCATGTCCGCGCGCTGGATGCCGGCGCGCTCGAGGATCCACAGCTCGGTCGCATCGCCGTACTGGACCGAGTGCTCGAGCTCCTGCTCGACGATCAGGTAGCGCCGCCGGTCGCCCTCGACCAGGGTGACCTCGTGCCCCTTGGCGATCAGCTCGCGCGCGAGGTTCCACCCCACCTTGCCCGCGCCGGCGACCAGCACGTACATCAGGCGGCCGTCTCTTCGCCGAACACGGCCTCGGCCAACAGCTCGATCGCGGTCTGGGTCGGACAGACGGTGTTCAGGCCCTGCTCGGCGTACCAGCTTGCCCGGGCTGGGTCGAGCACACGGGCGACGACCTTGTCGACGTGGAACCGCTTCTGCGCGATCTGGGAGATGACCAGGTTCGTGTTGTCGCCGTCGGTCGAGGCGATGAAGACGTCGGCGCGGTCGATCCCCGCCTCGAGCAGGGCGTCCATCTCGAGCGCCGTGCCCACCGTGAACTGGCCGCCGGCGTCCTCCCAGGTGCCGTCGAGGTCGATGTCGAGGCGCTCGTGCGAGAGCGGATCCTCGTCCAGCACTGAGACCTGGTGCCCCTCGTTCATCGCCCGCTTGGCGACGGCCGACCCGACGCGTCCGGCGCCCACGATGAGCACGAACATGTCCGCCACTTTAGTCGGTCAGGCCGCGGGACTGGCGCCGTCGCGCGACCGGTCGCCGTCGTTGTCCGACGCCGGCGGCGCGGTCAGGATCACGCGGCACGGCGCCTTGGTCACGACGTACTTCGTGAGCTCGCCCACGAAGTTCTCGTTCGGCGCTCCGCGGCCGCCGAGCAGCGCGCCGCCGCGCACACGGGACGGCTCCTCGGCGGCGAGCACGATCGCCTCCACCCCCCGCCGGCGCGCCTCGTCGACGATCGCCTCGCCCGCCCGTCGGGCCCGCACCGTGGCGGTGGCAACCTCGACGCCCTCGTACTCCTCGCCGACGGCCTTGGCCCGGGCCAGGGCCGCCCGCGCGCGCTTGAGCCGGTCCTCCGGCAGGGCGGCGTCGATCGGCAGCGACATCGGCACCTCGAACACCCACAGCGCCTCGATCACCGCGCCACCCTCGGCCCCGTCATCGGCCTCCTCGGCCGCCAGGCGGCCCGCAGTCTGCACGATGTCGTCGTCGAGCGGCCGCCCGAAGACCGGCACGAGGATGGATCCGAACTCGGTCTCGGGCGGCTCGGAGCGCAGCGCCTGCTCGGGGATCGTCACCCGCTTGAACACCGGCTTGCCCTCGCTCAGCCGGTAGCCGAGGTAGAGCGCCAGCCCGGCCAGCATCCAGCCGCCACCGACCAGCGAAGCCTCCATGTGGAACAGGAGCACGTTTACGAAGCCGATCACGGCCATGGCCGTCCCGACCACGGCCGGCAGCGGCACCGACGCGCCGCCCACGCCGACCGAGAGCGGGATCCGGTACGGGCGGTCGCGGTCGGGCTCGCGGAAGCGCAGCACGATCACCGACAGGTGGGCGATCGTGAACGCCAGCAGCGAGCCGAACGCGTAGGCGGCGACGAGGAACTCGATGTCGAGCGGGATCACCAGGGCCACCGCCAACAGGGCGCCGATGACGATGACGACGTACGGCGTCGACCGGGTCGGGTGGAGCCGGCCGAGCGTGCTGGGGATCTGCCGGTTGGTCGCCAGCAGGTACGCCAGCCGCGAGAGCCCCAGCATCGCTCCCTGGGCCCCGCCGATCAGCGTGATCGCGCCGCCGATGCCGACCAGATACACGAGCGCGTCCGAGAGCGAGGTGTTCGGGTCGAGGTTGGCGGCGACGCCGATCAGCGGGTCGTCGAGGTAGTTGCGTGCCAGCGAGGTGTCGCCGCCGACCACGGGCATCGCGGTGATCGCCACCAGCGCGATGCCGACGTAGAGGACGATGCTCACCAGCGAGCTCGAGGCGACCAGGCGCTTCAGCCCGCGCCGCCCAACCGCGACCTCGCCCGCCAGGCCCGACGCGGACTCGAGCCCGGTGAACGCCACCGTGGTCAGCGTCAGCGCGAACCCGAAGCCGGCCCACGTCGGCGACGTGCCCATGTCGATCGGATCGAGCAGCAGGTCGGTCTTGAAGACCAGCACGAACCCGAGCACGATCAGCGCCGCCTGCAGCGCGAGGTCGAAGACGGTCACGATCGCGATCCGCGTGTAGCGCCCGACGCCCAGACCGCGCACGTTGGTGAAGGCGGCGAACGCGATGATGACCACCGCGAAGCCGAACTCGGGCCATCCGTGGCTGAGCGGGCTCCAGAACGCGCCGCCGATGTAGTTGGCGGCGGCGAACGCGCACACCGCCAGCAGCAGGACGTAGTCGAGCAGGATCGCCCACCCGGCCACGAAGCTCCACAGCTCGTTGAACGCGTAGCGGGCAAACACGGTGGCGCCGCCGCGGTCCTGGTGCAGCGACGCGCCTTCGACGTAGGTCATCGCGGTCAGCGCGAAGAACACGCCGCCGAGCAGGAACACGAGCGGGGTGAGCCCGAGCGCATGGTCGGCGATGACCGACAGCGCGAAGTAGATCGCGCTCGCCAGCGACGCATAGAGGATGGTGAACAGCGCCGGCGATCCGAGCGTGCGACGGAACGTCTGCCCGCCGCCGGGGAGGTGGTGGTCGCGGATGCGCTCGAAGGTGTTGGCCATCTAGTCGGGGTCGGGCTTGCACCGACCGCCCTCACTCGTCCGAGCCAGAAGGTAGAGCCGGGCGCCGCCGGCCGCTACGAACAGCACCCCCAGGATGATCCGTCCCGACGTCGCGCCGGCCCCGACGGCGATCGCGGTGGCGATCAGCGCGATCCCGATCAGGACCATCGCGCCGGAGAGGATCAGCGTGCCGGTGCGATGGGCTCGCGCGCCTGGGGACCGGTCGTCCACGCCTCAGATCCTACGGGCGCCGACTCGATGATCACGCGCGTCGGCCGCTCGGCCAGAACGGTTTCGAGCGTCTTGCCGAACAGCGACCCGCCGGCCTGGGTGCGCCGGGGCGGCAGGGGCATGACGATGGCGCGCGCCCTCATCGCCCGCGCCTCGTCCACGATGCGGCGCCCGGCCCCACCCGGGCGCACCTTGACCCAGTGGCCGGACACCCGACGGCCTCCCTGCACCTTGGCCTGCTCGAGCACCCCCTGCGCCGCGAGCTCCTGCTCGGGCATCTCGGCGTCGATCGGGCTCGAGTTGGGAACCACGATGGTCACGAGCACGTGCACCCCCCGCCGCCGGCGGGCGGCGAGCTTGACCGCCGTCGCCACCGCCTCGGGCCGGTAGGCGCCCTCGTCGAGTGCGACGAGCACCGATTCGTACTCGGCCTCGTGGTCGACGACCGGCTGCGGGATCGCGACCTTCATCGTCGAAGTGAGATCCAGCCCCTGCCTTCGGCGATAGAGCATGTACACCACCACGCCCAGCGCCAGCCAGCCGACGCCGGCGATGGCGACGTCGAGGTGCAGGAGCGTCACCGTGATGAAGGCGGCGAACGTCCCCAGCCCGCCCAGGACGGCGAACAGCGGCAGGTCCCGGCCGGCGATGCGCAGGTTGCCGGGTCCGCGGTACGGGCGGTCGGCGTCGGGCAACTTCTGGCGCAGCCGGATCACCGACAGGTGGGCGATGGTGAACGACAGCATCGCCCCGAACGCGTAGATGTTGCCCAGGAACTCGGCCTGGCCCGGGACGAGGGTGATGCACGCGATGCCGCCGAATACGAGGATCCCGATCCACGGCGTGCGGAACTTCGGGTGGAGCTGGCGCAGGCGGTCCGGCACCTGGCGGTGGATCCCCATCGAGTACACGAGCCGCGAGACGCCGATGATCCCCGCGTTGGTGGCGATGAACAGGATCGTCGCCGCGAGCAGGCCGACGTAGAGCTCCGCCGCCCCCTGCAGCGGGCCCAGCCCGAGGTGCTTGACCACCCCGAGGACAGGGTCGCCGGCGAAGCCGCCCTGGTTCTCGGGCAGCCCGAGCAGGGTCTGGTACTTGCCGTCGACCTTCTCGACCGGCAGGGCCGACAACGCGACCGCGGGCAGCAGCGCGTAGATCGCGAAGACCGCGATGACCACGCGCTTGATCGCCGCGGGCACGGTCTTGCGCTCCTCGCGCGCCTCCTCGGCCATGTTCGAGATCGTCTCGATCCCTGTGTAGGCGATCATCCCGATCGGGATCGCGACCAGGAAGTCCGTCCACGTCGGGGCGACGCCGAGCTGGATGTTGTCGATCAGCGTCTGCGGAGAGAACACCAGCGCGAGCCCGGCGCACACCAGCAGCAGCTGAGTGAGGAAGTCGGTGACGGCGAGGAGGATGTTGACGCCGGCCGACTCCCTGACGCCCACGATGTTGATGGCGGCGAGCAGGCCGATGACCGCGATGCCGAAAAGGATGTCGCCCGGCGAGTGGCGCAGCGCGGGCCAGAACAGGCCGCCGATGTAGTGCGGCACGAAGAACGCCGAGATGGCGACCGTGATGATGTAGTTGAGCATCTGGCCCCAGGCCGCGAAGAAGGACCAGAACTCGTTGAACGCGCGCCGGGCGAACGAGCTCGAGCCGCCCGCCTCCGGGTACATCGCGGTGGCCTCCGCGTAGGAGGCGGCCGTCATGTAGAAGAAGACGCCCGTCAGGATGAAGACGACCGGCGTCAGGCCGAGCGCGTAGGACGCGACGAGGCCGAGCGCGTAGTAGATCGACGAGCCGACGTTGCCGTAGGCGGTCGAGAAGAGGGCGTTGACGCCCAGGACGCGCTGCAGTCCCTGAAGCCGGCGCTCGGCCATCGATCCGGAGGTCAGTCTACGGCCGTCGG
>JBJMKX010000091.1:0-11440 GCA_045805605.1 Solirubrobacteraceae bacterium
GGCTCGTGAGCGTGATGGGTGAGCACAAACACCGGCGCGTGGTAAGGCGGCTCGGGACCCCACCAGCCGCGCCAGTCCTCATCCCACTCGCCGCGGATCGGCCCGAACATGTTCCGCCCCATGACGTACGCGCCGCGCGGACGCATGAGCCAGTCGGTCGCCGTCGCGTCGGCGTCGTTGGCGCGCTCGTCGCCGAGATGCCAGGCATGGAGCTCGCGCCCTCGCTTACCGAGTGGATTCTCGCGGCTCTGGTCGGGGCCAGCGACGAAACCGTCGAGCGAGATCGACATGTGGCAGGTGGTGTCCGGCATCGGCGTCCTCTCGGGTTAGTTTGCGACTTGCAAGTGGCGATAGCACCCCTGGAACCGCCGCCAAGCCACCGTATGGTGAAGCCGCCTGGGCCGGCGACGCCTGGGTTTCGCGCAAGGGAGGAGCGCCCGGCCAGGGCCCTCCCCCGGCCGCACATCGGTTCAGCTGAGCTGCTCGGACAGCCCGATGATGATGCCCTCGGGCCCGCGCACGAAGCAGAGCCGGTAAATGTCCTCGTACTGCGCGATCTCGCCCACGAGTTCGGCACCGTGGCTGCGCAGGCGGGTGACGACGTCGTCGACGTCGTCGACCATGAACATGATGCGGCGCATGCCCAGCGCGTTCGCGGGCGCGCTTTCCGGCTCGGCTCTGACCGCGGGTGGCCTATGGAACCTCGACAGCTCGACCCGGCCGTGGCCGTCCGGGGTTCGCATCATGGTGATGTCGGCACGGACGCCGTTGAGCCCCACGGTCTGGTCCACCCAAGGCCCCTCGACCGTCGTCTCGCCTTCCAGCTCCATACCGAGCTCGGCGAAGAACGCTTTGGCAGCCTCGAGCTCCTCGACGACGATGAGCACGTTGTCCATTCGCTGAATCATGTCTTCCTCCTGGCGCCGTGGGCCGTGTCTGTCGCGGCCCATTACCTGGTGATCGGAGCCCGTCACAGCTTCTCGACATAGGGCCTTTGATCTGCCGCTGCCTTCGCGTGGGAGCAGGCGCCTTGGCCGAGGCTCGCGACGCTTTCGAGTTGGACGAGGAGGGCGGCTGTTGCTGGGGGTTGCTGATTGCTTGCGCATCGGTGATGGCGGAGCGGCTGTCTCGAGTCGTGAGCCGGGTCGTGTCCCGTGGCACCGCCGGCCGCATGCGTCCTGCTTGGCCTATGCGTAGTGCTCGACGACGAGGACCATCGCGTCGCGGGCGAGGGGTCCGAGGCGGACGGTCCACAGCTCGCCGAGCTCTTGGCGGAATGTCGCGGTTATCCCGCTGGCGTTGATGGTCTGATGGGTCTGGTCGGCGCGGGTGTAGCCGGTGGTGCCGGCGTAGGAGAGGTCGATGCCGTAGCGGTCGCCTTCGACGGGCCAGACGGCGATCTTGTCGGGCCGCAGATGGGCGGTGTCGGGTGCAGACATCCGCTCGCGTGATCGACCAAGGACCGTCGCTTGAGGGCCGACCTTGCGTTTTGACGTCGCGCGCACCGAGGCTCGGGGCTGCGTGGTAGGGCAAACAAACCGATTCATTCTCGATGGAGGGAGGGACCGCCCATGTCCGAGTCTGTCCTACTCGATGCCGCTGGTCGGCGTCGCTCGCCCGCCACGCTTCCCGGTCATCACGCCGGACGCGTGCCGCGCAACAAGGGCCAGCGCTACCCGGCCGATCCGCCGACGGTGGAGGAGATCGTCGCGGTCATGCGCCAGACCACCGATGACCGCCACGGCTATCGCATGCGAGCAATGATCGTGGTGCTGTGGCGCGCCGGGCTGCGCGTCCAGGAGGCGCTGTCCTTGCTCGAGACCGACCTCGACGAGCGGCGCGGGTCGCTGCTCGTCCGCCGCGGCAAGGGCGGCCGGCGCCGCGAGACCGGGATGGACGCCTGGGGCTGGGAGCAGCTGCGTCCCTGGCTCGCCGCCCGCGCCGAGCTGCCGATCGGTCCATTGTTCTGCGTCATCGATGGCCCCACCCGCGGCCGCGGCTGGTCCGGTTCCAGTGTGCGCTTCGAGCTGCACCGCCTCGCGACCCAGGCCGGGGTGCGGCGGCGTCGCGACCCTGGTCCTGATCCGGACCCGCGGCAGCAAGGCGCACGTCGAGATGTCGAACGAACAGGCGGCTACCGCCGCAGCCTAGGGATGAACCGGCGCGCGGCCTCCGGGTCGCGCGCCCGTTCTCAGCCGGCACGCCCGTTGTCAGCCGACGCGGTGGGTGGCTCGGCGGTCCCTGCGAGGGCGGCGGTCGCGGCACAGGCCGGGGCTGCGAAATCAGCCCGACCGGCCACGGCGTTGGAGCGGGACGTAAGGCAAGGACGCCGGCGGGCCCTTCGATACCGATCCCGATACCGGGCGCTGCAGACGGGAAGCTTTGCGTCAAGTTCGCGCCGCTAACGAGCGAAGTCGTCCAGCATCTTCAACGCCGTCTCCACGCCCTGATCGAGAAGCCGATCGGAGAGGTCGCTGTCGGTCAGTGCTCTGGCGAGCTGCAGGGTGCCGATCATCATGCCGAAGACCGTGAGCGCGTTCGTCCGAGCGGCCTCGATGTCGGTCGGGCCCAGGCGCGACGCGATGTCGTCGATCTCGGCCATCAGTTCGTCGGTGAAGACTTGTCTGGTGGCGGCGGGGCGGCGGGCGATCTCGTCGAGCAGCGCAGCCGACGGGCAGCCGTCGGCGCCCTGGTCGCGGTGTTGGGCGGAGAGGTAGGAGCGGACGAACGCCTCGAGTCCCGCCCGATCTGAGGGCTGGGAGTCGAGGCTGTGGCGTTGGGTGCGCAGCTGGTCGGCGAGGACGTTCGCCACAAGATCCTCCTTGGAGGCGAAGTGCGCGTAGAAGGCGCCGTTGGTCAGGCCGGCGTCGGACATCAGGGTCGCTACGCCGGCGCCATCGATGCCGTCCTGCTTGAAGCGCCGCCCGGCCGCTTCGAGGATGCGCTGTCTCGTGGCCTGCTTCTGGTCCGTGCCGTATCGCATCGCGAACCTCTCTCGTCGAACTGGTCTCGATCATGCCGTGGGCCCTGCCACGCGGGGGTCTGACCCCCTCGGCCGTCAACCGGTGGGCCGCACACAACTCGCCATAGCATTATAGCCGTACTATGATATTATGAGCGTAATTCAACCAAGCCAAGGAGCAGATCATGGAAGCCAAGACAGACCGAGTAGCGCTGGTGACGGGAGCATCGTCCGGAATCGGGGAGGCCGCCGCACGCGCCCTCGTCGGCGCTGGGTTCACGGTCTACGGGACGAGCCGCAGAGCGACCCCGGGCGAGAAGCGCGGGGAAGTGGTGTTCCTGCCACTCGACGTCACCGACGATGAGTCGGTGGCCGACGCGGTACGCGAGGTGCTCGGCCGCTCCGGCCGCATCGACGTGCTGGTCAACAACGCCGGTCTCGGTGTCGCCGGCGCTGCCGAGGAGAGCTCCGTAGAGCAGGCACGCGCGCTGTTTGAGACCAACGTGTTCGGCTCGATCCGAACGACCCGCGCCGTACTGCCCCATATGCGGGAGCAGCGCAGCGGAAGGATCATCAACGTCAGCTCGATTGTCGGTCTCATTCCCGTCCCCTACATGGCGTTGTACGCGTCGAGCAAGCACGCTCTCGAGGGCTACTCCGAGTCGGTCGACCACGAGGTGCGCGAGCACGGAGTCCGCGTCCTGCTGGTCGAGCCCGGGTTCACCAAGACCTCATTCGACGCGAATCTCGCTGCCGCCGACACGCCGCTTCCGGTCTACGCCCAACAACGCAAGATCGTCGACGCCGGGCTTGCCGACGCCCTGAAGGCAGGCGACACGCCATCGATCGTCGGGCACGCCATCGTCGCCGCCGCCACCGACGAACGCCCGAAGCTCAGATACCCGGCCGGGAAGAGCGCCCGCCGCGTGAGCAAGGCGCGCCGCTACGCGCCCACCACCGTCTTCGACAAACAGGTCCGCAAGCTCAACCAACTGCCCGCCTGACCGGGATCAGGCCTGCGCGAAGTTCTCCCGGACGTCGGCATCGGCATGGTCGCTGACCGCCGCGGTGGGCGGCCAGCGACCGCGTGAGCTGGGCGACGATGTCGCCGAGCTCACGGGCCGGGAGCGCGCCGGTCAGGCCGCCCGGGACCGCCAGCTCCGGACACGCCGCCTGGGGGACACAAGCGAGCTCACGGTCGGCCGCACGAGCACGACGTCGGCGTCTTCGGGTTGCTCCAGGGGTTCGTAGCGCACAACCTGCTGCGCTGGACGAGCCCGATCGGGCTTCGCGACCAAACCGTCCGCGCCGCGCGCACGCTGCGCCGCCGGCTGCTTCAGATCCCCGGCAGACTGACCCGCACCGCCCGCCAGTGGACGCTGCACCTCCCCGCCCGCTGGCCCTGGCAACACGACTTCATCCGCGCACTCGCGCGCATACGCGCGCTGCCGGCCGCGGCCTGACCGGCCCGGCTCCGCCCGGATCACAAGCCAAACGCCGCGCCGACCCAGGCGCGGCGAGCGGCCGCCCGCCAACACCGTCAAGCGCATCCGCGGACGCACTCATCAGTCGCTCGCCGCTCCGCATCCGACCGCGACCAATCACGACACCCCAAACCGCGCCGTTCGAGCACGAATCACGCCCCATAACGAGCCCACACCGTGGATCGAGGCTAAGACCTCCTAACAGATTGATCTTGGAAGCCGGGGCGCTACGCCGCAGTAGGCGGTCCGAACCAGGTGGTCAGCGCACCGGGAAGCCCCGCTTGGGTAGGTGGTCTCCCACCCAGGCGACATGTCCGTCGGGCGGAATCAACACGGCAGTGGGAGTAGTGACGGCACCGAATACCGGAAGCTCGGCTGCTGCCTCTGGCAAGCTGGGAGCGTCTCGGCCCGCCCGCTCGACGTCTGGTTGCCGTGACCGGTAGACGCAGGCGAGTACCGACGACGGGGGCGCCGCGGGCCAGCTCAAGGGGGAAGCGACATACTGTCGAGCAGCCGCGACATCAGCGCCAGTCGCGCCCGCTCACCTTGGAGGTGGTGATCGAGGACGTACTCGGCCATCAGATGGTCATCGATTTGCGCAAACGAAGTCGCCGGATGCCGCCATCTCGCCCTTGGCGCCGCGCCGATCGTATCCTCCGGTCGGAGGCATTGGCAGGGCGCTCCTGTCTACCGGCCCCGCGTCTTCCCGCCCGGCGCATTAGCCTGAGCGCATGGAGGTTTACGAGCCGGCTGCAAGGACCAGTGTCGAGACGATCGAGCGGTACGGGCAGTTCGCCGACCGCGGTGCCGGCGCAGCGGCCACGGCGCAGGCGTGGACCGAGGCGGGGTTCTCCGATGCGCTGACCGCGCGCTGGCTGGACGCGCGCTGCTTCGATCCCGGAGCGGCGCGCGCGCTCGCCGAGCTCGGCGTCACCCCGGAGCAGGCCGCGGCCCGCACCCGGGACGGCGGCGGCGACATCGACACGATCGGCCACAAGGTGGCGAATGGCGACCTGACCGCCCGCGGGGGCGCGGCGCGGAGCCTCTCCAGCCGCTGAGTCAGGGAGCTTGTGTCCTCTGCTGCCCCGCCCCGCGGGAAGGGGGCAGCCGCCAGCGGCTGACGTAGAGGTTGCCGACGTTCTCAACGAAGCCGGCGAGCACGGCGATGTGCGGGCGGGGCAGCACGGTCGCATTGAGGTCGACCTGCGGGGGAACGCCGATGTTCGTGATGCCGCCGGGGGCGAAGTTCTCGTTGGGCGTGCCGTCCGGGAGGAGCTGCGCGAAGCTCGAGCCGACGCCAAGCGTGAACACGCCCCCCAGCTCCGCGGCGCCGCCCGTCGTATCCGAGTCGTCGCTGGCGCCTGGGATGACGACGCGGCCGTCGCCGGCCGGGCCGAACGAGGGGTCGGGGGCGCCGGCCGCGGTCAGGCGGGCCGTGAGGATCGCGTTCCCGGGGCCGAACAAGCCGTCACCGGTGACCGTCGCGCGGCCGTTGGGGCTGAGCGTCATCGCGGATGCGTACCAGGACGCGAGCGAGCCGTCCGGGTTGGTGAACTCGACGTCCAGTCCGCCGCCGTTGCCGTAGCCGGGGTCGAGGTGCCCGCTGGAGGTGAGCCGGAAGACGCCGGCGGTGCCCTCTCCGTGGGCGCCGATGTGGTCGAGGTGGCCGGAGCCGACGATCTGACCGTTCGGGGTCGTTGCCAGGCCGGTGAGGCCGGCGCCCGCGATTCGGATCGGGTCCCAGAAGAGGATCTGGGTCTTCCCGTTCGTTCCGAAGCTGGGATCGACCGCGCCGTTCGGCGTCAGGCGCGCCACGACCATCGGCTTCCCGTCGGGGGTTCCGTTGACCCCCCCGACCAGGATCCGCCCGTCCTTCTGCAGCGCCATCGAATTCGCGACGCCGCCCACCGGGATCGTCATCAGCCCGCCCGTGCCGAACGTGGTGTCGAGCTGCCCGGTCGCGGTCAGCCGCATCACGAGCACCGAGTTCTGCCCGTAGCCGCCGGCGACCACGAGCCGGCCCCGCGCGTCTTGCGCGATGGCGTTGGCGCCGAACGGCCCGTCGGCGTCCGGCAGCGAGCTGATGAAGATCCCCTGCGTCCCGAAGTTGGGGTCGAGCTTGCCGCTCGAGTCGAACTTGGCGACGAGCACCTGCGGGGTGCCGGTCGAGGGAACCGCCTGACCCGCGACGACGATTCCATCCGACGTCGGGGTCGCGGCCAAGGCGAACGTCGACTGTCCGCTGAGCGAGAGGGTCACATACCCGAGCCCGTTGCCGAACGAGGGGTCCGGCCGAACCCCGGTCTGCGGCTTGGCCGCGGCGCCGGCAGGGGCGAGCGCGGCGACCAACGCGAGCGCGACGAGCACGAGGAGCGAGTGGCGCATGAGCATGGCGCGTATTTTTCACTTCACCGTTCGCAAAAGCGCATAGCCGTGACCGAGCACACGCCGTAGATCGACTTCGAGAAGCTACCGGCCCCGAGCGAGGGGTTCGTCATCACCCTGTTCATCACCGTACGGCACGTTGCGCGGTCCCGCGCGTTCTACTCCGAGGTCCTCGACGGCCAGGTGGTGCTGGAACTGGCAGAGCCCTAGTTCGGGCACAGGCCGGATGACCTCCTCCAGCCCAAAGACGCGCGATTCCGATATCACGCCGAGGCTAGCGGCTGTCTCGGCGCGCCCGCTCGGCTGCGCTGGACCAGGACTGGGAGACGCGTAGCGGCGGCCTAGCGACGCGCGGCGCGTGGTCGCGAAGGCGCCGTCGATCGAGCGCGATGCTCCATCGGCGTGGGGAAGGCCGGCGGCACAGCGCGAGGCGGTGGCCGCCGGGCTGCAGCATTCGTCTTCGCAAGCGGGCGTGTCGGCCGCGCATGCGACCGGTGCCGTGCAACAGCTCTCGCCGCGCCACGAACTTCGGCCTTCCTTAACGGCGACGGCGGCGATGATCAGTGCGGTGATGGGGTCGGCCCACCACCAGCCGGCGATGGCGTTGAGGCCAAGGCCAACGAGGGGGGCGGCGGAGAGGTAGGCGCAGAGCATCGTCTGGCGGCTCTCGCTCTTGGTCGCCGACGAGCCGAGCGCTTCTGCGACGCGCGCCTTGGCGATCGCGAGTGGGGGCACGGTCGCGAGCGTGACCGCGGAGAGCCCCATCCCGACCCAGCTGACGTGGGGATGCTCGCCGGTGGCGAGCGCGCGGACGGCGTCGACGGCGATGTAGATGGCGATGGCATAGAAGCTGACGGCGATGAGCTGCTGGGCGCGGCGCTCGGCGCCCGGCGAGGCGGCGCGGGCGGCGGCGAAGCGCCATAGATCAGGATCGCGTCGTTTCGGTTCAGCCACGAGTGCGCGAACGCCCGGTCGGGACGACGATGGGCTTGGCGCGAAACTGGCGCTCTGAGCATGGCGACTCGGCGTTTCGCCAGTTGCTCGCTGGCAGCGCTACGGTGCGTCAGGTGGCGCGCGACGACGTGGACGTGGTACGTGCGGCGGTGACCGCGCACGAGGGTCGCGACCTTGCTGCGTTCATCCGGGAGGGCCTCGGCGCCATGGATCCGGACGACGCTGCTGAGCTCGAGCGACGGGTCGCCGTTTGGGTCGCCGAGGATCCGATGGTGCGGCATTTCGCGTCCGACATCGTCTGGGATGCGACGGCGATCGGCGTCACCGGGACGGCGGGCGGCCTGCATGAGCTCGCCGCCTGGTACCGCGACTGGATGGGGCTCTGGGAAACCTACGTGTATCGCGTGGTCGGAATCCGTGAGGTGGACGGCTGGATCATCACCCCGACCGACGTTCGCGCTCGGGGCCGGACGGGATCGAGCTCGAGATGCGCCGTCTTTCAGCTGTGGCGCGTGCGCGACGGCAAGGTGGTGGTCATGCGGGCCTTCCTCACCGAGCAAGAGGCGCTGGCCGCAGCGGCCGCCGGCTAGAGCCGGCCTTCCTCGCCGCGACCGCCTCCGTTCGGCAGCCGGCGTCGAGCCGGTTACCGATCCGTCGACACCGGGTGGCGCGCCACGCTGGGGCTCGCCGCGCCCAGGCTCCGTGTCAGCGCTTGCGCTTGGGACGAGCAGGAGCGGTCTCGCCGACGCGGTGCTGACTAGCGCTTTTGCGATTTGCACAAGCCACGTCGGCTAACGCGGGAATGCCTCTTCTTCGTGTCTATGGAAGTGGGCTTGTGGTCACAGACGACGACGGCGACTGCTCTCTGGGGAAGGGGGTACTCGCGTTTCGGCTTCCGCGCCTTGCAGGGATGGCCAGCGTCAAAGCGACTCCTCACCCAGGGCGGCTCATGCCGAGGAGGAGGGACTCGCGGTGGCGGCCCGCGACATGACTGCTTTTCCAGATTGGAGAGGCGTCGGTTCGCGCCGTTCGCGCCGGCCAGGCTCTCGCTCAGGACCAGCGCCGAGTGCTAGGTCGACCGCTCGGCTGACGCGTGCTTCGTCCAGGCGCAGCACAAGCGTGACCTCGGGAGCGCGACACGGTTTGACGTCGTCCCTTGCGAGCACGTACCGTGCCCGGCCTGAGACGCTCGCATCTCGCGCGAAGCAGGCATGCCCGCGAGGTCCCGGCCGGCGAGACCTTGACGCACTCCGGGACCCCCTGAGCCGAGCGGCGCTCGCGCCCTACACGGCGATGACGATTTTTCCCCGGGCGTGTCCTTCTCCCTGGTGCCGGAGCGCTTCAGGCACCTCATGCAGCTCGTACCGGCGGTCGATGACCGGCGCGACCTTTCCGGCTTCGACGAAGCCCTTGAGGACAGCCAGGTCGTCCTTGTTGTGCCTGACGACGAACACCCGCATCCGCTGGCGCACGAAGGGCGATAGCAGGAGTGCCTTCGTCTGACGAGCGAGCCCGAACCAACGACCCATGTCCGCGACCCCAACCAAGACGTAGGTCCCCCGGGGGGCTAGCACCCGCCTGCAGTCCAATAACGAACGGCTCCCGACGAGATCGAGCATCACGTCATAACGCTGCTCGGTTTCGGCGAAGTCCTCGTTCGTGTAGTCGATGACCCGGTCCGCGCCAACCGATCGCACCATGTCCACGTTCCTCGTGCTGCAGACGCCGGTCACTATCGCCCCGAACGACTTGGCGATCTGCACGGCGAACGTGCCGACGCCGCCCGACGCACCGTTGATCAACACCCTGTGCCCGGGTTGCACGTTCCCTTGATCCCGAACAGCGTTGAGGGCCGTCAAAGCGGAGTCTCCGACGGCTGCCGATTGTTCAAATGTGAGGTTGGCCGGCTTTGGCAGGAGGTTGTTCTCTCCAGCGCACGCATACTCGGCGAAGGCACCCCTGCACCAGCCGAACACTTCATCGCCCGGTCGAACCTGCTTGACCATGCGGCCGACCGCCTCGACCCGACCGGCGATATCGAGTCCCGGTACCGCGCGCCTGGGCTTGCGCAGGCCGGACACCGTGCGCATGACGTACGGAACGCCCCGCAGGAGGTGCCAGTCGGCGATATTGACGGCCGCCGCCCGGACCCGTACGAGCGCCTCGTCGTCCTTGACGACCGGCTTGTCGATATCTCGGAGCTGCAGGACGTCAGGCGAGCCGTACTTGTCTTGGACGATCGCCCTCATCACGTTCTCGTTGGCGCCGTCGAACTGGGTCCGGGGGAGGCTCAGATCTGCGGGCGCGATGGCTGCCCCGACCCTATCCAGTAGGGACCCGGACCGAGCACTGACATGTTCCCTCTCGCCCGGCCGCGCTTTCGTTTGCGCCTCGTTGCGAGCGCGTGCGAGGCTCAGTCAACACGCCCGGAAAGGACGACATCCGCTAGTGGCTCGATGCGAGCCGAGACGCGCGCTGCGTCCGATGCGCAAGCCAGCTCAGACGGCAGTCAACGTGCCGGCCCACCGGCAACGTGGGAAGGTGACGACGGCCCGGATCAGCGACGCGCTTCCGGCGTACCCGTAGAGCGGCTATCGCCGACGTCCCTGGGCTCCGCGAGGGAGGGGCAACGGGCTCATGGTTCGAGCACGACGGCGGCGCCTCCGGATCCCTTGATGGCACGTTCGAGTCCCTCCGCGGCTCTCGTGAGGGGATAGGAGGCGGCGATGTCGACGTGGAGCTTGCCCTCCGCGAGAGCTAGGGCCAGCAGTCGGAGCTGGTCGCCGTCGGGACGAATGTAGACGTCGGCGATGCCGATGTCCCGTTCGCTGGGCGGTGGCGCGCCGGTGATGGTCGCCAGACGACCGCCGCTGGCGAGTGCGGCCAATGCACCGCCCTCTCCGCCGCTCGCAGCGTTCGCCGCAGCCCGAATGCCTCGGGATCCCGCGGCATCCATCGCCTGCGTGGTCCATTCCGGATCGTGGTAGTCGAGGACGACGGCTGCGCCGAGCGCCTTCACCCGCTCTGCGGTGCTTGGGCTCGCGGTCGCGATCACGGTGGCGCCGCGGCGCGCGGCGAGCTCGACGATCATCCCCCCGGTCACGCCTGCGGCGCCGTTGACCAGGATCGTCTCGTCGGACTGAACATCGAGCGCCTCGGACACCACCTGCTCCGCCGTCAGGGCGGGAACGGGGAACGCTCCGGCCTCTCCCCAGGAGGCGTTGTCGGGCTTTTCGGCGACCAGGCGTGCGGGGGCGACTAGGCGCTCGGCCCAGCAGCCTTGGTAGGCGAGCGGGAGCGGATGCGTCATCACCCCAGCGCCGGTGGCGGGCCATTCAACTTCGGGCCCCACCGCGACGACCTCGCCTGCTGCCTCGACGCCCAAGGCCAAGGGCGGGGCGCGCCCCACGTCCCAAGCGCCGGTGCGGACGAACTCGTCCCAGTTCGCCACTCCGCCGGCCTTCACCTCAATGAGCACCTCGCCGGCCTTCATTGGCGGCGGCTCCTGCAGCTCGAGAGGCTTCACCTCTCCCCCGAACGTCTCGATGCCGGCGGCTCTCACGCGGGGATCATGGCGCGATGGACCGCGCCCAGCAAGCGGGCACGATGAGGCCTATCTGGCTGAAACAGACCGCGGGGCGATCGGCGTTGGCCG
>JBJMKX010000092.1:0-6710 GCA_045805605.1 Solirubrobacteraceae bacterium
TCGCCCGACGCCGACGGCGAGAAGGCGGAGATGAACGAGCACTACCGGCGTCGCCGCGATCTCGTCGTCGACGCCCTCCGCATGGCCGGCGTCAAGGTCACGCCGCCGAAGGGCACGATCTACGTCTGGGCGCCGGTGCCCGAGGGCTACGCGACCGCCGCCGAGTACTGCGAGCACGTGCTCGACGAGACCGGCGTCGTCGTGTCACCGGGCGGCGCCTACGGCCCCAACGGCGAAGGGTTCTTCCGCATCTCGCTGACGACGCCGGACGACCGGCTGACCGAGGCGATGGAAAGGATCAGAGGCCTTGGCGCCCGCTGACCGAGTGTCGACTGAGTCAGCCTGAGGCTGACGGAATCGACATTCGCCGCTGGGCTCCTAGGCCAGCCGCCGCGAGGTGTTCAGGTGCAGCGTCGGGTGAAGCCCGTCCTGTGGCCGGGTGTACTCGAACCGGACCCATGCCCGGCGGCCCTGCGCCTCGAACGTCGCCACCTGGTTGTCGAAGATCGGCGGGTCGCAGAAGTGCCAGTCGAGGTCGGGGTCGGGCACGCCCGCCGAGCGCGCCAGCGCCTGCGCGACCGCCGCGGCGTAGCCCGTGCACAGCCGCCGGATGGCGAAGCGCTCGTGGTTGCCGAGCGGGTTGCGGTAGGGCGAGCACGTGGCCTGGTAGACCGGGCTCTTCGCGTCGACGCCGTTGCGGAAGTGCGCGCGCGCCAGGTAGGCGTGGTGCACGTCGCCGGACAGCGCGACGACCGTGGCGGGCGGCGCGCCGCGCCGCCCCGACGCGACCTCGGCGATCAACCCGCTCAGCCGCCGCCACGAGTCGTTGAACGCCGCCCAGTGCTCGAGGTCCATCGCCTGGCGCAGCCGCTCGCCGTAGCGCGCCGCTCGCGGCCCCCACGCGCCCCCGCACACCGCCTCGTTCCACGCCTCGATGTGGTGGATGGCGGGCGCGAGCAGGAACGGCAGCGACGTTCCGAAGAGCAGGTGGTCGAAATCGCCCGTGGCGTGCTCGACCACCCACGCCCACTCCTCGGGATCGAGCATCTCGCGCGTGCCTTCGAGCACACGGCCGGCGCGCGAGTCCATGACGATAAGCCGCGTGCGCCCGAGGTCGCGGCAGTAGCTGAACCGCGAGCCCTCGGTCGAGTCCTCGGCGTGTTGCGCGAACGCACGCAGCCGCTCGGTGACGTCCTGCGACCGGCGGGCGTGCTGCCAGATCTCGTCCTCGGCCAGCTCCGCCGGGGGCAGGTTGCCGAGGTGCTGGTAGACCCAATACGACATGTAGGCGCTGACGATGCGCTCGTGCCACCACGACTTCTGGCGGACGGCGTGGACCCACGCCTCCGACGTGTTCCAGTCGTCGACGACGTCGTGGTCGTCGAAGATCATCGCGCTGGGCACGGTGGAGATCAGCCACCTGACCGCCGGGTCGCGCCAGGAGTCCCAGTACAGCCGCGCGTACTCCTCGTAGTCGGCGACCTCCTCCTTCGGGCAGCCGTTGCGCTCGCCCACCGGGCGTGTGCGGATGAACTCGCGCACGCCGGGCGAGATCTCGTCCGCGTAGACCTGGTCGCCGAGCCACAGCAGCAGCTGCGGCCAGCGGTCGGGCGGCTGGCGGCGCATGCGCAGGGCGAGCGCAAACAGCGCGTCGACCTCGCGCCCGCGGGCGTAGTCGTCCTTGCGCAGCGACCATGGCCGCTCGTGCGGGAAGGCGACGCGGCACGAGCCGAAGGCGATGCGCAGCTGGTCCTCGCCGCCGCGGGTCCTGATCGTGGACCGCGGGAAGGCATCGGCGTCGGAGTCGGGCCAGGCGAGGTGGCCGTCGAGTCGCACCTCGTAGGGGTAGGCGCTAACCGGCTCGAGCCCATCGATGCAGACGAGCGCGTAATGGTGCCCGCACACGGTGAACGTCGTCTCCCGGTGGCCCAGCACCTCGACCTCGCACGCCTGGTCGGTCTCGACCCAGACCGTCGCCTCGCGCTCCCCGACGTAGCGGAGGAGCGGACCGACCATGAGCTTCGGGGCGGGCATCCGACCCTACACTGGCAGCGTGGAGCGAGCCCGACAACGCGCCCTGCTCATTCAGGTCTCCCAGGACGGCGAGGACGACCTCGCCGAGCTGCGCGAGCTCCTGCGCACGGCCGGGGTTGCCACCGTCGGCGACCTCGTCCAGCGGCGCGACCGGCCCAATCCGAACACCTACCTCGGCGCGGGCAAGCTCGAGGAGCTGCGCGGCGCGATCAACGCGGCCGACGCCAACCTCGTCGCCTGCGACGACGAGCTCTCGCCCCGCCAGGAACGCAACCTCGAGGAGCGCATCGGCGTGCCGGTGATCGACCGCACCGCGATCATCCTCGACATCTTCGCCGACCACGCGCACAGCGCGGAGGGCAAGCTCCAGGTCGAGCTGGCCCAGCTCGAGTACAACCTCGCCCGCATGCGGGGGCTGTGGACGCACCTCGAGCGTCTCGGCGCCGGGCGCATGGACGGCGGCATCGGCACCCGCGGCCCGGGGGAGACGCAGATCGAGACCGACCGGCGCCTCGCGCGCGACCGCATCTCCGCGCTGCGCCGGCGCCTGCGGCGCGTCACGGGCACCCGCGACACCATGCGCGCCGAGCGCGAGCGCGCCCACCTGCCCGAGATCGCGCTGGCCGGCTACACGAACGCCGGCAAGTCGACCCTGCTCAACGCGCTGACCGGGGCCGAGGTCGACGTGCGCGACCGCCTGTTCGAGACCCTCGACCCGACCACGCGCACGGTCGACGTCGACGGCCGCTCCCACCTCCTGACCGACACCGTCGGCTTCATCCGCAAGCTCCCCCACCAGCTCGTCGACGCGTTCGGCGCGACGCTGGAGGAGACGCGGCGGGCCAAGCTCATCCTGCACGTCGTCGACGCCTCCACCGACGAGGAGCGGATGGTCGAGATGGTGCGCGCCGTCGACGAGGTCCTGGAGGACATCGGCGCCGGCTCGTCGCCGCGGATCCTCGTGCTCAACAAGGCCGACCTGATCGGCGCCGAGCGGCGCGAGGAGCTTCGCTTCCGCCATCCCGACGGCGTCGTCGTCTCGGCCAAGACAGGGGAGGGGCTCGAGGCAGTGCGCGAGCGGGTCGCGGCGGCCTTCGCGCCGATGCTGCGCGCGGTCGAGCTGCTCGTGCCCTACCGGGAGGCGGGGCTGCTGCCCGAGCTGCATGCCGCCGCCGGTGACCTCGAACGCGAGGAGACGGCCGAGGGAGTGCACGTCCGCGCCCGGCTGCCTGCCGCCCTGGCCGCGCGCTACGACCGCTACGCCGTCAACGGCCGTTGACGGCGAGCCGGCCTGCGGCCGGGTGTCCGACGGACGCTCTGAATAGCATCAGCGCCGTGACGACGACCGTGCCCACGCTGGGCTTCCGCCTGCTCTCGCAGGACGCCCGCCTGCCGACGCGCGCCCACGACGGCGACGCCGGTCTCGACCTCTACGCCGGCGAGGCGGCGACACTCGCCCCGGGCGACCGGGCCAGCGTCGGGACCGGCGTGGCGGTTGCGCTGCCGCCGGGCAAGGCCGGCCTGGTCGTGCCGCGCTCGGGCCTGGCCGCCCGGCATGGGATCACCCTGGTCAACGCCCCGGGCATCATCGACGCCGGTTACCGCGGGGAGCTGCGCGTGCTCCTGCTCAACACCGACCGCGCCAAGCCGTTCGCGGTGGAAGTGGGCGACCGGATCGCCCAGCTCGTCGTCGTGCGCGTCGAGCCGTTCGAGCCGGTCGCGGTCGACGAGCTGGCCGACAGCGCGCGCGGGAACGGCGGGTTCGGCTCGAGCGGGCGGTGACGGGCGAGGCGCGCGACGAGCGCGTGGTCCGGCTGCGGTGGGAGGTGCTGCCGGACCACAGCTGACATCGCGGTCCTCTACTTGATGTAGCCGGACTCCGTCAGATACTGCTTGGCCACCGCCGCCGGCTTCTGCTTGTCGAGGTCGACGCGCGAGTTGAGTTCCTGCATGACCTGGGTGGTCATGCCCTTCTGGACGAGCGCGATCGTCTTCGCGAAGTCCGGCCCAGCCTTCTGCACCGTCTGGTCGCGGACCACCAGCGTGATGTTGTACGGCGGGAAGATGTTCTTGGGGTCGGTCAGGAGGACCTCCTTGTTGGCCTTGATCTGACCGTCGGTCGTGAACACGAACGATGCGTCCGCCTGGCCCTTCTGCAGCACCTCGTGGCGCAGCGAGGGATCGACCACCGTGAACTTGCCGGGATTGATCCCGTACACCTTCTGCAGCCCGAGCAGGCAGTCTTGGCGCTGCCGGCACTCGGGGGACCCCGAGAGCGTCAGGCCTCCCGCCTTGGCCTTGAGGTCGGAGATCGACTTGACCCCGAGCTTGTCGGCCGTCGCCTGCGTGACCGCGAGCGCGTTGGAGTCGGTGAACGGCGTCGGCGGCAGCGCGGTCAGCCCGTCCTTCGCGAAGTCGGACTTGGCCTGCTGATAGGCCTGCTGCGGGTCGGTCGGGATGTCGGTCGTCTTGGCGTTGAAGAACGACGTCAGGGCCGTCCCCGTGTACTCCGGGTAGGCGTCGATCTGACCGCCCTTGAGCGCCTTGAGCGCGATCTGCTCGGACCCGAGGTTCAGCTGCGTCTTGACCTTGTAGCCGGCCGCCTGGAGCGCCTGGGCATAGATGTTGCCCAGGATGAACTCCTCGGTGAAGTTCTTGGACCCGATCGTGACCGAGACGTTCTTGTTGGCTGGGTTCGACCGGATCGTCTGGGCGTTGGCGTTGCCGCCGCCGGAGCTGCTCGTGCCCTTGTCGTTGTTGTCGCTGCTGCCGCAGGCCGCGAGGCCGGCAGCGAGAGCGAGCGTGGCGAGTGCCGCGATCAAGCGGGTCATACGGGTCTGGCCCTCCTCGTGAATGCTTGCCGTTGTCGTTGCACCTTCAAGCCCTTGGGCGTCACCGCGCGCTGGATGAGCGCGAACGTGATCTCGGCGGCGATCGCCAGCACCGCGACGCAGATCGCCGCACCGAGCTGGCCCGCGTCGCCGTAGACCTGGGGCGAAACGATGGCATCGCCAAGCGTGACGACACCGATGAGCGGGGCGATGGTGGCGGTGGCGATCACGTTGACCACCGACGTGCGCACGCCGCCGAAGATGAGCGGCAGCCCCAGCGGCAGCTCGACGTGCCGGATGATCTCGACCTCGGTCATGCCTTGGCCCCGGGCGGAGTCGACGATCTCGGGCTCCACCTGCGCCACCCCGACATAGGTGTTGACGAAGATCGGCGGGATGGCCAGCAGCGTGAGCGCCAGCAGCGCGTTGGGGAACCCCAGGCCGATGTAGGCCACCGCGAAGCCGATCAGCGCCAGGCTCGGGACCGCCCGCCCGACGTTGGCCACGCTCGCCACCGCGAACTGGCCCTTGCGCACGTGGCCGAGCCACAGGGCCAGCGGAATGGCGATCAGGCAGCCGATGCCGACCGCGGCGCCGGTGAGCTCGAGATGGCGCCAGAGCTGCGGCAGCAGGTGGCTCCCGCCGATCTGCACCCCGCCGGTCACCGACTCGCGGCCGTTGACGATGAAGTCGAGCGCGTCGCCGAAGTCGAAGGCGGCAACGGTCATGCGTGCCTCGCCCTGGCCCACGGCGTCAACTGGCGCTGTGCGATCAGCAGCAGGCCGTCGAGGGCGAACGCCATGAGGATGCACAGGCCGCCCGCCACGACGACGTTGGACTTGAACACCAGGTCGCCGAAGATGAGGCCGCCCAATCCGCCGGCTCCGGCGAAGAACGCGAGCGCCGCCAGCCCGACCGTCGTGGTGGTCGCTATGCGAAGGCCGGCGAAGATCTCCGGCAGTGCGAGCGGAACCTCCACGCGCCACAGCACCTGGTTGTCGGTCAGGCCCATGCCGCGGGCGGCGTCGCGGGCCTCGTCGGGGGTCGCGTTCAGGCCGTCGACGACGTTGCGGAAGATGATCAGCAGCGTGTAGGCGGCCAATGCGATCACGGCGGTCAGCAGCCCGAAGCCGGTGATGGGGATCAGCAGCAGGAACGCCGCCACCGAGGGGATCGTGTACAGGATGCCGGTCACGCCGACGATCGGGCCGACGAGCCAGCGCCGGCGATGGGCGACGATGCCCAGCGCGCAGGCGATCACGAATCCGGCCGCAACCGAGACAACCACCAGCTCGAGGTGGCGGAACAGCGGGTCGACGTAGCGGTCGGAGAAGTTGTTGACGATCCAGTCCGGGCAGAAGCCGTTCTGGTTCACGCACGTGTCCGTGCGCCGGTGGATCTCGACCTGGGCAAAGACCTCCAGCCAGCTCACGCCTCGACTCCCGCCCGCTCCACCGCATCCATCTCGCGGGTGTCCTTGCTGGCCAGGAACTGCGCGATCAGCTCGACCGAGAGCACGCCGATCACCCTGCCGCGCGCGTCGACGACCGGCCCGTACTGCGTGTCCTCCTCGAGCAATTCGGCCAGGGCGCTGCGCAGCACCGAGTCCTGGTCGAGCACCGGCGTCGCCTCGGTGTCGGCGCGCTCGGGCACGCGCTCGGCCGCCAGGTCGCGCTCGCTCAGCCACCCGAGCGGCTTGCCGTCGCCGTCGATCAGCAGCGGGTAGGGGAGGTCGGACTCGGTGACCTGGGCACGCGCTTGCGCAGTTGCGTCACCGGGGCGCACGCGCGGCGCCTTCCACAGGTCGACGTCGCGCACCCGCAGCAGCGCGAGCCGCTTGAGGGC
>JBJMKX010000093.1:0-17127 GCA_045805605.1 Solirubrobacteraceae bacterium
GCGGCCATGCGGGCCGGGCTGATCGACGAGTACGTGCTGGCCACCGCACCGGTCTTGGTGGGCGGCGGCACACCGTTCTTTACGGCCCTGGACAACTGGGTGAACCTGACCCTGGTGGAGACCCGGACGTTTCCCGACGGCGTGGTCCTGACTAGGTACGAGACCAGGCGCTGAGTGCCCGACCTCGGATCGGCACGGGCTTCGGGCCCACCCAAGGATCTCGTGGCGCTGTGTTCCGAGGCGATCGTGATGCCCCTGCCGGATCACAGGCCGTGTATGTAAGGGATCCCCTAACGCGACACCGGTCCCGTTCTCCGCGGGCGTCCGGAACCGCTCACCGCAGGCTGTCGCTCCGGACGGCCAACAAGAGCGCACTCGGCCGGCCGATTGCATGATGGGTGCATAGTCACCACGAGCGCGCGCCAACTCCCGATGGGAGTGAGCTCGAGCACCGTCGCTGTTGCAATAAGGCATAGGCGGCAATGTGGGTCCCCGTCCAACGGACGCGCCGACGGGCGGTCCTCTCCGCGCCGCCCTTCGGGCGTCGCTCCGCTGACCGCCCGTCGCACCATCTTCCCCTGTCGGCGACCGGGCACTCGGCTGCGTGGTGTGGGTGCTGGCAGACCCCTCACGCTGGCAGACCGGCGAACGGGCCATCAAGCCCTACGGGCTCGCTAACGCGCCCTCCCGGACGGTCGGGTTCCGGCCCGTCGCCGGCCTGCCCTGCGCCGGGCCATGCACAGCAGCCACACCACCCGCCAGACCGCCAATTCCGGCGATCCGAATAGCCGCACGTCGCCAGTCAGCGCAACTTGGCGCGGAAAGGAGGAACTGAAATGGCCGGCCCGACCAGCACGTCTGTCACGGACCACCGGCCCAAGGGCCGCCCCGTCGGCACCTACACCACCGACGCCGGCGCACAGCGGCGCATCTGGCGGCAGCACGGCCGCGACGGTATCGGCCTGGTCGACGTCGCGCTCAACGCCCGCGGACGCCGGTATCTCATCGAACGCGCCCTGAGCTCCGGCGAGGCCGAGGCCCTGGCCGCCGACTACCTCGCCCAGGCCACCGAGCTCGGCGACTGCCCCATGCGCACCAGCCGCGTCGCCCAGGCGCTGGCGGCGATGCGCTGATGGCCACGACGAGCGGTACGGTGTCCTCGATGGACGAATCGCTGCGCTTCACCATCGTGTACGAGGACGGCGGCGAGGGATGGATCATGGCCCGCGTCGTCGAAGTGCCGGGCGCCATGAGCCAGGGCCGCACCCGTGAGGAAGCGCACGCCAACGTGCTCGACGCGTTGCGCTTGATGCTCAGCCCCGAGCCCGACGAGGCGCCCGCTGAGGATCGCGACCCCGTCCCGCTAACGATCGACGGGTGAAGCGCCGAGACCTCGAGCGCCACCTGCGCGCCCACGGCGCGCGCGTCCTCGACGAGGGCGCCAATCACACCCGTTGGGCGCGCGGGCCGCACCGAAGCGCGGTCCCCCGCCACCGCGAGATCGGCACCGGCCTGGCCCGCGCGATCTGCCGGCAGCTCGACCCATGAGGGGCGAATCCCAAGACCGGAGGTCGACTATGCCCATTACGTACGATCAGCCAATGCCCGAGCCAGTCGTTGTGGAAGTCGTCGCGATCGAGCCGCTGCCGCTCGGAGCCAACGCATCCCGCCGCGCTGTCGTGCGATGGAGCGACGGAAGCCAGGGAGAAGCGCGCAGGTGGTTCGAGGACGAGATTCTCTTCTCCGAGGCGATCATGGGAACTCTCGGCTTATGTCCCCTGGGCTGAGATGCACCGCGCCGCTGGTTCGGTCCGCGCGCCGAGGCGCACATAAGCAGAGGCGAGCTGGCGATGCGCGCTTGCCGCGCAATCCGCGTCTCTCGGCGTCGTCCCCGAGATGCGCGTCGTGCCACGAAAGCGCACTGCGGCGAGAGGTTCGCCGGTCCGATACTCGATGGCGGGGGCTAGACCGACACCGTGCCGTCGGGTCCCTATAGCCCCCGGTTCCCGGGAATCATTCTGGACGGCCTATCGGTGACTCCAGCAGCGCCTGGAGACACCGTGCGCGCCGGCGTGCTTCGGCCGGGGTTCGGCTTGTGTGGCGGAGCCCGTCCTACTCGCTCGCGCGGATGGCGCGTTCGAGTCGTGCGAGCGCGTTCGGGACGCCGCGCCTGTGCTCGTCGCGCAGCTCCGCGGTGGGGAAGCCGGACTGGATGACGGTCATGACCGTACGGCCGTCCTGGTCCTCGAACGTGAACTCGACGGAGAAGTCGAAGCTTGGCCGGTCGGGACGGTGCTCGGTCGTCGCAAGCACGAGTCGCCGCGGGCGGTCGACGATCTCGAAGACGCTCCGGTGGTGGTACAGGTGGTCCGGCGAGGGGCCGAACGTGACCGTCCACAGGCCGCCCACTCGGAGGTCGCACTCCGACCTGACGATCCAGCCCGGGTCGTCGGTGCCGTAGAAGGCTTCCTGCCCGCCCTTCGAGGTGAATGCCTCGAAGACGACGTCGGGCGGCGCGTCGATCACGCGCGCAAGTCGCAATTCGTCGGTCATCGGCGCTCTTCGACGTATGCGCCGAACCGGTCCAGCCGGCGCTCCCACACGCGCCGGTAGCCGTCGATCCAGCTTGTCGCGTCCTCCAGTTGCGCTGGGCCGAGCCGGCACTCGCGCGCGCGACCAACCTTCTCGGTGATAACGAGGTCGACGGTCTCGAGGATGCCGACGTGCTTCTTGAGGCCATTGAGCGTCAGGCCGAACGGCTCGGCGAGCTCGCCGATCGTCGCCGGTCCACGCGCGAGCCGTTCGAGGATGCTGCGGCGCGTCGGGTCCGACAGCGCGAAAAACGTCCGATCCAATGCCTCGCTATGCTGCACCGATTGGTGCACTATACCGCGAGGGAGGACATGACTTCGATCAAGCTCACAGCCTTACCAGGCGGTCCCTACCGCCTCGAAGGCCAGGTCACGATCTTCGACCGCGAAGGGCAGCCGATCCCCGATCGCGCCGCGCCCGTCTTCCCGTGCCGCTGCGGCCCCTCGGCCGACAAGCCGTTCTGTGATGGCTCGCACGCCCGCACCGGGTGGAAGGAGGACGCGTGAGCGGCGAGCCGGCGCAGCGCCGGCTGATTCTGTACATGTCGATGTCGCTCGACGGCTTTGCCGCTCGCCGCGACGGGACGATGGACTGGCTGGGCGACAAGCAACGGCACGGCGCCCATCGTCAGCAAGCAGTGGCCGAGCTGCTGGGCCAGACCGGGATGCTCGCACTCGGTCGCCGCGGTGGGGTGGACATGGCGCAGGCGTGGCCGGGCTCGATCAGTCCGACCGGCGAGCTCATGAACGCGCTCCCGAAGGTTGTGTTCTCGAGCACGCTGACCGAGCTCGACTGGAGCAACGCGCGGGTCAGCGGCCGGCCGGTGGAGGAGGAGATCCCTGAGCTCAAGGCCGAGCCCGGCAAGCACATCGTCGTCTTCGGCGGCGTGAGCTTCGCCCGCTCACTCGCGGCCCACGGCCTGATCGACGAGTACCGGATCAACGTCCAACCGGTCGCGCTCGGCGACGGCCTGCCGCTGCTGCAAGGACTGCCCGAGCCCCAGCCGCTCGAGCTGGTCGCCAGCACCGCCTGGGCCGACGGCCCCATCACCCAGACCTACGTACCGCGCCCGGAGAGGACGAACTGATGACCCGCGTGATCTGCGACATGTCGGTGTCGCTCGACGGCTACGTCACTGGCCCGAACGACAGCCGCGAGAACCCGTTCGGTGATGGCGCCGAGATGCTGCACGACTGGATCTTCGACGCAGCGACCGACGAGGATCGGGCCGTCCTGCAAGACATGCGCGACAGCGTCGGCGCGATCGTCATGGGTCGCACGTCGTTCGACAAGAACGAGGGCGACGGCGGCTGGGACGACGGCGGCCCCCTCGGCGATACCCCCTGCTTCGTAGTCACGCATCACGCGCTGGAAAGATCCCATCCGTCGATCTACACGTTCGTCACCGACGGCGTCGCCACGGCGATCGAGCAGGCGAAGCAGACAGCGGGCGACAAGAAGGTCAGCCTGTTCGGGGCGACCGTCATGCAGCAGGCGCTCCCGCTGGGCCTGGTCGACGAGATCCGCGTGCACGTGATCCCCGTTCTGCTCGGCGGCGGCACGCCGCTGTTCGCGGCGCTGGACTCGACGATCAGCCTCGAACGGACCCAGGTGGTGGCGACCCCGGCCGCGACGCACCTGGGATTCCGTGTGGTGCAGTGGCAGGCCGAACACGAGCGACGCTAGGCGAAGACTGGCTCGGACCGAACAACGCGTGCCCGGCGTTCCCTGTCCCGCTGGAGGGTCCTTATGGGATGGGCTGACGGAGATGCGCAATACGTTCGAGGAGCGCCATGGCGCACATCGAGCCCGCCTACGCGCTGATATGGGGTGGGGTTTGTCATCCATGAAGGGCCGTCTGGTGTCAAGGAGCGTTGGTCATGGGGCCTCCTTGGTTGGGTGCCGGTTGCGCTGACTGCGTTCCGGTTGGGAAGGGAGCTCCAGTCATCCATCCGGTCGCGCGGGGCGGACCAGAGTGTCGTGCGGTGCTCGGGGGCTCAATCAAGTGGGCGGCCGTCCTGGGCTAGCGAGGCCATGACAAACGTCGAGCTCGCCCGAGCGTGCGCATCGCACCGTCGTCGTGGGCGCAAGCGTTGCTGCTGTGTGAGCGCGCGGCGGTCGCCACCACGAGCAAACCCGCGCCTACCTCGACCGCCGCATCAGCGAAGGCAAGACCCCCCCGCGACGCCATGCGCGCCCTCAAACGCCACATCTCCCGCAGCCTCTACAGACGACTCATCACCATCCCCTTGACTTAATAGAAGCGTCCACGACGAACAGCGAGCGCGGTTCCGGTGCGTTGCCTCACTATCGCTCTGCGAGAAGACCAGCGGCCCCGCCGGCGAGTCGACCACCTCGTGCAGGTCGATGCGCAGCTGGCCGTCGGGGCAGCTGCCGTCGGTGAACGACAGCGGGTTCGGGATCGCGAAGCCGGTCGGCGACGCATCCAGGTAGCGCAGGCGGATGTCGGTCGTCTTGGGCTCCATGCAGCGGTCGGCGTGGATCTGCCCGTCGGCGTTGTAGGTCGAGGCGGGCTCGCTGGCCCCGGCGGTCGCCGGCACCGCGAGGGCGAGGGCGCGGCGGCGACGGCGCCGAGCGGCGACGCGCGTGACACGGGCGTAAACCTAGACCCAGGCGCGCTGGACGGAGAGGGGGTTGACTGTGCTCCGCGCAGACGGCTAGGGCGCGCTGACTCCCCAGTCCAGGCTGCTTCCGTCCGGCGAGACGCCCGCCGTTGCCCCGTCCAAGATGCGCTCGACGTGGGAGCCGTTGGCGTTCATGAGCCAGACAGAGCCTCTGCCCGGTAGATCTGGATCGCCGCAGTCCTGTTGCGCCGGGCACTGCGTATAGGCGATCTTCGAGCCGTCTGGCGAAAACGTCGGACTCGAGACCGTTGCGCCGTCCGGCACCTTGGCGAGCACGTGGACGTTGCTCCCACCGGCGCTCATCCGGACTATCTCATCCTGGGCTGCCCCCCGCCCCGCGAGGATCGTGTCCCCGTCGGGCGACCACGAGGGCGTGAAGTATTGGGCGTTGTCCTTGCGGGTGAGGTTCTTTTCGTGGCCCGCCGGGTTGACGATGACCAGGTCGGCGCGCTCGATGGCGTTGTCCTTGTAGGTCACCTCGTTGAAAAGGATGCGAGAGCCGGTGGGCGAGAAGTGCGGGGCGTAGTTGTCCTGATTCGGAGCTGCAGCGGCGACGATACGTGGATCGGTGCCGTCGGCCTGCATGCGGACAATGCCCTCGCTGCCGTCGTCCCGGTACTCGATCGCCGCGATCTCTGTCCCGCTCCGGCTGACGGTGGGGCAGAGATGGGTGGGCGCGTCCGGGCTATCGGCGAGCGAGAGCGAACCGCCGGTTGCGTCGATGCGGTAGATGTGTGCCGGGTTGGTCGTCGAGCGATCAACGCTATCGAAGTAGATCTGGCGTCCCTCAGCCGACCATGCGGGGCACTCATTCCAGACCGCTCCAGGCAGGACCGTGGCGGTCAGCTGTGTGGGAGCTCCGCCTGCGGGCGACAGGCGGTAGACCTGCACGGAACTGCTCACGGGGTCCACGCCGGAGAAGACAAGCGGGCCGTCCTTGCCGGGGAACGTCGCCCAGGCAGGGCTGGCCGCCGCGAGCACCCCAACGGCGACGACCAACAAGGCACATCGACGCATCACTTCGTCCCCCCGCCGGACCACATGCGCGCCCACCTTACGGACACACGGCGCCGCTGTCGAGCATGCGGCCGGCAAGGAAGGCCCCGCGCGCGCGGGCCCTTCGGAACCGGGTCGTCTCGCGGAGGCGCTACTTGATGAAGGGAGGGCCCGGCGACGGCGCGGTGCAGGGGCCAGAGCTATCGCGGTCCGACGGTGAGCGGGGAGAAGGCGAAGCTGCTGGCAAGCGGGGCGGCGGTGCCGCCCGACTGCGCCCCGGATGCGGTCAAGTGCATGATCGCCGCCGGCACACCACGCCCTCCAGACGGCGACCCGCTGCTTGAGATCGCGCCGCGCGACTACTTCCGCGTCCTGGTCGGACGCGAGCCCAACCGGGCCGGCAAGCTGCGCTGCCCGCTGCACCCCGACCACACCCCGTCGCTCCGTCGTCCGCTTCCGAAAGACCAGCAAATGGGCCAGTTCTCGGGATCAGCGCTCGCGCGTGGGCGGAAATGACGCCGCCGAACCGGCTGCACGGCGGGGACACGTAGCCCGGGGTCGTGCCAGGTCACCGACACCCGCGAAAGCGCGTCCACGAAGCGAAGGAGGGAAGCGGCCACGGTTGCCACAACGGACCCACCAAGGGAGGGTGTAGGCCATGGGTCGACTCATCGGGTGGTCCTAAGTGGATTGGCAGCTGCTCGTGCTCGCGCTGGAGGCGGCCCTGTACCCGACGCTGCTCGCGGCGATGGTGATCCTGCTGACCACGCCTCGGCCTCGGCAGCTGGTGGGGGCCTACCTCGCGGGTGGCCTGACGATCAGCATCGGGCTGGGCCTCGTGTTCGTGTTTGTGATCAAGGGTTCGAACACGGACACCAGCAGCGGGTCGACGTTGAGCTGGGGTGCAGATCTCGCGATCGGCGGTCTCGCCCTGCTGCTCGCGGTGGCGCTCGCAACCCGCGCCGACGAGCGCGCCCGCGAGCGGCGCCGGAAGCGCCGCGAGGCGGCCGGGAAGGTCAAGCCACCCAAGGCCAAGGACAATCAAGAGCCCTGGTCCCAGCGAATCCTGGCGCGCGGCTCGGTGCCGATCGTCTTCGCGGCCGCGCTGGCCATCAACGTACCGGGGGCCGCCTACCTCATCGGCCTCAAGGACATCGCCGGCGGCCACCACTCGGCCGGGACCGAGGTGGCGCTCGTGGTCGGCTTCAACCTCATCATGTTTGCGCTCGCGGAGATCCCGCTTGTCGGCCTTCTGATCGCGCCCGAGAAGACGACGGACCTCGTCAAGCGTGCCAACGGCTGGCTCTCCGGCCACGGCCGTCAGATCGCGATCGGGCTCTGCGCGATCCTCGGCGTCTTCCTCGTCGTCCGCGGGATCATCAACTCGTAGCGGAAATGAAGCCGCGCAAGCAGGACGCGGGGGTGTCGCTCAGGTGCCCGCGCCGTGCGGAGCTCGGGCGGTGCCTCGACCGTCACCAGCGGCCGATCGTCGCCGCGCGGTAGGTGTCGTGGTGGGCGCCCGATTCGTAACGGAGGCTCGGGCTAGCAACGAGGTACGGACGCCACGCCGCGGAGGATCAGCGCGGGAGGCGTCGGTATGGGCGCACTATTCCGAAGCGGGGCCCTCACGGCTGGGGTCGGACGCGGCCGCCTCGGCGCGTTCACGCGCACGCTGAGCGGCATGCGCCTCCTCGGCCGCGGCGCCGGCGCGCCGGCTCGCCTCCTCGGCCTCCGCCTTGCGATGCTCGGCCTCCCGCTCCAGTTCGGTCGCGCGTCGCTCCGCCGTCTCGGCCTCGGATCGCCGGCGCTCGAGCAGGGTCGCGCTGTAGAGCGGACCCCCGGAGGACAGCGTGACGTCGAACAGCGCGGCGACCGCGGCCACCTGCTCGCTATTGAGCTCGTCCTCGACCGAGACGCTCGGTGACTGCCCGATCTGCTCCCCGCTGAATGGCAGTCGGACGTAGTCGCGGCTCAGTACCGCGTCGGCGACGGGGACCAGCTGCACCTGGCGGCCGAGCATCCCGTGCTTGATCGAGATAAGCACGGGGTCCTGTCCGCCGGCGTCGTAGTAGACCTCCTCGAGGCGTCCCGTCTTCTGGCCGGCGTCGTCCAGGACGTCCTGCCCCTGCCAGCTTTCGATCCGCTCAACTGTCGGCATAACTAATGCCTCCGCATCTGGTTTGACGGGGAACGCCCGGACGAGTCAAAGAAGCGATGAAAGGTCTCGACCACGCGGCGGGCGAAGAGCAACACGGCATCCTCGGCGGTCTACTCGAGCAGTCCATGGCGCGATTCTAAGCTCGCTCACGCGCGGAGCGGGGCGCGCCGCTCGCCCTCCCCGCGCACGACGCGACGGTCGTGATGCGCGAGTGGTGGTCCAAGCCGCCCAACCGTCCGCAACGTAGGAAGAGAACGGAGCAGGGCCGGCGGTCTTGCGCGAGCCGGTGGCCCCAGCCGAGTTGTACCGGCCTCCGACAGCGAGGGTCGGGTCGGGGAGGAGTCGCCACCCCTCGATCTCGAGCAGGGCGGTCGGGCCCCTCTATGCGTGGTCCGAGCGGTTATGGTCACGAATTGACCAGAGTCGACTCGTCGGGCCGTGCTCCCCGACGCCCAAGGGAAGGGACCGCGCCATCGACCCGGGGCCGTTCCGAGGCGTCCTGCCCGTGCCGGTGTCGGCGTTGAAGTCGGCCGGCCCCGTGCTGCGGAATCCGCTCAACCGAGGCCGCGCGATCACCCTCATGTTCGACCAGTTCAAGTACGGATGGGCCAACGCCCTCGACGACGAGGAGGCGCGGCACCTGTACGGCACCTACCACGTGGCCGGCCCCGGAGTGGCCCTGGTGCAGATGCCAACGCAAACCTCAACCCCTTCACCGAGGCCAAGGTCGATATCAGGAATCGGGACCGTGGCCCGCTGCTGATCATCGAGGGCGAGAAGGACCACACCGTCCCATGGGCCCGATCGCCAACGCCGCCTACAACCGCCAGAAGCGCAACGCGTCAGTCACCGATATCGCCAGGTTTCGAACCGCGGGCACTCGCTCACGATCGACAGCGGCTGGCGCGAGGTAGCACAGACGGCACTCGACTTCGTCAAGCGATTTGTCTAGTTGCGCATTCGCGTCCGGAGCGCAAGCGACGTAGTTCCGGCCGTTGATCGCGCGCTTGCCCCGGCCTCCTTGCGAGCGTTTGATACTCGGACGGGGAATGTTGTCGACGACAGGAGCGGGTTGATGGATTCGGGTGTGTCGCGTCGCCTCCAGGCCGCGGTGGAGGCACAGGTTGCGGCCGGCGCACCGGGTGCGCTGGCGCGCGTCGAGGCGCCTCACGCCGGCGTGGTCTGGGGAGGCTCCGCTGGATATCTGGCCCGTGGAGGGGGCCGTGCTTTTCGACCCCGGGATGCCTTTCGCGTGGCGAGCGTCACCAAGAGCGTGACGGCCGCGGTGGTCGTCCGGCTCACCCGGGAGGGGCGTCTGGCGCTGGATGAGCACCTCTCCGAGCAGCTCGCTCCCGAGCTTTTTGAACGTTGGCGGGTTCTCGATGCCCTCCCGCGGACGACGCTGCGCCAGCTGCTCACGCATACGGCGGGCGTGCCGAACTATTTCGGCGAAGAGGCATTTCTCGCTCGCCTGCGTGAGGACCCGGGCCGCACTTGGCGCCCGGTCGAACTGGTGGATCATGCGGCTGCTCACGGAACGCCGCCGTTCCGAGCCGGTCAGGGCTTCCAGTACTCCGACACCGGCTTCGTGATCGCTGGGATACTGGCCGAGCAGGCGACGGGCCGGCCGCTTCACGAGATCTTCCGCCAGCTCGTCTTCGACCCGCTGGGCATGGATGAGACCTGGCTCGAGGGTCACGAGCCGGCGCGAAACCCTGAGCCGGCCCACCATTACTTAGACGAGCTGGACTTGACGACGATCAGCCCGACGATGGACTGGGCCGGTGGGGGGCTGGTGACCACCGCCCCGGACCTCGTGCGCTTCGTTCGCGGGCTGTGGTCGGGACAGATCCTCGACGCCGGCGCGCTCAGCGAGCTAACCCGCTGGACGCCGGGAGCGTCCTTTCCCCCCGGGCACCGGCTGCGCTATGACCGCTACGGACTGGGGATAGGAAGCATCACGGTCGACGGCGTCGAGCTGGTGGGTCACACCGGGTTCATCGGTGCCTTCGCGTTCCACGCGAACGCCTACGACGCGGTGCTCGTCGGCACCCACAACGCGTCCGAGGTCGACCGATGGCCTCTGGTAGCTGCCATATGCCGAGAACTGCGCGACGCGGCTTGAGCTGACCCCGCGACCCCGCCGTCTACGCGTGCTTCACGACGCTTGGAGGCGGTGGTCGAGCGTGCAGCGAGCGGGGGAGCGCGGCGCTGACCGCCGCCGGCCCGACGCCCCGAGGCGCTTGACCGGGTGGTCGAGGCCCTGCGCGCCTCGATCCCTGACCTGTGGGTCGGTCGACACGACCCCAGCCAAAAGCCGGTTACCGCACATCCCCTGTCGATGCGGCACGGAGACCGCTAGATTCGCACTGGAGGAAGCCAGCGAGGCGATGGAAGTCGCCCGTTGTCGCCGCGTCGGTTGATCGCGCGGCCCGTTTCAGGCGAACAGAGCGCCTCGAGAGAGGACGGCGACGTACATGACCGTGGACGTGCGGGGACAGCATCCGACCGATCCAACGTCGAGCGAGCGGCGTGAGGTGGTTGTGGTCGGCGGCGGTCAGGCCGGGTTGGCGATCGGCTACTTCCTGGCGCAGCGGGGGCGCGACTTCGTGATCCTCGAAGCGGCCGAGGAGCCGGCGGCCGCGTGGCGTGAGCGTTGGGACTCGCTCAAGCTCTTCACCCCGGTCCGGCACAACAGCCTTCCGGGGCTCACCTTCCCTGGCGAGCCCGGCAGCTACCCCGGACGGGACGACGTGGCGGCCTACCTCACCGACTACGTCCGTCGTTTCGATCTGCCGGTCGAGCTGGGCAGCCGCGTGCGTTCGATCCGCAAGGCGAATGGCGGGTACTCGGTCGAGCTCGACGATCGGACGTACGAGGCCCAGCAGGTGGTCGTCGCCACCGGCCCGTTCCAGGTCCCCTTCACGCCGGCCATCGCCCAGCGGCTCGACCCCGAGGTTGTCCAGCTTCACAGCACCGCCTACCGATCACCGGAGGCCATCTCCACAGGCCCGGTCCTCGTTGCGGGCGGTGGCAACACCGGCTTTCAGATCGCCGCCGAGCTCGCCGGCTCGCGCGAGGTCCATCTGTCAATCGGATCGCGTCAGACGCCGCTACCGCAGCGCATCCTCGGCCGCGACCTGTTCTGGTATCTCGAAGTGACGGGGCTGATCCGCAAGTCGACGGAGACGCGGATCGGGCGGCGGCTGGCGGGGCGCGACACGCTCATCGGCTCGAGCCCTCGGGCCTTGCGCCGCCAGCACGGCGTGCAGCTCCACAACCGGGCCATCGACGCCGCCGGGTCAACGGTGAGGTTCGCCGACGGCACGCAGCTCGACGTGGGGTCGGTCGTGTGGGCGACCGGATTCCGGGTCGATCACTCGTTCGTCGACGTGCCGGTGTTCGACGCCGACGGGCACTTGGTGCACCGGCGCGGCGTGACCGCGTCGCCCGGTCTGTACTTCCTCGGACTGAGCTGGCAGCACACCAGGGGCTCGGCGCTGCTTGGCTGGGTGAAGGACGACGCCGAGTTCATCGCACAACAGATCGACGCTCTACGGACTATTGCGCAGGGCGACGCACGGGCGCGCGAGCGCGTCCACGCGGACACCACCGGGAGGACGACATGAGCACAAGTCCACGCCACTTCCCAACGGACGCCACCGGCCTCCCTGATGCACGGCCGCCAGAGCTGGTCGAGTTGGCCGACGGTGATCAGTTCGACCTGCGGATCGCGCCGGTGGCCAAGCGCCTGAGCGACACGACCGTGCGCATGCTGGCCTACAACGGCTCGATCCCCGGGCCCACCCTCAAGGTGCAGCAGGACTCGGAGGTCACCGTCCGCGTCGAAAACCAAGGCGACGTGGAGGCGACCGTCCACTGGCACGGGCTACGGCTCGAGAACCGCTACGACGGAACCCACCAGACCCAGCATCCCATGCTGGTGGGCGAGACGTTCTCCGCCCGCGTGACGTTCCCTGACCCGGGGGTGTACTGGTATCACCCGCACGTCCGCGAGGACTACGGCCAGGAGCTCGGGCTCTACGGCAATGTCCTGGTCGAGCCCGCGGACCCCGACTACTGGCCGCCGGTCCACCGGGAGGTGGCCTTGACCCTCGACGACATCCTGCTCGAGGACGGCAAGGTGGCGCCGTTCAGCCGCGAGGTGACCACGCACTCGGCGATGGGCCGCTTCGGCGATGTGCTGCTGGTAAGCGGGGAGACCGATCTCTCGCTCACCGCGAAGCACGAAGAGGTAGTCCGCTTTTATCTGACCAACACGGCCAACACTCGGGTGTTCAAGGTGGCGCTTCCGGGCGCCCGGATGAAACTCGTCGGCGGCGACAGTGGCCATGTCGAACGCGAGGCCTTCGTCGACGACGTCGTGCTGGCTCCCTCGGAGCGTGTGGTGGTCGACGTCCTGTTCGAGCAGTCGGGCGAGCTGCGGCTCGAGCACCGCACTCCCGACCGGGTCTATCCGTTGGCCGCGATCCGCGTGAGCGAAGAGCCGGCCGCGCCCCGGCTGGCGGAGCAGTTCGAGGTCTTACGGACGAACGAGGACATGGTGGCCGTGCGGGAGCGCACCGCCCCGCATGTGGAGAGGGAGCCCGACAAGGTCCTCGGCTTCATCGCCGAGATGGATCTGGATGCACCCGAGGGGGAGGGGCCCATCGTCTACGCCTGCCCGATGCATCCCGAGGTGGTCAGCGAGGAGCCCGGCCACTGCCCGAAGTGCGGAATGAAGCTCCTCGCGGTCGAGGCGCCCGAGACCACCTACACCTGCCCCATGCACCCCGAGGTGAACAGCGCTGAGCCCGGCCACTGCCCCGAATGCGGGATGAAGCTGTTGCCGGCTCAGCTCGTCGCCCAGGCCGGTGGCGGCCACGAGCATGGAAGCCACGAGCATGGGCCGCATCAGGCCCACGACCATGGTGAGGGCGACGGGATCGAGTGGGAAGACGACATGGTCGAGGTCAATCGGATGACGACTCCGGCCAACATGCGCTGGAAGCTCGTCGACCGCGAGACGGGCGCCGAGAACGCGGAGATCGACTGGCGCTTCCGAGTCGGAGACCAGGTCAAGATCCGGCTGGTCAACGAGATGGCCGGCGACCATCCCATGCACCATCCGTTCCACGTTCATGGCGCCGGGCGTTTCTTGGTCCTCAGCCGCGACGGAGCCGTGGAGTCCAACCTCGTGTGGAAGGACACCGTGCTGATGCCGACCGGGCAGACGGTCGACATCTTGCTCGACATCACCAACCCGGGAGTGTGGATGGCCCATTGCCACATTGCCGAGCACCACGAGAGCGGCATGATGTTCAGCTTCGTCGTCGCCCCGTGATCGACGGACCGGCTTTGATTACCGTCACCCGCGAGCTCCCCAGGCGCCGACGCCGGCTTGGACCGGGAGAGGGTTCGTGAATCACGTGGACGGCCCGGCAGGCAGCGACGTCGATCGCGGACGACGCGAGCGTTTCGGTCCGCGCCGGCTTGCCGAGCGGGCGACGGCGCGACCGCGCCGGGTGCTGGCCACCTGGGCGCTGCTGGCGCTGTTCGGTCTTGTTGCCATCGGTGGGCTGCTGGGGTCGGCGCTCACCGACAAGGGCGCCGTTACGAACAACCCGGAGTCGCATCAAGCCAAGGAGCTCATCGACTCTCGCCTGCCCGGTCGGACCAAGGTCGACGAGGTGGTCATCGTTCGCTCCGAGCGCGCTCAGGTCTCGGACGCCGCCTTCGCAGCTCGGGTGCGAAGCCTCGTCGCGGAGGCGCGACGCGCAGGCGGAATCCGCTCCATCCGCAGCTATCTCGGCCCCGGGGGGGCGTTGTTGGTGTCGCGTGATCGCCACGCGACGATCGTGCCGGTTGTGCTTGCCGACCCGGCCTCGGACTCGGTGCACGATCTGATCGCGATCGTGCAGCGCAGCGATGGGCAGGGCGGGTTCGCGGTGCACATCACCGGGGAGCACACGGCCGGTCACGACTTCAGCGAGGTGTCCGCGAGCGACCTCAGCACCGGTGAGCTGCAGTTCGGGCTCCCGGCGGCGCTGATCGTGCTGCTGTTGGTCTTCGGCACCGTGGTGGGCGCGTCGATCCCGCTGCTGATGGCGATGATCTCGATCGTCGTCGGGTTGGGGCTGGTCGCGATCGTGGGCCACGTGTTCAAGCTGAATTTGTTCGTGACGAACATGCTCGTCGCCATGGGGCTGGCGCTGGGCATCGACTACTCCTTGTTCATCGTCTCGCGCCTGCGCGAAGAGCGCGCGCGGGGCGCGGACCAGCGGACCGCCATCCTGACCGTGGCGAGCACCGCAACGCGTGCGGTCGTGTTCAGCGGCACTGCATTCACGCTGGCGATGCTGGGCATGCTCATCGTGCCCCACACGATCCTGCGCAGCCTGGCCGTGGGGGCGATCGCGGTCGCGATTGTCTCGATCGCGGTCGCGTTGACGTTCCATCCGGCGCTGTTGATGGCCCTCGGCGACCGGGTCAACAAGCTCAAGCTCCCCTGGCTGGGGGAGCGCATAGCCCGGTCCGCCGGGACCGAGGGACGCTTCTGGGGCGCGGCGGTGCGCGCCGTCCTCCGCCGGCCGACGCTGAGTCTGATCCTCGCCGTCGCCTTGCTGCTCGCGGCCGCCGCGCCCCTGCTGGGGTTGAAGATCGGCGCGTCGGGGCCGTCGAGCCTGCCCGATTCGACCGTGGCCAAGCAGGGGCTGATCGCCCTCCAGCGCGACTTTCCCACCGGCGCGACACAGCCGGTCAACATCGTCGTCGACGCGGCGCCCAATGCCCCGTGGGTCCGGCCTGGGCTGGCTCGGCTGCGCGGCCGCCTGCAATCCGACCCGAACTTCGCCAGTCGCGCCGCCATCGTGCAGAGCGGGCCCGATATCGCGGTGCTCTCGGTCCCGCTGACCGCCGAAGCCAGCACCGAGCGGGCGACCAGCGCGATCTCGCGCCTGCGCGACCAATACGTGCCGAGCGCATTCGGCGGCAATGCCGACCGCGTGCTCATCGGGGGCACTGCGGCGGAGAACCTCGACTATTTCGCCCTCATCGGCAACTGGTTGCCGATCGTCATCACGATCGTGCTCGCGCTGAGCCTGGTGCTGTTGACCCTCGCCTTCCGGTCGATCGTGGTGCCGCTGACCGCGATCGCCGTCAACCTGCTCTCGGTCGCTGCCGCCTACGGCCTACTCGTGCTCGTCTTCCAAGACGGCGTCGGCGCCGACGTGTTCGGATTCGGCCACGTCGAACGCATCGAGGCCTGGGTGCCGATCTTCCTTTTCTCCGTGCTCTTCGGCCTGTCGATGGACTACCAGGTCTTCCTGCTCAGCCGCATCCAGGAGCGCTACCGCCAAACCGGCGAGACTCACGACGGCATCGTGCACGGCGTCGCCTCCACCGCGCGACTGATCACCGGCGCGGCGCTGATCATCATCGTCGTCTTCGCCGGCTTCGCCACCGGCCAGCTCGTGTCCTTCCAACAAATGGGCTTCGGCGTCGCCGTCGCGCTGCTCCTCGACGCCACGATCGTGCGTCTGGTCATCATCCCCGCGGTCATGGGAATGCTCGGCGACCGCAACTGGTACCTCCCGCGCTGGCTGGCGTGGCTGCCCAAAGTCCAGGTTGAAGGTCCGCCGGCGGCCGCCCCGCCCACGGCCGGCGAGCCCGCACCGCCACCCGTGCCGATCCCCTGAGGTCTCGAGCGCGCCGGGCCATCCGCCCTAGCCTGGCGCGGACGAGCGTCCAGGTACCGGCGGCCTGAACATGCCCGGAAGCATCCGCCGCCAGTGCGCCCGCAGAATCGCGAGAGCGGCAGGCCAGAAGCCGGCGCGAGGCACCGCCTGCCACATCGGAGAGGTCGTCGGTCGCTACTTGAACCATGCGCTGCGCCGGTGCGGCTGACGGATTCACTGTGAGCTCCTTCCTGTGGTCGCGTTGGCGACGACGGCGACGCCTGACTGCCAGGTGGCGCTCCCTGCCCGTGCGATGGCCGTGCCGATCGGCTCGGTCCCTTCCGTTGACCGGCGTCGCTCGACAAGGCGCCGACCGAGGGAGCGGGCCAGCAGGTACGGCAGTGCGAGCACAGCCCCCGCGAGCGCCACAAGGGCCGCAAGCGCGGCGAGCGCGAGGACCATGAGCGCGATCAGGGCGACGGGCCCGATCAGGAGGAGAGCCAGCGCCCCGACAAAGACGAGGGCGGCCATCCATTCGACTGCGTAGCTCACGACTCCACCACCTTTCCGGGATTGGTCATGAGACGAGGCTCCCGTAGGCGGGGCGCGCTCGCATCGGCCAGTACGCCAGCCTGGGTGGCTAGTCGCGAAGGTCGCTGGCCGGCAGGCGGCTGAGCTGGTTGCGCGAGGTGATGTCGAGCTTCAGGAAGACCTTGCGCAGGTGGTACTGCACCGTGCGGGGGCTGACGAACAGTTGTGCGCCGATCTCAGGGTTGGAGAGACCGTCTCTGGCGAGCCGAGCGATGTGTGCCTCTTGGGGTGTGAGCACGCCGCGCGCGTCGTCCTTGCGCTTCCGCGCCGTTTCACCCGTGGCCAGGAGCTCGTGCCGGGCCCGCTCGGCAAACCCCTCGGCCCCGATGCCGCTGAACATCTCGTGGGCGGCTCGGAGTTGCTCGCGCGCGTCGACGCGCCGGTTCTCGCGACGCAGCCATTCGCCGTACAGAAGCCGGGCGCGGGCGAGGTGGACCACGCCACGGCTGCGCGCAAGGCGCTCGACCGC
>JBJMKX010000094.1:0-6113 GCA_045805605.1 Solirubrobacteraceae bacterium
GTCATGGCGATCCCGGGTTGCGCCGCGATCGCCCGGATCTCCTGCGGCGGCTGGAGGATATGCCTCCCGTCCGGCGCCCAGAGCTCGGCGATCATCGGCCGGCGCTGGTCGGCATCGGACTCGTTCCAGAGCGCGACGTACTTCTCCGCCAACTCGGCCGCGCTCCGCGATGAGATCTCGACGAAAGCCGGTGTATCGGTCATCGGTTACCTCCGTTGATCGTCTGGTTGCTTGCCTTGCAACGGTCCCGGAGGGAGGGCCGCGCGTCGATTACCTCTCGTGTAATGCCGGCCGGCGTTACCGCCGAGGAATGGAACCCGAGCGGACGCCGCTAACGTCAATCGGGTGGTCGTCCAGACCGAGCAGGAGCCCCAGACCGCGGGCGAGCTGATCCGCTTCTGGCGCACGCGACGCGGCCTCAGCCAACTCGAGCTGTCCCTGGACGCGAACGTCTCGACCAAGCACCTGAGCTTCGTCGAGACCGGCCGGTCCAGACCGAGTCGCCAGCTCCTCGTCCAGCTGGCCCAGCACCTCGATCTCCCGATCAGCGAGCGCAATCGCCTGCTGCTCGCGGGCGGCTTCGCGCCTCCCTATCTGGAGCTGCCCTACGACGGGGAGGTGATGCAGCCGCTGCGGGAGTCGCTCGAGCGGCTGCTCGAGGCGCACGAGCCGAACCCGGCTTTGATCGTCGACGGGCTCTGGAACCTGATCGAGTCCAATCGAGCCGCGTCGCTTCTCTGGGACGGCGTCGACCCTGAGCTCCTCGCGCCACCCATCAACATGCTCCGCCTCGGCGTTCACCCGGGCGGCCTGCCGCGGATCTCGTCGATGACCGCCGCGTGCAACGCGCCGCTGATTCACCGGCTGAAGCGGAGGAGCCGCGAGGACGCCGATCCCGCCCTCGCCAAGCTCATCGAGGAGGTCGAGGCCTATCTCCCCGGCGAGCCGCCGGCGGGCCCCGCCACCCAGCCGGTCGTCTCGCTCAGGCTGCAGACCCCTCTCGGCCAGGTCGAGCTGTTCACGGTCATCGCCACCCTCGGAGCCCCGCTCGACGTCACAGCCGCGAACCTCGCGATCGAGACTTTCCTGCCCATGAACCCCGAGAGCGCAGCGCGGCTCGCTGAACTCAGCGCGCCCCGATCTGCCTGAGCACGCGCACTCATACCCCGCCCGGGCCGCTATCGCCGCCGCGACGAAGCCCGCCCCGGTGGTGATCGCCGATCCGTGCAAACAGGTCCGCTGCCTTGACGGCCTGGTACAAGACAGCGCGCTCGTCTGCTAGACGAAGCGGCTCCCCCTTTGGCCGCGGATTGACGATCCAGGTCCACCGCCCACCGGACGCCCGCAGTAACGAACGGCCACGGCCGACATGGAGCATGGTCGCGGTGATCACCGCCGTGTTGACCGGCTCAACAGTCGGCCTGCTCGCCGCGGTGCTCTCCGACCACTCTCTCGGCTGGGCGCTTGCGGCGGGGGCCTTCGTCGCGCTAGGCGCGCTGGCCTCACTTATGCGCTAGCAGCGACTCCAGTGGCAGCGCGCCGGCGCGCAGCCATTCATCGCCAAAGAAGCGGGCGAGGCCGATGCGTGACTCGTAGGAAAGGGTCGCCGGCTCGCGTCCGGCACCGCCCGCCATGCCGGACCGCGCACGGGCGACCTCGTTTGGGGCGTCAGGAGCGCGCAGATCTACTCCCCGGCGGTCGCGGCGATCAGCCCAGGAGCACGCGGCCGAAGTCGACGTACCGCCGGACCGCGTCCGAGGCGCCTCCCTCTCGCCCGTCTGAGCCCGCGGCTCTCCCCCACAGAAAAGCGTCTCCACGGTACGATTTGTGAAGACCGCTCCGACGTCCGAGAGCGCCTGCCCAGGCGCCCAACTTCCGCTCTCGCCGGCGACAGCACGCGCCAGCCGACGCACGACCCCGACTAGTTCTGCTCGTCCGAGCCGCTAGCGACCTCGGCTTGGATCAGACGCGTGCTCCTCCCGCAATGCGAACTCGACGCAGAGTGTTCCCTCGCATGGAAAGCGGCGCTCTCGGTCACGGTGGTCGTCGCGGCCCGGCGAGGCTCGACTTTGCCGGGCTGCTGTCGGTCTGGTGTGGCCGCTTGTTAGGCGCGAGAGGCACGAGTACGGTGCTGGGAGGTCGCCGAACATAAGCGGCCAAACCAGGACCGGAGGTCGTTACGAGCACCACCAGCGCAACCGCCAACGAGATCCGTCCCTTCAACGTTGACGTTCCCGATGAGGCCCTCCAGGACCTCCGTCGACGCATCGCTGCCACGAACTGGCCCGAGAAGGAGACCGTCGCGGATCAATCCCAGGGCGTGCCGCTCGCGATGGTTAAGGAGCTGGCGGACTATTGGAGGACGGACTACGAGTGGCGCAAGTGCGAGGCGAAATTGAACGCCCTGCCGCAATTCATGACCGAGATCGACGGCCTCGACATCCACTTCATCCACGTCAAGTCCGATCACCAAGACGCGTTGCCGCTCATCGTCAATCACGGATGGCCCGGGTCGATTATCGAGCAGCTGAAGATCGTCGATCGACTGACCGACCCGACGGCATACGACGCGAGCGCATCGGACGGATTCGATGTGGTGATTCCGTCGATGCCCGGCTACGGGTTCTCGGGCAAGCCGACAAGTACCGGCTGGGGCCCCGAGCGGATGGCTCGAGCATGGGCAGAGCTGATGAAGCGACTTGGCTACGGCCGCTACGTCGCCCAAGGCGGCGACTGGGGGGCCTTCGTCGTCGACCAGATGGGCTTGCAGGCACCGGAGGGTTTGCTCGCCATCCACACCAACATGCCGGCCACCGTTCCAGCTGACGTCGACGAGGCTCTCCAAGCCGGGCGCCCGCCGCCATCCGATCTCTCAGCCGAGGAACGACGCGCCTATGCGCAGTTGGAAAGGACGTTCATGCAGGTCGAGTACGCCAGGTACATGGCGGCGCGACCGCAGACCCTGTACGGGATCGCCGATTCGCCCGTCGGCCTAGCGGCCTGGCTTCTCGACCACAACGATGCTGACGGGCAGCCAGCCGCGGCGGTCGTCGACGCTCTGAACCGGACCACCAGCGACACCGGCGAACTGACCCGTGACGAGGTCCTCGACAACATCACGCTCTATTGGCTGACGAAGACGGGGGTCTCTGCGTCCCGTCTCTACTGGGAGTACAAGGGCGGCTTCTTCAACGCCAAGGGCGTCTCCATCCCCGTGGCGGTGAGCGTCTTTCCCGGCGAGCAATACGAGGCGCCGCGCAGCTGGACTGAGCGCGCCTATCCCAAACTCCTCCACTACAACAAGGTCGCGAAGGGCGGCCACTTCGCTGCCTGGGAGCAGCCGCAGCTCTTCTCCGAGGAAGTCCGGGCGGCGTTCAGATCACTGCACTAGTCGGCGCCCATCCTCAACATCTCCGGTTGGACGGGAAGCGAGCGGTATTCCGTCCATTGCGAGCGTGTCGCGAGCCTTTTCGTAACGCCTGCTTCCACGCAGAGCAGCGACCACGGCAAGCGACGCAGTGCGATGGTGGATTACGCTCTGTGAATGAGTCCTACCGCGACCCTTGTTATGTGGTTTCAACTGCGCTCCCCGGAGCTGGCCGGGGACTTTGAGCGTGTGATGGCGGGCGATCGCGACGTCGTGCGCGGGTCGCTGGACACGGTGTCGGACTGGCGTCTTATGCGGCCGGCGGACGTCCCCGGACAGGCGATCGATCAAGCCGACTACGTGCTGCTCGCTGAGATCGTCGAAGTGGAGCGCTGGGAGCAACAGGCGAGCGAACTCGTCGAGCGCTTGGCGGACGACTTTGAGCACCTCCTCTCGAGCCGGGGGATGCTCGTCGTGCGTCCCGTGCTTTGACGTGGTGGCGTCGGTCGTAGCGGCACAGAAAGCTGACATGAGCACGGCTCGCTACCCCCACCGCTCCCGCGGACCCTAACCAAACCCGCCCACACCGCACTTGACCGAGGGTCCGCAATTGAGCGCATGCCAGCCTTTCGTTGGGTCCTTCGGCCCTCGCCGGCGTTCGGCCAGCCTTCGGGCGACGAGGCCGCGGCCGACCGGCAGGTCAGCGAGTACGTCATGGTGTCCAGCAGGGCTGCCGGTCCTCGAGAACGCGACTGTCTGCACGCAGCCCGGGATTCCGTTTCAGCCTTCATTGACGCCGACTGCGGAATTCTCGCCCGGTCCTTTGGGCCGCGACTTCTCCACGGGGCCGGGCCGCCGTGTCGCGCCTCGGTGTCCAGGCTACGGTCGTCCGGGCGCTTCGGCGTGGGCGATCCTCTCACGCACGCGCGCGAGACAAGGTCGCCGCGGCCCGAAAACCCGTTCCTGTTAGCGTCACGCGTACTCGCGCGTTTGGGCCCTACGACAGAGGAGAAGCCATGACCCCCGAGGCTTCCGCACCGCCCGTCGTCCTCATCCATGGCCTCTGGCTAACCCCGCGCAGCTGGGAGGGCTGGAAGGAGCGCTTCGAGAACCGCGGCCACCGGGTGCTCACCCCCGCCTGGCCGCACATGGAGGGCGAGGTGGAGGAGCTGCGCCGCGACCCTTCGCCGATGAACGGGCTCGGCGTGACCGAGATCGTCGACCACTACGACGCGATCGTCCGCGGACTCGACGAGGCACCGATCATCATGGGGCATTCGTTCGGAGGCCTCATCACGGAGCTGCTGCTCGACCGCGGCCTGGGCGCCGCAGGCGTGGGCGTCTCGCCTGCCCAGATCAAGGGCGTGCTGCGGCTCCCGCCCGCTCAGATCCGCGTGACCACGGCCGTGCTCGGAAACCCCGCCAACAAGAACCGGACCGTGGAGCTCAGCCCGAAGCAGTTCCACTACGCGTTCACCAACGCGCTCATGACCGACGAGGAAGCACAAGCGGCCTACGACCGCTACGAGGTCCCCGGTCCCGGGCGCGTACTCTTCCAGGCGGCGTTCGCGAACTTCAATCCGAACGCAGCGACCAAGGTCGACGTCCACAAGGACGACCGTCCGCCGCTGCTGGTGATCGGCAACTCGGAGGACCACACGGTGCCGGCGTCGGTCGCAAGGGAAGCGGCGCATCGGCTAGCCAAGTCAAAGGCGGTCGTGGACTACAAGGAGTTCATCGGCCGGCCGCACTTCACCGCCGGAGCGCCCGGCTGGGAAGAGGTCGCCGACTACGCGCTCGACTGGGCGATGCGCCACGTCGGCTCGCGGGAGCCGGTCACGGACTAACTCGACAGCTTGGTCAATGTCCACGAGGCGCCGGCAGCACTCGTGGAGCGCGATTGCCGTTGTCATGACCCATCCTGCACGGCGAGGACTGCGACGCCCGACGGCTGGGTGGCCCTGCCGGCCTGTGCGATGGCTGTACCGAACAGTCCCGTGCCCTCCTTCGTCGAGTGATGCCGCTCGGCGAGGTGTCGACGGAGGGAGCGGACCAGCAGGTACGGCAGCGCGAGCACAGCCCCGGCGAGCGCAACAACGGCCGCAAGCGCGACGGTCGCGACGACCACGAGCACGATCACTGCGACCGGCCCGATCAGGAGCAGGAACACCGGCACGAAAACGACGGGGGCGGCGATCCATTCGAACCTATAGCTCACGACTCCACCACCTTCCTGGGGCGAGGGGGATTTGCCATGAGACGAGGGTCCCGGAGGCGGGGCGCGCTCGCATCGGCCAGTACGCCAGCCTTCCTGGCCAGTCGGGCTGGGCGGCGTGCACGTTGCCGGCCGGCACGCGGGTGAGCTGGTTGCGCGAGGTGATGTCGAGCTTCAAGAAGACCTTGCTCAGGTGGTACTGCACCGTGCCGGGGCTGACGAACAGTTGTGCGCCGATCTCAGGGTTGGACAGACCGTCTGTGGCGAGCCGAGCGATGTGTGCCTCCTGGGGTGTGAGCACGCCGCGCGCATCGTCCGTGCGCTTCCGCGCGGGATCACCCGGGCCCCGAGGTCGCGGCGCGCGCCCTCGGCAAACCCTTCGGCCCCGATGCCGCTGAACATTTCGTGGGCGGCTCGGAGTTGCTCGCGCGCGTCGACGCGCCGGTTCTCGCGACGCAGCCATTCGCCGTACAGAAGCCGGGCGCGGGCGAGGTGGACCACGCCACGGCTGCGCGCAAGGCGCTCGACCGC
>JBJMKX010000095.1:0-32902 GCA_045805605.1 Solirubrobacteraceae bacterium
GTCGACATCGTCAAGGCCGGCCGCACGCACCTCATGGACGCGGTGCCGGTGACGCTCGGACAGGAGTTCTCCGGCTACGCGGCGCAGGTGCGGCTGGGCGGCCAGCGCGTGCGCTCCGCCCTGCCGCGCGTGGCCCAGATCCCGCTCGGGGGCACCGCCACCGGCACCGGCCTGAACACCCACCCCGAGTTCGCCGAACGCGTGCGCACGCTGCTCGCCGAGCATGCCAACTTCGAGATCCGCGCCCCCGAGGACCCGTTCGAGGCCCAGGGCAACCGCGACGCGCTGGTCGAGCTGTCGGGTGCGCTCAAGGTCATCGCCGTCTCGATGAACAAGGTCGCCAACGACATCGCCTGGATGGGCTCGGGACCGCGCGCCGGCCTGGGCGAGCTGCTCCTGCCCGAGCTGCAGAAGGGCTCGTCGATCATGCCAGGCAAGGTCAACCCGGTGATCCCCGAGGTCGTGATGCAGGTCGCCGCCCAGGTGATCGGCAACGACACCGCGATCACCTTCGCCGGATCGCAGGGCAACTTCGAGCTCAACGTGCGCATCCCGCTGATCGCGCGCAACCTGCTCGAGTCGATCCAGCTGCTCGCCGCCAAGTGCCGGCTGTTTGCGACCAAGTGCATCGAGGGGATCGAGGCCAACCTCGAAGGCTGCGAGCGCTCGGCCGAGGCCACCCTGGCGGTAGCCACCGCCCTCAACCCATACATCGGCTACGACAAGGCCGCGGAGATCGTCAAGGACGCCGCGCAGTCGGGCCGCACCCTGCGCGAGGTCGCCCGCGATCACGGCGTCGACGACGCGACGCTCGACGAGGCGCTCGACCTGCGCAAGATCGCCGCCGGGAGCAAGCCGGGCGGCTAAGGGCCCGCGCTCCGAGTGTCGATTCCGTCAGCCTCAGACTGACTCAGTCGACACTCGGTGTCGGAGCCCTCGCCCGAGGCACGGCGACGAGCTCGTAGACGAGCTCGGTCACGACCACCGCGGTCAGCAGGGCGATCGCGACGATCGGCGCGACCGACGCAGTCGCGAACGCGAGGCCGAGGGCCACGACCGCGGCCAGCGCCCGCACCGCCGTGCGCCGCCGCGCCGGCTCGCCGCCCCGGCCGGTCGCCTCGATCACGGCCAGGCCGCCCAGATAGAGCATCACGCCGCCGAACACCGCCGCGCGGGCACCGCCGCGCAACGACGGATCGTCGGCGCCCAGGATGCACAGCAGCGCGCCGGGCGCCACCGCTCCCAGGCCCCCGTAGACAAACGCGTGGGCGTAGACGAACGAGGCGCTGTCCGCATGTCGTGTGGTGACACAGTCGAAGTACAGCCACCACAGCGCCGCGGCGATGGCGAAGGTCCCGATGGCGATGAGCGAGTCGATCAGCGCGAAGTTGACGTCGGCGATGCCGGCGCCGACGGAGACCACCGACTCGCCGAGGACGATGATCGTGAACAGGCCGAAGCGCTCGGCGATGTGCGAGCCGACGAGCGGCAGCCGGCCGACGCGCCACTCGACGACCAGCGGCGTGAGCACCTCGACCGCCACGGCAACGCCCCAGACGACGTACCGCGCCGGCGTGGGCACGGCCAGCGAGGCGGCCCACAGCGCAAGCCCGATCGACCAGCCGACGACGTAGCGGCCCTCGTAGCGGCGAGCCCCGGCGAGCGTCCGCACCGCGCGCAGGTTGACCGCCACGAGCAGCGCCCGGACGCCGATTGACGCAAGCGCGAACGGCGTCGAGCCTCCGCTGAACGCGTCGTCGACGTGGATCGCGACGACGATGGTGGCGAGCATCGCCGCCAGCACGAGCAGGCGGTGGAGGACGTCGTCGACCTCGAAGCGGTCGGAGTAGACCGTGAAGCTGACCCAGATGAACCAGACGGCGACGAACAGGCCGAAGTACTCGAGGAAGTCCTTGGGCTCGGGGTTGGAGGCGAGCAGGGCCGACAGCCGCGCGAGGACGACCACGAAGACGAGGTCGAAGAACAGCTCGAGCCACGTCGGGCGCGCCTCGGTGTCGGGGGCCCGCAGCCGCAAAGGTAAGAGTTTCCCCGGGCTGTCGGACCGGTCGGCTAGCGTCGCGCCATGCCCCGCGTCCTCGTCGTCCTGCTCGCCTCCGCGGCGCTGCTCGCCGCTCCCGCTGCCGCCTCGGCCACCCTCGTCTTCGGCAAGCAGCCGTCGCGTGGGCAGCCGTCGATCTGGGCGGCCAACGACGACGGCAGCGGGGCGGTCAAGCTCGCCACCGGCTACTACCAGCCGACGATCTCGCCGGATGGCACCACGGTCGCGGCCTTCCGCCAGACGCGCTCCGGGGCCAACCGGCTCTACGTGCTGCCAGCCGCCGGAGGCACCCCGCGCCGCCTGCTCGCCAACGCGGGCTTCGCGACCCTCGCCTGGTCGCCCGACTCGTCGACGATCGCAGCGGAGACCGGCCGTCGGCTCTTGATCGTCAACGTGGCCACCGGCGCTGCCACGACGCTCGCCACCGGCAACTTCAGCGGCTCGCCGCCGAGCTTCTCGCCCGCGGGCGACCTGATCGCCTACTCGAGCGCCGTCAGCACGCGGGTCAATGCGGCGACCGACGTCTACACGATGCCCGTCGCCGGCGGTGCCCCGACCCGGCTGACCACCGACGGCCAGTCGAGCAGCCCGGTGTGGGGGCCGACCCAGATCGCCTACTCGCGCGGGCCGTTCCGGCGCAATGACGCCCCCAGGTTGAACATCTGGCTGATGAACCCGGACGGCTCGGGCCAGCAGCGGCTTACGCACGTGCGGGTTCCGACGCTTCTCTCCGGGCTCAGCCCGGTGCAGTGGTCGGCAAACGGCGGCCAGCTACTGGCGAACTTCAATGGCCAGGACACCAGCCAGGCGTACGCGGTCAACCCGACCACCGGAGCCGCGAAGGACCTCGGCGCCAAGCCGTTCGACGGCACGTCGGCCGGGGCGATCTCGCGCGATGGCACGACCGTGCTCGCGCAGACCGGCGGCCTGGAGGGCCCGGATCCGAATCAGGCCGTGGTCACGATCCCGTTCACGGGCGGCGCGCCGACCGTCCTCGTTCGTCGCGGCATCACGCCGGACTGGAACGCGTAGCTCGCGCACACCCGGGTAGCGGTTGAGGCGATGGCCAACGCCACGCCGCAGGCAAAACGCACCGCCGCCGATGCACGTCGCACCATGGACGAGCGCCGGCGCAAGCAGTCCGGTGCGGCCGGCTGGGTGGCCGACCGCGCCGGCCAGTGGTCGCTCGACGGCCCCGACTACAAGTTCATGGAGCGGCAGAAGCTGCTGTGGAATCCGCTCATGGACTACTGGTTCCGGATGGAGATCGAGGGCTGGGAGAGGATTCCCGAGCCGCCGGTGCTCCTCGTGGGGATCCACTCCGGGGCGCCGTTCGTATGGGACGCGTGGACGATCGGCGTTCAGTGGTGGCGGCGCTTCGGCGACGAGCGGCCGCTGCACGGCACCGCCCACGACGCGCTCATGGCGCTGCCGCTCGTCGGCGACTACTTCCGGCGCATGGGCGTGCTGCCGGCGGCGCGCGACAGCATGGCGTCCGCGCTGGCAGCCGGGCACGACGTCGCGCTCTGGCCCGGCGGCGAGCGCGACTCGTTGCGGCCGTGGGTCAAGCGCGACGAGGCAATTCTCGCCGGTCGCACCGGCTTCATCCGCCTGGCCATCAGCACCGGCGTGCCGATCGTGCCCATCGCCACCGTGGGCGGGCCCGATGCGATGCCCGTCGTCGCCACCGGACGGCGCCTCGCGCGGCTGTTGCAACTCGACAAGGTGGCGCGGATCAAGCTGTTCCCGTTCGCCATCCAGGCCCCGTGGGGGCTGTCGCCCGCCCTCCTGCCGGAGCTGCCCCTGCCGGCGAAGATCCGCACCGCGTTCCAGGAGCCCGTCCGGCTGTCCCGCGACCCCGAGCGGGCGAGCGACGACGACTACGTCGAGACCCAGTACGAGCTTGTCCGCGAGCGCATCCAGAGCGGCATGGACGCATTGGCTCGCCGGCGGACGCTCCCGCTGTTCGGCTGACAGTTGACCACCTTCGACGACGAGCTGCGCGCGCACAACGCGCACCTGCGCAGGGCCGCCGAGGTCCGTTCGGGCGAGGACGTTCTCGATGTCGGATGCGGCTCAGGGCAGTCGACGCGCGACGCCGCGCGCGCGGCCTCGCCCGGGCGAGTGCTCGGTGTGGACGTCTCCGCGCCGGCGCTCGAGCGTGCTCGCGAGCTGAGCGCCGCAGAGGGCATCGACAACGTCAGCTACGAGCACGGCGACGCTCAGGTCCACCGCCTCGGACACGACCGGTTCGACGTCGCCATCAGCCGGTTCGGGGTGATGTTCTTCTCCGATCCGCTCGCTGCCTTTACCAACATCGCGGGCGCGTTGCGGCCCGGCGCCCGGCTGGTCGTGCTGGTCTGGCAGCGGCGCGACGACAACGAGTGGGCGGTCGCCATCGGCGGCGCACTCGACCGCCCGGCGCAACAGGGCGACGACCTCGACCCGTTCTCGCTCGGGGAGCCGCGCGTGACCGAGGACATCCTCGACCGCGCGGGGTTTCAGGACGTCCGCTTCGACGACGTCCCGGAGCCCATGTTCTTCGGGAACGACGTGCCCGAGGCGCTGGCGTGGGTCCGTGGCTTCCGCGACGTGGCCGAGACCCTGGATGGCCTTGATCCCGGCGGTCGCGAGCGCGCCGTCAGGAGGCTGACCGAGACGCTCGGCGCGCACTGGAGCGCCGAGCGAGGCGTCATCTTCGATTCGCGCGCGTGGCTCGTGAGAGCGCGGAGTCTCTAAACGCGGCCGCCTAGGGCGGCCGACGGCTCGACCGCTCTACATCAGAGGTTCACCGCCACGTACTTGGTCTCGAGGTATTCCTCGATGCCCTCGTGCCCACCCTCGCGGCCGAAGCCCGACTGCTTGACGCCGCCGAACGGCGCCGCGGGGTTGGAGACCATGCCCTGGTTGAGGCCGATCATCCCGGTCTGCAGGCCCTCGCAGACCCGAAAGGCGCGCTTGACGTCGCGCGTGTACACGTAGGCCACGAGGCCGTACGCCGTGTCGTTGGCCGCCGCCACCGCGGCCTCCTCGTCGTCGAAGGTGGCGACGGGCGCCACCGGGCCGAAGATCTCCTCGTCGAGCACCCGGGCCTCGCCGCTGACCCCGGCCAGGACGGTCGGCTCGAAGAAGTACCCGGCGCCGTCGACCGCGTGGCCGCCGACCACGACTTGCGCCCCCTTGCCGGTCGCATCCTCGACGAGCTCGCGGACCTTGCCGCGCTGGTCGTCGTCGATCAGCGGGCCGACGTCGACGTCCTCCTCGGTGCCGCGCCCGACCTGGAGCTTGCCCATGCGCTCGGCGAGCTTGGTGGTGAACTCGTCCGCCACGCGGTCGCCCACGTGGAAGCGGTTGGCGGCCGTGCACGCCTCGCCGATGTTGCGCATCTTGGCGATCATCGCCCCGTCGACCGCGGCGTCGACATCGGCGTCGTCGAAGACCAGGAACGGCGCGTTGCCGCCCAGCTCCATCGAGACGCGCAGGATCTGCTCCGCCGACTGCTCGATGAGCTTGCGCCCGACCTCGGTCGAGCCGGTGAACGACAGCTTGCGCGTGCGCGGGTCGCGGATCAGCGGCTCCATGACCGAACCCGACGAGCTCGACGTCACGACGTTGAGGACGCCGCCCGGCAGGCCGACCTCCTCCAGGATCTGGGCCAGCGCCAGCATCGACAGCGGCGTCTGCTTGGCCGGCTTGATGACCATCGTGCAGCCGGCCGCCACCGCCGGGCCGATCTTGCGCGTGCCCATCGCGGTGGGGAAGTTCCAGGGCGTGATCATCACGCTCGGGCCGACCGGCTGCTTCATCGTCAGCAGGCGGCCGGCGCCGTTCGGGGCCACGCTGTAGCGGCCCTCGATCCGCACCGCCTCCTCGGCGAACCAGCGGAAGAATTCCGACGCGTAGGCGATCTCGGCCTTGGACTCGGCCACGGTCTTGCCCATCTCGAGCGTCATCAGGAGCGCGAGCTCGTCGGCGCGCTCGGTCATGACCTGCCAGGCGCGGCGGAGGATCTCGCCGCGCTCGCGCGGCGGGTGCGCAGCCCACTCGGCCTGCGTCGCGACGGCGGCGTCGAGCGCGCGGGTGGCATCGTCGGGCTTTGCGTCGGCGACCTCGGCCAGCGTCTCGTTGGTGGCCGGGTCCTCGACCGGCAGCGTGCCTCCCTCGGCAGGATCGGCCCACTCGCCGCCGATGTAGAGCTGCTTGGGAACGCCGTCGACGACGGCGGATTCGTTCTGGCTTTGCGTTGCGGTGCTCATGTCGCCACGGTCTCCGTTCCGAGCTCTTCGGAGAGAGCCACGTCGATGGAGTAGTCGATGGGCACGACGATGACCGAGGGGCGATCCAGGGCCAGCGCCATGCGGAGGTGGTCGCAGAAGGCGTCGACCGAATCGCAGCGGAACGCCGCGCAGCCGAACGCCTCGGCGAGCTTGACGAAGTCGGGGTTGGTGAAGTCGGTGCCGAAGTGGCGGCCGAACTTCTTGTCCTGCTTCCACACGATCGAGCCGAACTGCTGGTTCTCCCACACGATGTTCGCGGTGGGGATGCCGAGACGCACGGCGGTCTCGAGCTCCTGGCAGTTCATGAGGAAGCCGCCGTCGCCGTTGACGGTCACGACGTGCCGCTCGGGATGGACGAGCTTGGCGGCGATCGCCGTCGGCACCGCGATCCCCATCCCGGCCAGGCCGTTGGCGATCATCACCGTCTCGGGCTCGTGCGCCGGGAACATGCGGGCGATCCACAGCTTGTGGAGCCCGACGTCGCTGATCAGGATGTCCTCGCGCCGCAGGACCTGGCGCAGCTCCCACAGCACGCGCGGCGGGCGCAAGGGGAACGCGTCGTCGTGACGGCCCTGCTCGAAGTGGCGCATGACGAGATCGCGCAGGCTCCGATCGGGCTCGGGGAACGAGACGTGGCGGCACTCCTCGGCCAGGCGGTTGAGGATGTAGTACATGTCGCCGATCAGGTCGACGTCGGTGACGAAGTGCTCGTCGACCTCGGGGGCGACGGTGTCGATGCAGACGATCTTCTTGTCGCCGCGCGGGTTCCAGTTGACCGGGTCGTGCTCGACGAGGTCGTAGCCGACGGTGAGCACCACGTCGGCCTCGTCGAACCCCGCCAGCTCGTAGTCGCGGTTCTGCAGGCCGACCACGCCGATGCCGTGCGGGTCCTCGTAATCGATCAGCCCCTTGCCCATGAACGTCTCGGCCACGGGGATGCCGGTCGCGCGCGCGAACTCGCGCAGCGCCGGCGAGGCGCCGACGCGGGCCACGCCGTTGCCGGCGAGGACAACCGGGTTGACGGCGTTGCCGATGAGGTCGGCGGCGGCGAGCAGCTCGGCGGCGGCGGGCTCGGGGCGGCGGATGGTCTGGCGGACGGGCAGCGGATCGGCGTCGAGCTCCGCGGCCATGACGTCCTCGGGCAGCTCGAGGTGCGTCGCGCCCGGCTTCTGCGCCTGTGCGACCTTGAACGCCTTGCGCACCGCCTCGGGGATCACGCGCGCGCTGTTCAGGCGCGTGTTCCACTTGGTGACCGGCGCCATCATCGAGACGAGGTCGATGTACTGGTGCGACTCCTTGTGCATGCGCTCGAGGTCGGCCTGGCCGGTCAGGGCGACCAGAGGCGCGCGATCGAGGTAGGCGTCGGCGACCGCCGTGATGAGGTTGGTGGCCCCCGGACCGAGGGTTCCGAGGCAGACACCGGCCCGGCGCGTCAGGCGCCCGTACATGTCCGCCATGTAGGCCCCGCCCTGCTCGTGGCGAACGGGGATGAAGGCGATCGAGGAGTTGGCGAGCGACTCGTTGAGATCGAGCGTCTCCTCGCCGGGGATCCCGAACACGTACTTGACGCCCTCGGCCTCCAGGCACTCGACGAAGACGTCCGATGCTTTACGTGCTGGCACAGATTCCCCTTCTGTCAGGGTGGTCGGGCGTTTAGCCCTACCGCGGCTAGCGTTTGACTGATGCCCCGTCTTGCCCTGATAGGAACGCTAGCCGTCGCATCAACGGCTGCGCCCGCCCCGGCGTTTGCCGCCGATCGCGTGTGGATCGAGGGCCACGGGTTCGGCCACGGGATCGGACTCTCGCAGGAGGGCGCGCGCGGGTTCGCCGCCCACGGCTTCGACTACCGCCGGATCCTCGGCCACTACTACCGCGGGACCGCCGTCGGGCGGCTCGCGAGCGGGCGCTCGGTGCGGGTCCTGCTGAGCTCGGGCGGCCCGGCGGCGTTCAGCGGGGCGAGCGACGTCGGCGGTGTGCGGCTGGAGCCCGGTCGCACCTACACCGCGGTGGCGCTGCCGGGCGGGCGGCTGGAGGTGCGGCTCGGCGGCCGGGCCGTGGCGCGGGGGCCCTCGCCGCTGCGGGTGCGCGGTGCCGGGCCTTTGAACGTGGGCGGCGGGACCTACCGCGGCGTCCTCGATCTGGGCGCGGTGCCGGGCGGCGTTCAGGTCGTCAACGAGCTGGGACTGGAGGACTACGTGCGCGGGGTGGTGTCGGCGGAGAGCCCGGCGTCGTGGCCGATCGAGGCGCTGAAGGCCCAGGCGGTCGCGGCGCGCGGCTACGCGGCGACCACCTCGCACGGCGGGGGCTTCGACCAGTACGCCGACACCCGCTCGCAGGTCTACCGGGGGGTGGCGGCCGAGACGGCCCGCACCGACGCCGCGGTGCGCGCCACGCGGGGCGAGGTCGTGACGTACCACGGCCGCGCCGTGACCACCTACTTCTTCTCGACGTCGGGCGGCCATACCGAGAACGTCGAGGACTCGTTCGTGGGCGCCGAGCCCAAGCCGTGGCTGCGCGGCGTGCCGGATCCCTACGAGGGACGGGCGCCGTTGCATACGTGGCGGCGCGGGCCGTTCGCGCGCTCGCAGCTGAGCGCGAAGCTGGGCGACCGGGTCAAGGGCTCGTTCGCGCGCGTGGCGGTCACGGAGCGGGGCGCGTCGCCGCGGATCGTCCATGCGGTCGTGATCGGCACTCGCGGACGAACGCGGGTGACCGGGCCCGAGCTCAAGGCGCGGCTGGGGCTGCCCGACACGTGGGCGAGCTTCGTCGACGTGTCGACCGAACCGGCGGCGGGGGCATCGCTGATCGCGGCGGTCGGGCTGGGCGCGGGCGTGCGCGCCTCCGCCGACGCGGCGCGGGCGGTGCGCGGCTCCGTGGCGGGCGGCCGGCGCGGCGCGCGGCTCGCGGTGCAGGCACGAGGGCGGCATGGCCGCTGGCGCACCGTAACGACGACGCGCCTGAGCGCTGGCGGCAACTACGCGGCGGTGGTGCCGCGGGCGGGGACGTACCGCGTCCGCTACCACGGGCTGGACGGCCCGCCGGTGCACGTGCGGTGACCACCGCGCGCACCAAACACTCGCCGAGTGTCGACTCCGTCAGCCTCAGGCTGACCAATTCGACACTCGATGATTCGGCGGACGGTCACGCGCCTCAGCCCCGCTTCGCCTTGCCGCTCAGGCGAGGCGCAGCACGCGCACCCGGTTGTTGCCCGGATCGGTGACCAGCAGCCTTCCCGGGCCTGCGATCGCAAGCCCCGACGGCCAGGCGAGGTTGGCGGCCCTCGCCAGGCCGGCCTCGCCGGTGAAGCCCGGCCGCGGATTGCCGCCGGCAACCGTCGTCACGCGACCGTCGCGCAGTTCGCGCACGGCGTTGTCGAGGACATCGACCACGTAGAGGTCGTCGCCCGCCGCGGCGAGGTGGCCGGGCACCCCGATCCACGCGGTGCCCGGGTCGACGTCCCCGCGCGCGTCGATTCCCCGCGCGGCGTCGTCGGGGACCGGGGCGGGCGTCGTGAACGCCGCCGCCGCGCCGAGGCAGTATCCCGGGTCGCCCGATCCGGCGATGGTGTCGATGCGGCCGGCCGCGTCGACGAAGCGGACCCGGCAGTTGGACCCGTCGGCGATCGCGATGCCGTCCCGGTACGCAACGGCGTCGGCCGGCGCGGAAAGCTCGGCATCGGTGGCCTTGTCGCCGTCGCCCGCGAAGCCCTTCCTCCCGCTGCCCGCGACCGGCGTGACGCGGCCGTCGCGGTAGAGCAGGACCTGCTGGGCGCCGGCGTCGCTGACCAGCAGCCCGCCGTCGCGGCCCGGCTGGACCGAGACCGGCTCGCGCAGCCCGTCGGCCGGGCTGGCGACCGTGCGCATGTGGCCGTCGCCGTCGACCACGCGCAGCTTGTGGTTGAACGTGTCGGCGACCGCGTACCCGCCGCCCGGCAGAGCAAGGACGCCGTGCGGCAGGCTGAGGCACAGGTCCCAGGCCATGCCGTCGTCGCCGCAGTCGCCCTGCCGGCCGTTGCCCGCGACGGTGTCTATGCGCCCGTGGTCATCGACGTAACGGATGCGCTGGTTGGACGAGTCGGCGATGTAGAAGCCGCCGTGCGCGTCAGCCGAGACCTGGGCCGGCCGCGCGAGCCGCGCCTGCGTCGCCGGTCCGCCGTCGCCGGCGAAGCGGGGATCGCCCGGGAACCCCGGCCCGCTGCCGGCGACGGTCTGCACGCCCCCGATCGGGACGAGCCCGGACGCGGCGACGAGCATGACCGTGATGAGCAGGGTCACGCCTGGTTGATGCCCGCACGGTCAAGGCGCCAGTCCACACGCGCTTGCCCGCGCGGCGACCGGCTCGCTACGCGGTGACCGGCTCGCGCACGAACTCCTTGATCAGGGCACCGAGGCGCGCGGGCTGGTCCTCGGACACGAAGGTTCGGCTCGGGCGGATCTCCTCGAAGCGGCCGTTCGGGAACAGCGTGGCCAGGCGCCGACCGTCGTCGGCCGAGAAGAACTTGTCGTCCATCCCCCATGCGACCAGCACGGGCTTCATGAATTCGCCGAACCGCTCGGCCGCAGCAAGCGTGACCTCGGGGCTCATGCCCTTGAGCACCTTGATCGCGTCGCGGCGGACGCCCGGGTCGTCGAGCACGGGGCGCACCCATGCCTCGGTGACGTCGTCGGGGATCCGGCCGTGGCTGAGCAGCCCGTAGGCCATCGGCGCCTGGCGCATCGCCGCCGAGCGCATCGGCGCCATCAGCGCCTTCAGGCCGCCGGGAGCCTTCGCTGCAACGACCATCGGCTTGAACGCCGCGGGCGGGAAGTGCTCGAAGGCATCGCAGTTCGTGAGCACGAGGCGGCCGACCCGCTCGGGCCGTTCGGTGACCAGCACCTGGCAGATCGCGCCGCCGGTGTCGTTGCCGACGACGACGGCGTCGGTGAGCTCGAGCGTCTCGAGGAACTCGGCGATCAAGTGGGCGACGCCGCGCGGCGACGTGTCCGCGTCGGGCTTCATCGCGGTCGTGTGCGAGCCGAGCGGCCAGTCGGGGGCAATCACCCGCCCGATGCCCTGGAGCTGGGGAGTCACCTTCCGCCACAGGAGTCGGTTGGCGAGCAGCCCGTGGACGAACAAGATCGGAGTGCCGCTGCCGGCCTCGTGGTAGCGAATGGTGCCGGCGGACAGGGTGACCTCGTGGTTGGCATCCATCAGTGAAATCTCCTAAGCTCGTCGTAACGCATACAGACTGCACGCATGATGCATACAGACAGTACGGATGTCAAATCGCAGCCGGGGTCGGCCTCGGCGGGCCGACCACCCTCCAAGAAATCGGCCCAATCGGAGGCCACGCAACGCAAGCTTCTGCGCGCCGCGCGCCGTCTCTTCGCCAAGCACGGCTACGCCAAGGTCGGCACCGAGGAGATCGTCCGGGCGGCGGGCGTCACCCGAGGTGCGCTCTACCACCAGTTCGCGGACAAGCGCGAGCTGTTCGCCGCGGTCTTCGAGGAGACCGAGGCCGAGCTGATTGCCGAGTCGGCGCGGCGCGCCGCCGATGCCAAGGACCCCGTCGAGGCCCTGCGGGGCGGCTTCCTCGGCTGGCTCGATGCCTGCTCGGAGCCCGGCACGCAGCGCATCGTCCTCGTCGATGCGCCGGCGGTCCTCGGCTGGGAGGAGTGGCGGGCGATCGGCGAGCGCCTCGGCCTGGGCGTCACCATGGCGGCGCTGCAGGCGGGCATGGACGCCGGCGCACTGGCGCCTCAGCCGGTGCGCCCGCTCGCCCACGTGGTCGTCGGCGCGATCGACGAGGCGGCGCTGTACATCGCGCGCGCCGAAGACCAGGAGACGGCGCGGGTCGAGATGACGCAGATCATCGACCGCCTGGTCGACTCGCTGCGCGCCTAGACTCCGACGGGTGGGCGAGCGGGCAAAGATCGGCTACGAGGAGGAGCGTCACGCGACGCGGACCAAACGCGTTGCCAGCGGGACACTGGCGTGCGCGCGTTGCGACGCCCCGGTGGCCCTGTCCGGCTCGATCGGCCTGACCGCCCGGCTTCAGTGCCCGTTCTGCGCCCACGAGGCGCCGGTGCGCGACTTCCTCTCGCTGGCGGCGCCGACGCGCCCGACGCGCGTGGCGGTCGTGATCCGTTAGAGCTAGACGTACACCCGCGACAGCGACTCGGCGACGCACACCGGCTTCTCGCCGCCCTCGCGCTCGAAGGTCAGCCCGGCCGTGATCTGTGCTCCGCCGGGGATCTCCTCCACCTTGGCCAGCTTCATGCGCATGCGGACCTTGTCGCCGACCGGCATCGGCGCCGGGAAGCGCACGCGGTTGCAGCCGTAGTTGACGCCGAACGAGAAGCCTTCGTAGGTCACGAGCGTGTAGGCAAAGCGCGGCGCCAGCGAGAGCGTGTAGTAGCCGTGGGCGATCGTCCCGCCGAACGGCGTCTGCTTCGCGCGCTCGGGGTCGGTGTGGATGAAGTAGTGGTCGCCGGTGACGTGGGCGAACGTGTCGATGTCGTTCTGGGTCACGAGATGCCACTCGGAGACCCCGATCTCCTCGCCCTCGTGGGACTTGGCCCCGTCGATGGTGCTGATCGTGAGCATGGCGTGGCACCCTACCCCGGTGCCACCGCTCCTCGTCTTCGACGCCCCCTCGCTGCTCTACCGCGCGTTCTACGCGCTGCCCGACTCGATCACCGACCCGAGCAAGCAGCATCCGGTCAACGCGCTGCTCGGGTCGGTCAACCTCGTGCTGTACGAGTGGGAGGCTCACCGGCCGCGCGCCGTCGTCGCCTGCTTCGGCCCCGACGCCGCCCCTTATCGCACCGAGCTCTACCCGCGCTACCACGCCGACCGCCCGCCCATGCCCGATGGCCTCGTCTGGCAATGGGAGCGCGCGTACGACTTCTACGAGATGTTCGGCTGGACGGTCGCCCGCGACGAGACCGTCGAGGCCGACGACCTGCTCGGCTCCTACGCTCAGGCCGAGGTCGACGCCGGCGGCGAGGCGCTCATCTTCACCGGTGACCGCGACATGTACCAATGCGTCGGGGACCGCGTGAAGGTGCTGTTCGTCAAGACGGGACAGGGGCGGGGGGCGGAGGAGGTCGACGAAGCAGAGGTGCGCAAGCGTTACGGGATCGCGCCCGAGCAGGTGCCCGACTTCATCGCCCTGCGCGGCGATCCCTCGGACGGGCTGCCGGGCGCCAGGGGCATCGGTCCGAAGACGGCCGGCGAGCTGCTGCGCGAGTACGGGTCGCTCGAGGGCGCGATCGAGGTGGCGCAGAAGGTGACGGGCCCCCTGCGCCCGCGCGTCGGCGCCGCCCTGCGCGACCAGGCCGCCGAGCTGCGCAGCTTCCGCGAGATCGCGAGGCTGCGGACGATCGACGTCAAGCCTCCGCCCGATGCGCCGCTGCAAGCGGACCGCGCGGCGGCCGCCGCCCGCGAGCTCGGCATGAACCGCCTTGCCGAACGCGTGGAGAAGCTGGCCGAGTAGCGAGCGAGGCACCGGCCCAGCACCGAGTGTCGACTGAGTCAGCCTGAGGCTGACGGAGTCGACACTCGCCGGCCGCCCGCGTCGTTACCGCGTGAAGCGGATGTGGACCACGTCGCCGTCGGCGACCACGTAGTCGCGGCCCTCGATGCGCAGGGTGCCACGCTCGCGGGCGGCGGCGTAGCCGCCCGCGTCGACCAGCTCGTCCCATGCCACCACCTCCGCCCGCACGAAACCACGCTGCATGTCGGTGTGGACCACCCCGGCGGCATGCCAGGCGGTCAGGCCCCGCCTCAGGTGCCTCGACTGCGCCGGCTTGTCCGCGTCGGCGGTGAAGAAGGCGATGAGGTCGAGCAGGGCGAAGGCGCCGCGGATCACGCGGGTCAGGCCCGGCTCGCCCGCGCCGAGCTCGGCGCGCATGGCCTCCGCCTCGTTGGGGTCTAGCGCCGCGAGCTCGGCCTCGATCCGCGCCGAGACCGCCACGACGCCCGCGCCCACCGTCCGCGCATGCTCGGCCAGCGCGGCCGACACCTCCTCGGTGCCCTCGTCGACGTTGGCCACGATCAGCACCGGCTTGGCGGTCAGTGGGCTCAGGCGCCGCAGCGCTCCGGGCGCCTCGTCGGGCTCGGGCACGGTGCGCACCGGCCGCCCGGCCTGCAGCGCCTCGACCACCGCCCGCAGCCATGCCTCCTCGGCCGCCGCAACCTTATCGCCGCCGCGCGCCTGCTTGACCACGCGTTCGAGCCGGCGCTCGGCCTGCTCGAGGTCGGCGTAGAGAAGCTCGGCCTCGACCACCTCGGCGTCGGCGACGGGATCGACGACGCCGTCGGGATGCACGACCCGCTCGTCGCCGTGCGCGCGCACCACGTGGACGATCGCGTCGGTCTCGCGGATGTGGGACAGGAACTGGTTGCCGAGGCCCTCGCCGGCATGGGCGCCGCGGACCAGCCCGGCGATGTCGTGGAAGAGGATCGTGTCGGGGAGGATCTCGGACGCGCCGATGACCTCGGCCACCCGGTCGAGCCGCTCGTCGGCCACTGGCACCACGGCGACGTTCGGCTCGATGGTCGTAAACGGATAGTTCGCGATCTCGGCCTCGGCCCGGGTGAGCGCCGAGAACAGGGTCGACTTGCCCGCGTTCGGAAGCCCGACGATGCCGACTCTCATCGGCCGAGCTGCCCGAGCGCCGTCCCGAGCGCGGCGCCCGCGACCGAGTCAGACGGGTAGTGCACGCCGAGGTACAGCCGCGACAGCGCGAGCGCGAGCGCCAAGGCGTACAGCGGCGGGGCCGGCACGAGGGCCGAGTACGCCCGCGCCGCCGCAAACGACGACGTCGCATGGGCGCTCGGAAACGACAGTCCGGTCGGCGTGCCGGCGAGCGGCGGCAGGCCCTCGACCTGCGGCCGCCGCCGGCGCACGGTCAGCTTGATCGCGGTGTTGGCCAGGTAGGCGGCGGCGACGGTCGCGACGGCCCGGCGCCAGCGGGGGCGGCGCGGGCGGTCGAGCGCGATGCCAGCGCCGCCCAAGGCCAGCCACACCATGGCGTGCTCGCCGAGCAGTGAGAACGCCTGGACCGCCCGCTCGGCGCCGGGCGTGTGCCCCGCCGTGCGCGCGAAGCGGAACAGGGCGAGGTCGAGCGCGCTCAGAGCCCGAAGCCGACCCGGTGCTCGCCCGAGTCGGTGTGCACGTAGACGACCTCGTCGAGGTTGAGCGCCACCGCCCCGTTCTCGACCTCGAGGTCGTAGAAGCCCTTTCCCTCGCCCATCGGCCTGGCCCCGAGCGCCTGACGCAGTTCCTTGAGGGCGTCCGCGCTCACGCGGACGCCGAGCGCCTGGCCGCCCTGGAAGCCGATGGAGATGCGCGCCGTGTCCTTCGCCATGCCTAGTGGTCCTCCGCGGGTTGAACGATCTCGGTCAGCACACCGCCGGTCGCCGACGGGTGCACAAACGCTACCCGAGAGTTGCGTATTCCCACCCTCGCGCGTTCGTCGATCAGGCGCAGCCCGGCCTCGCGCAGGCCCGCCAGCGCGTGGTCGATGTCGTCGACGGAGTACGCGACGTGGTGGAGCCCCGGGCCACGCTTGGCCAGGAACTTCGCCACTCCGGTCTCCGGGCCGAGCGGCGCGATCAGCTCCACGTGCCCGTCGCCGACGTCGAGCAGTGCCGCGTCGACCCCCTGCTCCTCGATCCTTTCGCGGTGGACGAGCGACAGCCCCAGGGCGTCGCGGTAGAGCGGGAGCGCGGCGTCGATGTCCTCGACGGCCACGCCAACGTGGTCGATCCGGCCGAACACGGCGCGGAGGGTAGCGGCGCCCTAGGTGTCGCGCTTGGGCGACTCGGGCGGGGGTGGCTTGGCCGCGGCGATGCGCAGGCGAGCGCCGGTCGAGGGCTCCTCGCGCGGCGTGTCGCCGACGATGCGCTCGATGTCCTCGCGCTCGATGACCTCGTTGCGCAACAGCGTCGTCCCCAGCTCGTCGAGCAGCTCGCGGTGGGTGGCGATGAGCGCGTAGGCGGCGCGCTGCGCCTCCTCGGCCAGCGCCTGCTGCTCCTGGTCGCGCAGGCGGCGCGTCGCCTCCGAGGCGAAGTCGGCGGCGGTTTCCGACGCCAGCCGGTGCGAGGAGAGATCGGTTCCCATCGCGTACTCGCTCACCATCGCCGACGAGATCTCGGCCACCCGCTTCAGGTCGTCGGCGGCCCCGGTCGTGATCGCCCCGAACACGATGTCCTCCGCGACGCGTCCACCGAGCAGCACCGTCATGTAGTCGACGAGCTCCTCCCGCGTCTTCAGGTAGCGGTCCTCCTCGGGCAAGTTGAGCGTGTAGCCGAGCGCCCGTCCGCGCGGCACGATCGAGATCTTGTGTACGCGGTCGACCGAGGGGAGCAGCTCGGCGCACAGGGCGTGCCCGGCCTCGTGGTAGGCGATGACCCGCTTCTCGTGGTCGTTGAGCGTGCGACGCGACTGCATGCCCGCCACCACGCGCTCGAGGGCGGCGTCGAAGTCGGCCATGGCGATGATCTCGTTGCCGCGGCGGGCGGCGAAGATCGCCGCCTCGTTGCAGATGTTGGCCAGGTCGGCGCCGGTCAGGCCGCTGGTCTGCCGGGCGACGCGGTCCAGGTCGACCTCGCCCAGCGGCTTTCCGCGCGTGTGGACCTGAAGGATCCCGGCCCGCCCGTTGACGTCGGGCGGGGAGACGTAGATCTGGCGGTCGAAGCGGCCGGGCCGCAGCAGCGCCGGGTCGAGTTTGTCGAGCAGGTTGGATGCGGCGATGACCACGACGTCCTGCGTGGTCTGGAAGCCGTCCATCTCGACCAAGAGCTGGTTGAGCGTCTGGTCGCGCTCCCCGGTCACGTCGGCGCCGCGCTGGCCGCCGACGGCGTCGAGTTCGTCGATGAACACGATGCAGGGGGCATGCTTGCGCGCCACGCCGAACAGGCGCCGGATGCGCGCCGCCCCCAGCCCGGCGAACATCTCCACGAACGCGGCGGCCGACTGCGAGAAGAAGTTGGCCCCCGACTCGTGCGCCACCGCCTTGGCCAGCAGCGTCTTGCCGGTGCCGGGCGGGCCGTGCAGGAGGATGCCCTTTGGGACCTTGGCGCCGACGCGGCGGAAGCGCGCGGGGTCGGAGAGGAACTCGACGACCTCGCGCAGTTCCTCCTTGGCTTCGTCGACTCCGGCGATGTCGCTCCACGCCACCTCGAGCTTGGTCTCGGGCTTGATCTGCTGCGGCTTGGTGCGCGGCATGACCTTGAGGGTCCGCCAGACCAGGAAGACGAGCAGCGCCATCAAGATCAGCGGCAGCCACGTCAGCGCGAAGTTCTGCAGGTCGTCGTACGAGAGGAAGGCCACCACGCTGGTCATCGGCGGGTCCTCATGATCCCCTGGGCGTCAGGGCACCGGGTCCAGGCGCGGGTTGGGCTTGTAGCGGCGGCCGACCTTCCCCCCGGGTCGCCCGTCGACGCAGACGACGTCGGCGGTGAAGTCGTTCTCGCCGCGGATCAGCGACGAGCCCACGCCGTAGGCGTCGACCGGCACGCCGGCGGCCTCGAACTCGCGGATGCGATCGACGGTGAAGCCGCCCGATGCGACGATCTTGACCTCGCCGAACCCGCCCTCGTCCAGGGCCGCGCGGACCTTGTGCACCAACTCGGGCGCGACTCCGGTGGGCTTGAACTCGCCCATCTCGTCCAGGAGCGCCCGGTCGACGAGCTTGTCGGAGGTGTCGAGCCGCACGCCCCAAAGCTTCGACCCCAGGGCCTCGGCCACCTCCAGGGCGGTGCGCACCGAGTCGTTCTCGAAGTCGACGAGCACGGTCACGTTCATCTCGTGGCCGAACCGGTCGGCGAAGCACTTGGCCGCGGCGACGGTGTCGCCGCCGAAGGCCGCGATGAGCGCGTGCGGCACCGTCCCCATCCCGCGCCCGCCCCACCACGACGCCTGGGCGTCGGTCGACACGCCGATCGCCCCGGCGATGTGGGCCGCCCACCCGTCGCCGGTCTGCACGAGCCAGTGGTCGTGGCGTGCGGGGAAGTACCAGATCGGCTTGCCGCTGGCGGCGCCGACGACCTCCGTGACGTTGCGCATGACCAGCGAGCGCCGCGCCATGCAGCCGAGGTAGACGGTCTCGAGGTGGGCGAAGAGCGCGTAGTCGCCCTCGATCGTCATGACCGTCTCGTAGGGCGAGATCTCGTCCCCCTCGTACAGCGCGCGCACCTCGAGCTCGCCCCAGCCGTCGATCCACGACCCGTCCTGGACCCGGTGCCCGGAGCATTCGCGCAGCACGGCGATCGCCTCGTCCACGCCGCCGAGCACCGAGTGGCGCTTCTGGAACACCTGCATCACCACGCGGGGGTGGCGGCCCTCCCGCTCGAGCAGCGCCTTGGCGTGATTGAAGTACGCGTCGGAGTAGTACCCCTCGCGGATCCGCTCCACCGGGAGGCGGAAGACCTCCGACCCCAGGCGCTCGCGCACCTCAGTCGCCATGGCGCAAGGGATATCAGGCCGCGGGCGGCGTATGGTCGCCCTGGCATGGAGTTTCGCATCCTCGGGCCGCTAGAGGTCCGCTCCGACGGCCGCGTGCTCGACCTCGGCGGGCCGCAGCGGCGCGCACTGCTCGCCGCGCTTCTGCTGCAGCCCAACCGCGTCGTCGCGCGCGACCGCCTGGTCGACCTCCTCTGGGATGACGATCCCCCCGAGACAGCCCGCAAGGTGCTGCAGCTCCACGTCTCCCAGCTGCGCAAGGCGATTGGCCGCGAGCGCCTGCAGACCCGGGCGCCCGGCTACCTCATCGCCCTCGGCGAAGACGAGCTCGACCTGGCGCGCTTCGAGCGGCTGCGCGCAGCCGGCCGGTTTGACGAGGCGCTCGCGCTGTGGCGCGGGCCTGCGCTGGCCGACCTGGCATCGCAACGGTTCATCGCGGCCGAGGTAGCGCGGCTGGAGGAAATGCGGGTCGCCTGCGTCGAGGAGCGCGTCGAGCGGGCGCTCGAGGACGGAGGCCACGCCGCGCTCGCCGGCGAGCTCGAAGCGCTCGTGGCCGAGCACCCACACCGCGAGCGGCTGCGCGGCCAGCTCATGCTCGCGCTCTACCGCTCGGGCCGGCAGGCCGAGGCGCTGCAGGCCTACCGCGCGGCGCGGCGGGCGCTCGTGGACGAGCTCGGGATCGAACCCGGGCGCGAGCTGCAGGCTTTGCACCGGGCGGTGCTCGAGCAGGACCCCGCGCTCGACCTGCCGTCCGAGGCCGCGGCCGGGGGCCCGCGCGGCGCGTTCGTCGGACGCGATCGCGAGCTGGGCGAGCTCGAGCGCGGCCTCGACGACGCATTCGGCGGGCACGGCCGGCTCTTCCTGGTCGCGGGCGAGCCCGGCGCGGGCAAGAGCCGCTTGGCCGATGAACTCGGCCGGCAGGCCGCCGAGCGTGGCGCGCGCGTGCTTGTCGGCCGCTGCTGGGAGGCGGGCGGCGCGCCGCCGTACTGGCCGTGGGTCCAGGCGCTGGGACGGCTGCCCGAGCCCCCCGAGCTCGACACCGAGGGGGCTCGGTTTTGGCTCTTCCAGGCGACGAGCGCATTTCTGCGCGCATCCGCCGAAGGCGAGCCGCTTGTGCTCGTGCTCGACGACCTGCACGCGGCCGACGAGCCGTCGCTGCTGTTGCTGCGCTTCGTCGCGCGCGAGCTCGCCGACTGCCGGCTCCTCCTGATCGCGGCCTATCGCGACGTCGACCCGGCCATGCGCGACCCGCTGCACGCGACGCTCGCCGAGCTCGTCCGCGAGCCGCACACCGCGCAGATGCATCTCGCCGGGCTCGGCGAGCAGGCGGTGGGCCGGTACCTCGAGCTGTCCACCGGCGCCCGGCCGACCTCCTCGCTCGTGGAGGAGGTCCACGCCGAGACCGACGGCAACCCGCTGTTCGTGGTCGAGCTCGTGCGGCTCCTCGACGCCGAGGGGCTGCTCGGCGAGCCGCGCGCCGAGGTGCCGATCCCGCCCGGCATCCGTGCGGTGATCGCCCGGCGCGTGGGCCGGCTGTCGGAGCCCTGCCGGGCGCTGCTGTACTCGGCGTCGGTCCTCGGGCGCGAGTTCGGGCTCGACGCGCTGGCCGAGATGTGCACGCTCGCGCGGGATGAGCTGCTCGACACGCTGGACGAGGCCATGGCCGAGCGCATCGTGGTCGATGCCCCCGCCGCGCCGGGGCAGCTCCGCTTCGGCCACGCCCTCATCCGCGACACGCTCTACGACGACCTGACCTCGGCGCGGCGGCTGCGCCTCCACCTGGCGGCGGGGGAGGCGCTCGAGGCGGTCTATGAAGCCGACCCCGAGCCGCACCTCGCCGAGCTCGCGCATCACTTCCGGGCGGCCGCGCCGGTTGGTGCGACGGACCGAGCCGTGGCGTACTCGCGCCGGGCGGGCGACCGCGCCATCGTGACGCTCGCCTTCGAGGAGGCCGAGCGGCAGTACGAGGCGGCGCTGATCCTCGTCGACGACGCCGCCGAGCGCTGCGAGCTCCTGCTCGGATTGGGCGAGGCGCGCGCCCGGGCCGGCGACACGCCGGCCTCCAAGCGGGCGTTCCGCGAGGCCGCCGACCTGGCCGAGCGCACCGGCCTGTCCGAGGCGCTCGCCCGCGCGGCCCTGGGGTACGGCGCGCGGATGATCTGGGACGTCGCGCGCGACGACGACGCTGTCCTGCAGTTGCTGGAGCGCGCCCTGACGACCATCGGCACCGACGACAGCCCGTTGCGCGTCCGCCTGCTCGCCCGGATCGCGGGCGGACCGCTGCGGGACTCCACCGCTTCGGCACAGCGGCGAGAGGCCCTGGGCGCGGAGGCGCTGGCCTGCGCTCGGCGCCTGGGCGATCCGGCCACCCTCGCCTACGCGCTCCAGGGCTACATCCTCGCCCACCACTCGCCCGACCACACGCGCCGCCAACTCGAGCTGGCCGACGAGCTCGTGGCGGTGGCGACCGAGGCCGGCGACAAGGAGCGCATCGTCGAGGGCGGCGAGGAGCGGCTGGACGCGCTCGTGGAGCTCGGTGACGTGGAGGGCGCAAAAGCGGAGCTGGCGGCGATGACGAAGGTGGCGGCGGAGTTGCGCCAGCCGTCGCACGCCTGGTTCGTCGCCGTCTACGAGGCGCTGTTCGCGCTGCTCGAGGGCCGGCTGGACGAGGCCGAGAACCTCGTCGTCCGAGCCCGCTCCATCGGAGAACGGGCCCTGACCTGGAGCGCTGAGGTCTCCTACCGTCTGCAGCTCTACCTCCTACGCCGCGAGCAGGGACGGCTGACGGAAGTGGAGGGCCTGATGCGCGACTCGGTCGCGACGTACTCCACGTATCCGATCTTCCGCTGCGTCCATGCACAGGTGCTGGCCGAGCTGGGCCGCACCGGCGAGGCGCGCGCGGCGCTCGAGGCGCTCGTCGGCGACGACGGCGTGTCGCTGCCGTTCGACGAGGAATGGCTGGTGAGCATGGGCCTGCTGTCCGAGACCGCGGCCGCCGTGAAGGACGCCGGCCGCGCTGCCGTCCTCTACCAGCTGCTGGCGCCGTACGGGGACCGCATCGCGATCTGCTACCCCGAGATCAGCACCGGACCGGTCGCCCGCTACCTGGGGATCCTTGCCGCGACATTGGGGCGCACGCGCGACGCCGAGCGCCACTTCGCCCAGGCCGTCGCTTTGGCCGAGCGGATCGGCGCGCGGCCTTGGGTCGACCGGGCCCGCTCTACGGCATCCGGGTGAGTCTCTGTACCGCCCCCTCATCGTGACCGTCGTCGTCGCTTGCCCGATCGCGCGCATAGCGGCGGCGAACATCTAGGCCGAACCCTCGACACGCAGCATCTCTGCGAGCGCCGCTCGGCCCACCTCGAGCTGGCGCTGGACGGGTTCGCGGGTGCCGATCGCGCAGCCGCCGACGCAGGACCAGTGGGGCCCGCCGACCGAGTCCCCGAGCCCTCGCGTGCGTAGGTTCGGGACATGAAGGCGCCACACGTTCCGCTCCGGGCCTTCGTGGTGGTGATGGCAACCGGGATCCTCTCGGTCGGCGCCCGGCAGCAGGACCTGTCGGCCTTGTCCTGGGCGCTGCTCGTGCTTGCCATCGGCGCGTACCTCGCACTGGCAATGGCCCAGGGCCTGCGCATGCGGGCGGACCCGGAGGCCGTCCGCGCCGAGCTGCGCTCGCCCTCGACCGGGTTCGGCGCGCTGGCGCTCGTCGCCGCGACCGAGGTCATCGCGTCCCGGCTGGCACTCGCCCGGCTGGTGGGTGTCGGCGCGGCGGTGGGCGCCTGCGGCGTCGTGCTCGCCGCCGCTCTGATGCCCGCCGCCTGTGCCTCGGCCCTGCGCGCGGGGCCGTGCGAGCGGGTGTCCAGCGCCACCGGCAGCTGGTTCCTGACCACGGTTGCGCTCGAGTCGATCGCCTTGGCCGCCGCCGACATCGACCGAACATGGGGCTCGGCGCCGGTCGCGGTGGTGGCGGTGGCGCTGTGGTTCGCCGGCCTGGTGGCGTACGTGCCGGTGGCCGGTCTGCTCATCCGCCGGATCGCTGTCCGGAGGCTCGACGGGGGGCTTGTCGGCGGCGACCATTGGGTCGCGATGGGCGCGCTGGCCATCGCCTCGGTGGCGGCGGCGAGCCTCGCCGTCGCGTGCCGCGCCTCATCGCTGGACGGGATCGCCGGCGCCCTGCATGGCGCGGCGGTCGCCCTCTGGGTCGCATGCTCCGGGCTCGGGCTTGGCCTGATCGCGCTCGAGGGCGTGCTCGCGCTGCGGGACGGCGCCCCGGCCTACCGGCTCGAGCGCTGGGCGACCGTCTTCCCGCTCGGCATGTACTCGCTTGCGGGGAGCCTCGCTGGTTTCGAAGCCGTGGGCGCAGTCGCCTTCTGGGCGGCGCTCACGGCATGGGCCACGGTCGCCGCCGGCCTGCTTCGCTCAGCCTGAGATGCCCTCGACCCGCAGGATCTCGGCCAGCGCCGCTCGGCCCACCTCGAGCTGGCGCTCGTCGGGCTCGCGGGTGCCGATCGCGCGCTGGAGCTCGTAGCCGGGCCGGCGCAGCGCGCGGGCGGTGCGCGTCGTGGCGTGGCGCTCGGACCACGCGAAGACCTCGACCGCGGCGGCGATCGAGGCGAGGCCGACCGCGCCCGTGGCCAGCGGGCCGGGGCGCTCGACGAGCCGGCGCAGCAATGCGGCGCCGGCGACGTTGGCAGCCAGCATGGGCGCGATCAGATGCGAGCCGCAGCGCTCGTGCTCCTTGCTTGCGCTCGCCGCATCCGCATCGTCGTGCTCGTAGGCGGCGATCGCCTTGTGCTCGACCCCGTGGTACGCGGCCAGCTCGCCGCCGCGCAGGGCGAGCACGGACGGGGCGAGCGACAGGCCCGCGGCGGCCGCCTCGCCGAGGGCGGCCCGTCCTCTGCGCCGCGATGCCGCCCGGGCGCCCACGCCGGCTACCCCGGCGGCGAGCGCGCCGGCAAGCACCCTGCCGTCCTGGAAGGGCAGCCGCGCCTCGGGCAATGCCCGCTTGACCTGCGGGATCACCGCGAGTGCCTCGTACAGGCGCGCCACGCCGCGCGCGCCCGGGATGGCGTCAAAGGCCTGCACGCGCGCCTTACGCCCCGACGCCACGTGCACGCCTCCGTCGCCGGCTCGGATCGCCGCCGCCCAATGCGTCGGCCCGTGGACGAGCAGCCCGTTGCGCAGCGCCATGCCGCCGAGCCGCAGCTTGGTCTCGGTCACCCGAGCACCTCCCGCGCGCAATCGACATAGAAGCGCGCGGCGAACTCGAGGTCGCGCACGTCGATGCGCTCGTCGGCGCCGTGGACGAGCGGCCAGGTGTCGAAGAAGCCCTGATGGCGCTGAGGGAAGAACCCGTAGGCGATGCAGTCGGGGAACGCCGCGCGGAAGTGGCGCGAGTCGGTGAAGGCGGGCAACTGGACGGGGATCACCCTCGCCCCCGGATCCTCCCGCTCGATCCAGCGTCCGATCAGGTCCATGAGCTCGGAGTACATCGGGGACCGGTTGCCGGGCACCTTCTCGGAGAACTCGAGCCCGTAGCCGTCCTCGCCCAGCACCTCGCGGATGCGCCGCATGACGTGCTCGTCGTCCAGGCCCGGCGGCACGCGGCAGTCGACCTGCAGCTCGGCCCGCGCCGGAATGACGTTGATCTTGTCCGAGGCCTTGATCCGCGTCGGCGTGACGCTGACCCCCAGCATGGCCTGCACGAGGATCGCAAGCCGCGGGTCGTGCTCGTTGAGCGCCATCAGGGCCGGCGTGGCGTCGCCGTCTACCTCCTCGCCGAGCCGGCGCAGTACCTCGGCGGGCTCGTCGGTGACGTCGTAGGACGGCTGCGCGCGCAGGCGCTCGAGCACCGGCGCCATCTTCAGCAGCGCGTTGTCCCCGAGCATCGGGACCGACGCGTGGCCGGCGGCGCCGCTCGTCGTGACCGTGAAGCGGTAGACGCCCTTCTCGGCGCAGCAGACGCCGTAGTGGCGGTCGCCGCGGTACTCGATGAACGTGCCGGCGCCCTCGTTGAGGAGGAAGTCGCAGCGCGCGAGTTCGGGGTGGTGCTCGCACAGCCACTGCGCGCCCAGCGCGCCGCCCGTCTCCTCGTCGGCGACGGCGATGACCTTCAGCTGGCCTCGGGCCGGGCGCCAGCCTTCGCGCGCCAGCGCGATCGCGGCGGCCGCCTCGGCCGCGACCTGCGACTTCATGTCGATCGCCCCGCGCCCCCATACGAAGCCGTCGACCAGGTCGCCCGACCACGGGTCGCGGGCCCACGCCTCGGGATCGGCAAGGACGGTGTCGACGTGGCCGAGGAAACCGAGCACGGGCCCTGGCGCGTCGCCGGCCAGCCGGGCGACCAGGTTCGGGCGGTCCGGCTCTGCACCCGCGAGCTCCACCTCGAAGCCGGCGTCGTCGAGCTGCGCCGCGAGGTGCTCCTGCGCCGGGCGCTCGTTGCCCGGCGGGTTGACCGTGTCGAAGCGGATCAGCTCCTGCAGGAGCTGTGTGACGTGTGCACCAAAGTCCATGCGGTCCACCGTCGATCCTAGGGGTTGGGGATATCCCCACCCCCAGCTTGGGGGCATTCCCCATGGCGGGCGCGTGCGGGTCGAGCGACCATCGCAGCGCACCCATCCGGACCCAAACACGGTCGCCCGACCGGCCGCCTCCGGCGGCCGTCGGCTCGACCGCTCTAACAGGAGATTCAAGTGATGCAGTCGCGCAACCTCGCGGCGCGCGCCGGCCGGTGGAGCGCCGCACACCGCAAGACCGCCATCTTCGGGTGGCTTGCCCTCGTCGTGCTGTCGCTCGTCATCGGCGGCGCCGTGGGCACCAACACGATCAAGGACGAGGACCAGGGGAACGGCCAGTCGCGGACGGCCCAGAAGGCGATCAACGACAACTTCCCCAAGAAGGGCGACGAGAACGTCCTCGTCCAGTCGCGCTCCGGTCACCTCAAGCCGTCGAGCCCGCAGTTCCGGGCCGCGGTCAAGGACGTGACGGGCGCGGTCGGGACCTACCGGACGGTCTCGGAGATCGAGTCGCCCTACGCGCGCGGCAACGGTGGTCAGATCTCGCGTGACGGCCGTTCGGCGCTGGTGACGTTCTCGGTCGCGGGCGACTCCGACAAGGCCAAGGAGCGAATCGGCCCGATCGAGGACTCGGTGGCCAAGGTCGCTCGTGCGCACCCCGAGCTCCGTATCGAGGAATTCGGTTCGGCTAGCGCGAGCAAGGCGCTCCAGAAGGCATTTTCGGACGACTTCTCCAAGGCCGAGGTCACCTCGGTCCCGATCACGCTCATCATCCTCGTGATCGCGTTCGGCGCGCTGGTGGCCGCGGGGATCCCGCTGCTGCTCGGCCTGAGCGCGGTGGCGATCGCCATCGGCCTCGTGGCCCTGCCGAGCCAGATCTTCCCGGTCGACGACGCCGTGACGTCGGTCATCCTGCTCGTCGGCTTGGCGGTCGGCGTCGACTACACGCTGTTCATCCTGCGCCGCGAGCGGGAGGAACGCGTGCTGGGACGCAGTCCCGAGGAGGCGCTGAGCGTCGCGTCGGCGACGTCGGGGCGCGCCGTGCTGGTCTCCGGCCTGACCGTCATGGTCGCCATGGCCGGCATGTTCTTCACCGGCTCGAACGTCTTCACCGGCTTCGGGATCGGGACGATCCTCGTCGTCGCCGCGGCGATGCTCGGCTCGGTGACCGTCGTTCCCGCCGTGCTGAGCTGGCTGGGCGACCGGGTCGAGAAGGGCCGCGTCCCGTTCCTCGCCAGATGGCGTGAGCAGCGCCAGGCGCGAGGCTCGTCGGGCGCCTGGGGCTGGCTCCTCGACCGGGTCCTCGCCCGTCCGGTGGTGTCCGTCGTGCTCTCGGCCGGCGTGCTCATCGCGCTCGCGATCCCCGCCTTCGGGCTGCACACGGCGGCGTTCAGCACGGACGCGCTTCCCCGCACCCTGCCGATCATGAAGACCTACGACCGCATCCAGGCGGCCTTCCCGGGCAGCGGGGTTCCCGCCGTGGTCGCGGTGCAGGCAAGCGACGTGACGGCGCCGAAGGTCGTCGGCCAGATGAAGGCGCTCGAGCGCCAGGCCCTGGCGACCGGCGAGTTCAAGCGGCCGGTGTTCACCAGCGTCAGCCCGAACCATCGCGTGATGACGATGGACCTGCCGATGGTCGGGTCGGGCACCGACGGCCGGTCGGAGACGGCGCTCGCGCAGCTGCGCGACCGCCTGATCCCGGCGACGGTTGGGACGGTCGACGGCGCGAAGACCTACGTGACCGGGCAGACGGCGCAGTCGAAGGACTTCAACGACGTGATGAAGTCGCATGCGCCGCTGGTGTTCGCCTTCGTCCTGTTCCTGGCCTTCATCCTGCTCCTGGTCACGTTCCGCTCGATCGTGATCCCGATCAAGGCGATCGTGCTCAACCTGCTCTCGGTGGGCGCGGCCTACGGGGTGCTGGCGTTGGTCTTCCAGAACCACTGGGCCGAGAGCATCCTCGGCTTCAAGTCGACCGGCGGCATCACGGCCTGGCTGCCGATCTTCCTCTTCGTGATCCTGTTCGGCCTGTCGATGGACTACCACGTCTTCATCCTCAGCCGGATCCGCGAGGCGTTCGATCGGGGCATGAAGACCGAGGACGCCGTCGCCCACGGCATCAAGACCACGGCAGGCACGGTGACGAGCGCGGCGGTGGTGATGGTGGCGGTGTTCGCGATCTTCGCCACGCTGTCGATGCTCGACTTCAAGCAGATGGGCATCGGCCTCGCCGTGGCGGTGCTGATCGACGCGACGATCGTGCGGGCGGTCCTGCTGCCCGCGACGATGAAGCTCCTCGGCGACTGGAACTGGTACCTGCCGAAGTCGCTGCGGTGGCTGCCGCGGGTCCGCCACGAGCCGGAGCCGGAGGGCGCGCGGGCGTGACAGGGTGATCGGGCTCCGCCCGACCCCGACTAGGCTGAGCCCCAGCATCGCCGACCAGCTCTTCGACACACCGGAGCCGCCGCGCGGGCGCACGGGGGTCCCTCCCGAGGAGGGACCCCTGCCCGTGCGGATGCGCCCGGCCACGCTCGACGACTTCGTGGGCCAGGAGCACCTGCTCGCCCCGGGGTCGGCGCTGCGCACGGCGATCGAGACCGGCCGCCCGCATTCGATGGTGCTCTACGGCCCGCCCGGCTCGGGCAAGACCACGCTTGCGCGGATCGTGGCGCGCGCGGCAGGGGCGGCGTTCGAGGAGGTCTCGGCGGTCGAGGCCGGGCGGGCCGAGGTGCGGGCCGTCCTGCAGCGCGCCGAGCACCGCCGGGCCACCACGGGCGAGCGCACGATCTTCTTCCTCGACGAGATCCACCGCTTCAACAAGGCCCAGCAGGACGCGCTGCTGCCGGCAGTTGAGGAGGGGCTCGTCACGCTCATCGGGGCGACGACGGAGAACCCGTACTTCGAGGTCAACTCGGCTCTGCTCTCCCGCACGCAGGTCTACGAGCTGCACGCGCTGTCCGAGGAGGACATCCGCACCGTCGTGCTTCGCGCCCAGCCCTCGCTGGACGACGACGTCGTCTCCTTCCTCGCACTGCGCTCGGGCGGCGACGCGCGCACCGCGCTGGCGGCGTTGGAGCTCGCGCAGTCGATGGCGGGCGACGGCGCGATCACGCTCGAGCAGGCCGAGGACGCGCTGCAGCGGCGGGCGCTGCGCTACGACAAGAAGGCCGACCAGCACTACGACACGATCTCGGCCTGGATCAAGGCGACGCGCGGCTCGGACCCCGACGCGTCGCTCTACTACCTGGCGGTGATGCTGGAGGGCGGGGAGGACCCGCGCTTCATCGCCAGGCGGATGCTCATCTTCGCCTCCGAGGACGTGGGGAATGCCGAGCCGCAGGCGCTGCAGGTGGCCGCCGCCGCGGCCTACGCGGTGGAGCACGTCGGCATGCCGGAGGCCCAGCTCAACCTCGCCCAGGCGGCCATCTACCTGTCGCTGGCGCCGAAGTCCAAGGCGGCGACGCGGGCGATCGGAGCGGCCCGCGCGCACGTGCGCGAGCACGGGGCCAAGCTGCCGCCGCTCTATCTGCGCTCGAGCGGTCACCCGGGCGCGCGGCCGCTCGGCCGCGGGCAGGGGTACGACTCGCCCCACGACCACCCGGGCGCCGTCTCGCCCCAGGAGCTGATGCCCGACGAGCTGGTGGGCGAGCGCTTCTACGACCCGGGCGAGGCCGAGCGGGCGCTGGCCGAGCGGCTGGCCGAGGTCCGGCGCCTGCGCGGCCGCCCGGCATAGACAGGATCTTTACGGGGCATTTCGAGTGGGTCTGCTTCCCTGGACCGGTGGCCTCGTCCGCCTTCGATCCCGGCGCCCTGCTCGCGCGCTCGTATCCGCTCCCCACCGGGGAGCGCGTGCGCCTGCGCCTGCTGCGACAGTCCGATGCGGCCGCGATGCGCCAGCTCCTGGTCGAGGCCGGCGACGTGCCGGACGAGCTCGAGGTCCGACGCCTGCTGTCGTTCGATCCGCGCCATCGGATCGCCATTGCCGCGGTGACGCCGCGCCCGCGCGCGGAGGCGCTTCTCGGGGCAGGCGCGATCGACCTGATCCCGGGCGCCGACCCCGACGCGATCGTGGTCGACCCGGCGTGCGCCGACGCGCTCGAGGACCTGCTGGGCAGCGCCCTGCGCGCGCGGGCACGCCGGACGGCGGCGTAGGGTCTTGCGGTCCGGCGGCAATGGCCGCTCTCGTCAGCCGCGACGCGTGCACCGGCCAGGCCATCGGCGAGGTACCCGAGACGCCGCCCGAGGCCGTGGCCGCCATCGTCGGCGAGGTCGCCGCCGTCCAGCCGTTCTGGGCGGCGCTGCCGCTGGGCGACCGCTCGCGCTACCTGCGGCGCATCGCCCAGGTCGTGCTCGACGAGGTCGACGACCTGAGCGAGCTGTTCGCGCGCGAGCAGGGACGCCCGCGGACCGAGGCGGTCACGATGGAGCTTCTGGCCTCCGTCGACGCGCTGCGCTGGGTGGCCGCCCACGCGCCGCGCTTCCTCGCCGACCAGCGCCTGCGCGGCAATCAGCTGCCGCTGCGGGGCAAGCGCTCGCACCTCGTGCGTGATCCGGTTGGCGTCGTCGGGGTCTGCTCGCCGTGGAGCTCGCCGTGGGCCAGCGGCATGCGCCGGGTCGCCTACGCACTCATGGCAGGCAACGGCGTGGTGCTGGTGCCGGATCCGCTGGTGCCGCTCTCGGCCGTGCGGCTCGTGCGCGCGCTCGATCGCGCGGGCGTGCCCGAGGGCCTGGTCCGAGTGGCGGCCGGAACGGGCGACCTGGCGAACGCGTTGGAGCGCGGGGGAGCGGGGCAGGTGGTGCGGATCGGCGCGCTCGGACGCGACCCGATGCTCGTGCTCGCCGACGCCTCGGTGCCGCACGCGGTGTCGGGGGCGCTGTGGGCGGCGTTCGCGAACGCCGGCCAGTCGCGCGTGAACGTCGCTCGCGTGTACGTCCGCCGCGAGGTCGCCGACCGGTTCACCGAGCAGCTCGTCGCGGCCGCGGGCCGGCTGCGTCTCGGCGACCCGGGGCGCTGGGACGTCGACATCGGCCCGCTCGCGAGCGCCGAGCATCTTCCCGTCGTGTGTGATGCCGTCGATGAAGCGGTCGCCGCCGGGGCCGAGCGCCTCACCGGCGGGCCCGCCGACATCCCCGGCGTCGTGGGCCCATTCTTCGCCCCGGTGGTGCTGCGCGGGGCGACGCGGCAGATGCGCGTGCTGAGCGAGCCCCTGCCGGGACCGGTGCTGCCGGTCGTGGCGGTCGACAGTGAAGACGAGGCGATCGCGCTGGCCAACGAGACGCCGAGCGTGGGCGCGTCGGTGTGGACCGCCGATCGCGGCCGCGGCGAGCGGATCACGCGCGAGCTGCAGGCCGAGCGGGCGTGGATCAACGAGCACATGCTCACCGCCCTCTCGCCGGCGGGACTGGCCGAGTTCGTCGACGTGCGCCTGCGCGTGTGGGAGCCATCTCGCCTGCGCGACCTGTGGTGGTACCCCTACGACGAGTCGCTTGCGCGGACGATGAAGGCGGTCACGCGCTACTTCTACGGCCGCGAGTCCGAGCGCCTGAAGGCGCTGCGCGAGGGCGCGGTCCCGGCCGTGCGCCTCGCGCGCCGACTCGCGCGCGACACGGTCCGGCGCTAGGTCACTTCGGTCATCGCCGGCGGAGCCCCGGCGAACGGCGCGATGACGGGGAATCGGGGGTGACCTGCCACGAACACCCCCTGCCCCCCGCACCGCTTGGGCGGGGGTGTGTGCACCTGACAGTCCTATAGGCGGTCAACTGCACACACCCCGGCCGGACCCTCCATTCTTCGTCGCCCCGTTCGCCCGCCGTTCGCCAAGACCGGCAGGCGCGCCCGACCAACTCCCTAAAACGTCCCTCGAGGCGCTCCAGCGCAGCTCTTCGCGCTCCGCTGTGGGCTGAGGCGATGCATGTGACTCCCTTCCATTGGTTGGGGTTGGATCGCCTTGGCCGCCCTCTACCATCGAGGGACATGCCCGCTCAGGCCTACGCCGGCAAGGAATGCGTCTGCCAGCTCCGTAGGGGGATCTGCGACCAGTCGTGCGTGCAGGGGATGCTCGAGACCCCGTTCTACATCGCGTGCCTGCGGCTGACCGGCCGCCGCTGCGTCGTCGTCGGCGGCGGTGACGTCGGCCTCGAGAAGGTCGAGGGTCTGCTCGCCTGCGACGCCGACGTCGTGCTGATCGCCCCCGACGCCGTCGCGCCGCTGCGCGACCTCGCCGAGGAGAGCTCGATCGCCTGGGAGCGGCGCCCGTACGAGACCGGCGACCTCGAGGCCACGTTCATGGCCATCGCCGCTACGAACGACACCGACGTCAACATCCGCGTCTTCGAGGACGCCGAGCGGCGGGCGATGCTCGTCAACGTCGTCGACGTGCCGCCGCTGTGCAACTTCATCCTGCCGGCCATCGTGCGTCAGGGGCCGCTGGCAATCGCGATCTCGACCGCCGGGGCGTCACCCGCCCTGGCCAAGCGGCTCAAGCGCGAGATCGGCGAGACCTACGGCGAGCCCTACGCGCGGCTCGCCATCCTGCTCAACGAGGCACGCGGCTGGGCAAAGGCGACGCTGCCGACCTACCAGGACCGCAAGGAGTTCTTCGAGTCGATCGTCAATGGCGAGCCCGACCCCGTGCAGCTGCTCCGCGACGGCGACGAGGTCGCCGTGCGCGACCTGATCGCCGCCGCGCAGCGCACGCACGCACCGGCTTGAGCGAGCGCGAGCTCACCCACCTCGACGCAGCGGGCCAGGCCCGCATGGTCGACGTCGCCGACAAGCAGCCGACACAGCGGCGCGCCGTCGCGCGGGCGAAGCTTCGCATGACGCCCGAGACCGCGCGCGCGGTCGCGGCCGGGGACGCGCCCAAGGGCGACGTGCTCGGCACCGCCCGGATCGCCGGCATCCAGGCGGCGAAGCGGACGGCCGAGCTCATCCCGCTCTGCCACACGATCCCGCTGTCGTTCGTGGGCGTCGCAGGCGCCGTCGACACCGAGGCGGGCACGGTCACGGTGACGGCCGAGGCGCGCACGACCGCCGCCACCGGTGTGGAGATGGAGGCGCTGACCGCCGCGAGCGTCGCCGCGCTGACCGTCTACGACATGGTCAAGGGCATCGAGCAGGGGGTGGAGATCGCCGGCGTGCAGCTGCTCCATAAGAGTGGCGGCAAGGCGATCTACGGCAGCACCCCGCGGCCGGAGTGAGATGCGGGCTGCCGTGATCACGGTCAGCGACTCGCGGGCGGCTGGGGAAGCCGAGGACGAGAGCGGCTCCCGTCTGGCCGAATTCGCCGATTCGCTCGGTGCCGAGGTGGTCGGCCGCGAGACGGTCCCCGACGAGCAGCGGACGATCGAAGAGCGCCTGCGCCACTGGGCCGACGGAGGCGCCTGCGACGTGATCCTCACCACTGGCGGCACCGGGTTCGCGCCGCGCGACGTGACGCCCGAGGCGACCCGGGCGGTGATCGAGCGCGAGGCGCCGGGGATCGCCGAGGCGATGCGGAGTGCCTCGCGCGAGCACACTCGTCTGTGGATGGTCTCGCGTGGCGTCGCCGGGGTCCGCGGGCGGACCCTGATCGTCAACTTCCCCGGCGCCCCGAAGAGC